>JBEKDN010000037.1:0-24486 GCA_050014335.1 Occallatibacter sp. | reverse complement strand
CAGAAAACGGCCTGCAGCAGCACAATCGCTGTTCCGGCAGAGAGTGCCAAGCCTCCTCTCGGACCATCGTAGGCGTCGGCAAAGACTCCGCCAATGAACGTGAGCAGAAAGGGCAGCGCCCAAAGCCATGGGCTGCCTGGAGCGCCCGTCATTACCAACAACATCAAAACTAAAGCACAGAGCAGCGGCGATGAGTTCCCAAAGTAGCGCGAGCGCGGCAGGGCGAAGTAGAGCAAACCTGCGGCGGAAGCGGCAACGGTTATGCCTGCGTTTGGCAGTGTGGAGAAGAAACGCCGGGCCGGATCAAGCGAGATGGAAAGCCGCCCCGCGGCGGATTGGAAAACGTAGCTGAACGCGTCCAGCGAGAAGCCGTAAAAGGCGAAAAGCACGAAGAAGGCTCCGGCGGTCGCAAGGAGCAAGACCGGGAGCACCTGGCTCCTGTGGCCTTCCGCTACCCAGAGCATCAGCGCCAAACCCAAGAGCGCCACTACCGGCAACGAGGCAATGTGCGCGGTGGCAGCCAGGGCAAAGGCCGCCGTAAGCAGCAGAATGCGCGGCCGCCACTTGCGTCTTGGCCCCTGCATTGCATGAGCCACGCCGATGCAGGTGTAAACTCCGCCATAGACGCCGAGCGCCGCCAGTATCTCCGAGTTGGGCGCAACGCATGCCCGCAGAACCGGCGGCGAGAAACAGTAGAGCGCGAGGGCGGTGTAGCCGCCCAGATTGCCATAGAGCCGTCTCGTGACCCACCAAAGGCCGCCGCCAAGCATGCAGCCGACAGCCAGAAAGGGCATGCGCAGCAGAAACAGAATATGCGTTAATTGGTGGCGCAGCTCCCACACCGATAGCACGCCTTGAGCTTGCATCACACGATCTTCCGGTTTGCGAAAGCGGTCCAATTTCCGCTCAGCCAGCAGATTCAAGGTCAGCGGCAGGCCGGCGAGCCGATAGGCCAAAACGCCGTCGCGAATATTGCCACAACTGGTAAAGTAGCCTACTAACGGCGAACTTCCCTCCCACATCTCGCGGCCGCAGCGCGCGTATTGGTAGTCGCGATCAGTCAGCGTCTGGCGAGATGTCAGCCACAGTCCCTGGATGAGAAAGACAGCCAACAGCCCCGCCGCAATCTGCTGCGGGCGATTGAAGCGGAAGCGGCGAAGAACTCCAAAGCGATGCGTTGTCATGCTCTCAGAACAGCTTCCAGTCTAAACTCCCGAAAAGGGCGGCTGGTCAGGATCGGTCGGGGTTCAGGGCTCAGAATTCGAAAAAAACCGCGCCAAATCCAGATCCCCGAAACGACAGTTCAAGCGCGCGCCACCCGCTGATTTGCTTGCCCTGGAGTGAAAAGTCGCGTGAGCCATCCGCGTAATGTGCGCTGCGGAGTCTGGGGCACCGAAAGTTTTTCGGGCTTGGCTGCTGGAGTTGTTGGCGTGGTTGCGGCTGGACGCAGTTGAGCCAAAGTGTCCTTGACCATCGCGCGCAACGATTCCGCTTCAAAGGTGCAAGAGCGCAGATAGGCTGAGACAGACAGTCCAGCCTCGGCCGCTCTTCGGTGCAGTTGCTCACACTCCGCTCGGCTCATGCGGATGGTGATGCTGGAATCCTTCAGATTGCGCTCGAAGGCCGTAGATCCCGCGCGTTCGACCTTCGCTTCGTTCTTCGCTGCGGCTTGCGGAACTGCGGCGGTTCGAGGCGCCAACGCGCGCGCCGGCGCCGCACCATCCGCGGATCTCTTTTCACTCAACAGCTCCGCAACGGCGGCCTCGGCGAGCGACAGATCAGCAGAACTGGATGGACTGGAGGGGCGATAGCGGGCATGGGCGCGCAGAGCGCTTTCATAGCTCAAGGTCGCCACGTCGTCTTCCAATGCGGCGTCGTCCCAGCCTCGAGAACCGTTACCTCCCGAAGGCTCTTTTCCGCCGCCGGAGGCAAGCGAGGCCAGCAGACTGGCAAAGCTGGCAGAAAGGGGCGAAGGCGCGGCTTCGGATGTCTGATTCATAGTTTGAAGGTAGCTCAAGGCGGGGTTGCAAGCGTGAGAAATCTCCCATGAAGCGAGGGGGAAGTGTTTCATAAGAGGACGTTGTTGAGATCCGTTCTGAAATAAAACACGGCTTCGGTACTGCGCAAAAGAGATTCATAGCCTCGGCAATGGCGTCGGGATTAGCCGGATCAATCGCAATTCATGCGCAGACAAGCTCTGAGACCTCTGGGTCGGGCAGGATGCGGCCGGGCAGACGGAGCAACTGCGTCACCGCTGCCGCAGTCAGCGGGCGCGCGAAGAGGTAGCCTTGACCGTAACGGCATTTCATCTCACGCAGAAGCCGGAATTGTTCCAAAGTTTCAATACCCTCCGCCACCACGTCCATTCCCAATACGCGCGCCAATTCGATAATGGTGCGAACAATCTGCAGCGGCTGCTCTCCTTCAGTCATACGGCCCACAAAAGAGCGGTCGATCTTGAGCACGTCGAAAGGAAACGAATGGAGGTAATTCAACGAACTATAGCCGGTCCCAAAGTCGTCCATCAGCAGTGAAACACCCAGCCGGCGCAGGCCGCCGAGAACTTCCATGGCGACGTGCATATTGGGGATCAAGCTTGATTCTGTCATCTCCAAGCCGAGCTGGCGGCTGCAAATGCCCGATTGCAGCAGCAATGCCTCTACGTGGTCGGTCAACCCTTCGCGCGAGAACTGCCGCGCCGAGAGATTGACGCACACGCGCAGAGTGACGTGGCCGCTATCCTCCTGGCACCATTTCTGAATCTGCGAGCAGGCCTCGGCTAAACCCCAATCGCCGATGGGCAGAATCAGCCCATTTTCCTCGGCCAGTGGAATGAAGTCCATGGGAGGAACCAATCCGCGTTCAGGATGATTCCAGCGTATGAGTGCTTCCAGGCCAATGATCTGACGTGTTGCCAGGTCCACTTCCGGCTGATAGTAGAGCTCAAACTGGCCGTAATCCAAGGCATGGCGCAGATCGGCCATGTCTGGCCAGCTGGCTTTGGCGGTATTGCCATGGGCGTGGAGCAGGTCATGCCCGTTCCCATTTCTGTTCATGGCATGGCGCAGTCTGCGCAGTTCTAGCTGGCTGGTAACCATCTCCGCCAGGCTTTCCAGGGTGCGAATCCCTGCCGGCAGCATCTCCAGGCTGGGCTCGTTGCGAAAGATGGTCAGAATCCCCAGGATAATTCCCTCGGCATTGCGCACCGGCACACTGGCAAAAGACCCTTTCCCGATTTGTTTGAGACGCGGGAGAATCGAGTTGCATGTGGGATCTTTGAAGACATCCGAAACAACGACGGGACCATTCTCCGCCAGAACCCTGTCGAAGATCGAATTCCTGCGCGGCAGCTCCCGCACTGTCTGGTTCAGGCAGGACTTCATCCAGACGCGACTCTCGTCGGCAAAGGCGATGGTGGCTGCGTCGACACTGAAGTACTCGGCAGCCAGACGAACGATTGCGTCGTAACTCGACTCAGGAGGAGTGTCCAGAATTCCGGTGGCAGTCAAAGCAGCAAGCCGCGCCTCCTCTTGCCGCTGATCGATTCCGGCGATCTCCAATTCTCTTCGTGGCATCTCGGTTCCTGGCCTTTCGGTGCTCCGTCAGTCGATCCTCAACGTGCGGATGCCGCGCCCTGATTTGCGGACCGCGCATTGAGCGGAGCCGACAATGGCTGCGCTCTTTCCAACCTGCGTCCTGCGGCGCGGCCGAAGACGAGGGATCAACCCGCAAGAAGGCACCGCTCGGTTCCCGCCCTTCCCTTATCGGAAATTAATGACATTGGCATGAGGTTACGGGCGGTCCGGCCAAAATGAGTACCCCCTTAATAGAGGCCAGCATGTGGGCTAGTCCGCAGTCAAGCCTCGGCTTCGGGCACATCGCAACGCTTTCATCGCGGATCTTCCCAACCCTCCAGACATTAGAATCGAGAATAGTGTCGGAACGGCTCTCAACTCAATCCTCTCTGCCGGCGCAATCCAAGTGGGCGCGCGCCATAGACCTGCTGCGCCCGTCGCACGCGCACACGGCATTTTCCGCAACCATCCTGATGATGGGCTTCAACTTCCTATCGCGCATCATGGGCTTAGTGCGGACAAAGTACATTGCTTATCTCTTTGGCCACGGAACGGATGCTTTTTACGGTGCATTTCTGCTGCCCGACATGATCTCCTATTTCCTCGTTGGCGGCGCGCTTTCGGCTACGCTGGTCACCATCCTCAGCCGCTATCGTGACACCGGGCGCGAGGCTGAGGAAGAGCATACTCTCTCAGTGATTCTGACCACAATGTTCCTGGTGCTGAGCTTTGCAATCGTCCTTGCTGAAATTCTCACCCCTTTGTATGTTCACCACATGTTCCCCGACTTTGACACACAGAAGACTCAGCTTTGCATTCAACTTACCCGCATCCTTCTACCCGCGCAGTTATGCTTTTTCGCTAGTGGCGTCTTCGGCGCGGTGCTCTTCGTTCGCAAGCAGTTTTCAGTGCAAGGGATTGCGCCGCTCATCTACAACCTTGGCACCATCGCCGGCGGTCTGCTGCTGGTTAAGCGCATGGGCATCTCTTCACTGGCCGTTGGTACGGTTGCAGGAGCCTTTCTAGGCAATTTCCTGCTTAATGGTTATTTTGTTCATCGCGTCGGCCTGCGTTTCCGGCTCATTCTCGATTGGCGCGACGAGGGCTTGCGCGAGTGGGTGCGCCTCTCCCTGCCGCTCATGGCCGGTGTTTCACTGGTCTCCGCCGACGGCTGGATCATCACCCATTTCGCCTCGTCCACCGATGGCGCAATCACTTTAATGAATATTGCCAAACAGCTTTTTGCGGCGCCGATCGGAATCCTGGCAGGCGCGGCGGGCGCGGCATCCATGCCCTTTTTTGCCAATCTCTGGTCCACCAAGCGTCACTATGACTTCGCTACCAGCGTCGCCGACTCCGTGGCTCGTGTTACCGCGCTGGGACTGCTGGCGGCTTCAGCGATGGCCGCGCTGGCGGCGCCTTTGGTCGAGCTGATCTATCTCGGTGGCCGCTTCTCAGCGGAAGACTGCCGCGCCTGCGCCGCCTACTTTATCGTCCTCTCTCTCTCACTCTTTCTCTGGTCGGCCCAGGCCATCTACTCCCGTGCATTTTACGCCGCCGGTAATACCTTTCTGCCGATGGTGGCCGCGACAGCGGTGACGCTGGCATCAATTCCTATCTACGCCGCGCTCTACCATTGGCAAGGAGCGATGGGTCTTGCCATGGCCTCGGATATCGGAATCGCATTGCAGACCATCTCACTGGCCGTGCTGCTGCACCAGCGGCGCATGGTCTCGCTGGCCAGCCTGGATTATGCCGAGATCGGCCGCTGCCTGCTGGCTGCCGTCTCTGGCGGCGCGGCGGTTGGCCTGCTCTTCTGGTGGCTGGGCAAACTACTGCAAACCGCACTGCCCGGCGAGACGCGTTGGATCGATCTGGCGGTGCTGGTCGCGGGCACGGCGCTGTGGCTGACCATCGTCAAAGGTGTGCTGGAATTGACAGGCTCCGCACTGCCGCGGGCAACCATGAAGCGGCTCGGAATAAGTTGAGACGTTTTTTAGGAAAGAAACTTGAAAGTCTTGCTCTTGGGCATCGCCTTCATCCGGCGCAAGAATTCGCCTTCGTCGATCTCCTGTGGCCAGTCCAAATTGATGGAGAATTTATCCATAATATCTATTAAATAATCGCGTGAATCCCGCAAAGCTTGGGTCCGATTGACTGCTCCCAGCTCTACTAGGCTGTAGATATCCCGAAATACAGCGGTTCCCGAATATTTGAGAGCAACGTAGTGGACACCAGCCTTCTGCATGAGGTTCATCATCGTGATCTCGTCGGATTCAAGGAGTATCTTAAGTAGCTCGATCTGCCGTTCCCCGATCACTCTCTTCCGTTTCGTCTCCAGCCGGTTGAAGAGACTGTACATGGTGTCGCGGAAGAGGGCGCGCTGCATCTGCTTGCGAATCTCCGCCGTCAGCCGCTCGCACTGGATGCGGACTCCCTGCAAGGCAAAGACCAGGAAGGGCGTGAGATCGTTGCCGCCTTGCCGGACCTCGCTGAGAATGCGCAGGTAGGCCGGCTTCTCGTCATAATAGTAATTCGACAACGCAACGAATGCTCTGTCAGTCAATCCGGCGCGGCGCAACATCAGCGCCTCCAGAGCGCGCACTGTTCGACCGTTGCCGTCAAGAAACGGGTGCATCGCTGCCAGGTGGTAGTGCAAGGCCATCGCCTGCACCAGCGGATCGTGCATGCGGAATTCGGCTTGTACGGCCCGCAGCAGCCCGGCGAACGCCTCTTCACAAGCTGGGCCGCCCTCCGCGCCCCGGTGCTGGGGAATGCCGAAGGTGACGTTGGTGTCGCGCCCGCGCAATTCTCCGGGAGGACAATGGTCCTCATCGCAACCCGTCACGATGCGGCGATGAACCTCCCGCACCAGCTCGGCAGTGATCGGCCGGTCGGCGGAAAGCTCGACAATCCAGCGGTAGGTCCGCATGGCGGCATTCGCCTGGCGCTGAGACCGCGTGTGCAACTCCTGGGGCGAGACATTGGGTCGGATAGCCGCGTCCAACTCCCGTTCAGTGAACTCAGCACCTTCGATCCGGCTTGTTCCAGCCACCTCGCGCTTGAGTTGCAATTCCTGGAGCGCCTCGACCCAGTTCTTCTGATAGGGCAGTGTTGTCAACGCACGGACGGCCGATTTGGCCTCGACAAGAGCGGCCATCACGGCGTTCGCATCGTAGAGAATCCATCGTTTCGGCTGCTCGTAGCGAATCATCTAGTTTTCCGGTTCATTTCCGCAGTCATATGCGACTTCATATTCATCTCATATTTTTCTATATATTTCATATAATGTCAATTAACGGAACTATACTTTAACTCATATTGATTTAATTTTCGTTCTATCTTCAATTCATTTCTCACTTCATTCTTGGAGATCCGGTTCATTGTGGCTGAAATAAACATTCAATCCACGAATCTCCAAACACACAAACGCCCCAGTCGGCGCAGGGGCGCTTGCATTGGTGCGAGGCTTAGGAAGCAGCTACGACTGAGCCGGCTTGGGCGCTTCCTGGGCGGGCGGAGCAGGAGACCCAGCCGCAACCTTGACCTCTGTCTTCCTGATGTCAATGCCGCCCTTGAAGAAAGCGCCGTCCTCGATGCTGATGCGCGCAGCGGTTACGTCGCCGGTAAGCGCGCCCTCGGCGCGGATGTCTACCCGATCGGTAGCCGACACGTTGCCGCGCACCTTGCCGAGAATGACAATCTCTCGCGCGGCGACGCTCGCCGCCACTTGGCCGTTGCGGCCTACTGTGACGCGGTTGCCGGGCAGGCTGATGCTTCCCTCGACCTTGCCGTCGATGAACAGCGACTCGGAGCCGGTGATCTCTCCTTTGACAAAAATGCCTTTGCTGATCGTCGCCTGGTCGCCAGCCGAAGCCGGGGCGCGGTTTACCGGCTCAGCAGGAGCGGGCGGAGTTGCGGGGCGGGATGGTTCTGGATTTGGAGAGAAGTGCGTCGGTCCGGGCTGGCTGGGTTTCCACATAGCGCTCACAAGATTCCTTTTCTGTCCTAGATGGACGGGGCCTTCCACGGCAGCGGCCAACACCGTGGGCCCAAAAGCTGAAGGTCTGCGCTGCCGGGTTTTCACCCCCAGCAGCTGGTCCGCGGACCCAATTAGGATCGTACACTCCGCGGTCCGCCTGGGTTAGTTGCGTTGCCGCTATTGTAAGCCAGCGCGCCGGGATTGGCGAGTGCGGACCAAATTTGGCAATAGCGGAACCGCGTTTTACGAACTTTGAGCAAAACCGAAGTCCTCTTTGCCGCTGCCGTGTAGCATCCGCGCCTCAAGATCACCCAACAAATTCAGCTCGCCAGGGATTGCGCTATTATGGGAGGTTCCCACAACAAGGAGAAATTCGGCATGGATGCGTTGACAATGGATTTCGCAATCCGTTATGGATGGGTGCTTTTACTCATTCTGGCTTTGATTCTGCATAAGTTGATTCTGCGCATCTTCTTCGGAACTGTGATTGTTTCGCAGGAAGAGATTGGGATCGTCAACAAGAAATGGGTGCTCTTCGGCAAGCACCGCACACTGCCCGACGGCGCAATCGTTGCGCTTTCCAGAGAGGCCGGCTTGCAGGCCGATACGCTGGCGCCCGGAATCCACTTTGGTCTCTGGGTCTGGCAGTACGCGGTTTACAAGATGCCGTTTACCACCATCGACAAGAACCACATCGGCATTGTGGAAGCGCGCGATGGCCATCCGCTCTCTGGCGGACGCGTGCTGGCCCGGACTGTTGAATGCAACTCCTTTCAGGATGCGCGCGCCTTTTTGACCGGCGGCGGCGAGCGCGGCCCGCAGATATCGGTGATTCCGCCGGGAACTTACCGCATCAATACCGCGCTCTTCCAGGTGACCATGGAAGACGTCCTTGAGGTTCCCGACAACATGGTAGGCGTCGTGACCACCAAAGACGGCAAGCCGCTGGCCACGGGCGAGATTGCCGGCAAGGAGATCCTTGGCCACAACATGTATCAGGACGCCGAAGCCTTTATCACCAACGGCGGCAACAAGGGATTGCAGGAGCAGGTGATTCTGGCTGGCCGCTACTACATCAATCCGCGCTTTGCCACCGTCGAGACCTATCCCATGACGCAGGTGCCAATCGCCAATGTTGGCGTAGTGATTGCCTTTGTGGGCGCGGAGGGCAAGGACGTCACCGGCGACACCTTCAAGCACGGCAATCTGGTGAGCCGCGGACAGAAAGGCGTTTGGGTCGATCCGCTCGATCCCGGCAAGTATCCCATCAATCCCTTCACGCATAAGGTTGAGATTGTCTCTACCGCCAACATCGTGCTCAACTGGGCGACTGGCAAATCCGAGGCGCACAAGCTCGATGAGAAACTCTCGACCATCACGGTCCGCTCGTCGGATGGATTCACCTTCAACCTCGATGTCAGCCAGATCATTCACGTGCCGCGCAACGACGCGCCAAAAGTGATTGCCCGTTTTGGGACCATGGCCAACCTGGTTACGCAGGTATTGGAGCCAACCATCGGCAACTACTTCCGCAACGCGGCGCAGACTTCGGATGTGATCGAGTTTCTGAAGAAGCGCAGCGAGCGGCAGGCGGAGGCAAAAGCGTCCATCGCGCTGGCGCTTGGCGAGTACAACGTGAACGCGATCGACACGCTGATCGGCGACATTACGCCGCCCGAGGCGCTGATGAAAACGCTCACCGATCGCAAGATCGCCGAGCAGGAGCAGGTGACTTACCACACGCAGCAACTGGCTGAAGAAACGCGCAAGGACTTGCAGCAGGCGCGCGCCATGGCGGACACGCAGGCTCGCGTCGTCGACTCCGAACGCAGCGTTACGATTGCCAAATTCGGCGCTGAAGCGGCCATCGAAGGCGCGCGCGGCCAGGCGCAATCGAAGAAGATCAACGCCGAGGCCGATGCCAACGTGATCATGACAGTAGGCAGCGCCGAAGCGTCCAAGACACTCGCTGTGGGAACCTCAGAGGCAGACGTCATCAAGCTGAAGATCGAATCGATGGAGTCTGGCAACTACGCGTTGGTGCAAGTGGTGCAAGCGCTTGCCGCCGCCAAAACGCAACTGGTTCCGCAGATCGTCGCGGGCGCTGGCGGAAGTCAAGGCGGAACGTTGGTGGATGTTCTGCTGGCCAACCTGATCCGCGACAATGTGAAGCTCGGCGGATCAACGGCAGAACAGAAGTAGCAAAAGTTGGAGTTCGAGAAATCTCACCCTTGCCGCGGAAAACGCGGCAAGGATGGTGAACCAACTTCCATAATCTGGAACTGGGACGCCTGCGCTGGCTGCCATGAGGTCCGTTTGTATTGCAGAAATTACGAGCCTGCAAAATACTCAAAAAATCGAGGGATTTTGAGGTAAAACCGGCGATTTATTGCCAGGAATGGGCCAAAAACAAGGGGTGTTCGGTTACTGATTGGTTAACAGTGCTAATTTTTAACCCGTTTATATCGTGCTTGTTACGGGGATTATAGGAATAAAAAAGAAGCCTCCGTGGGGTAAGGGGGGTGGGGGTAGCCCGGCTCTTTGGAGAATAAAAGGGGAAGATGGGGCGGGAAAAAGGGACTGGGGACTAAGGGACTTGGGACTGGGATTGCGCGAATTGGGGGTTGAACGGCGGTCATGGGAGCCTCGGATTTGCAACTAGTCCTATTGTGCACTCTTAACGGAATTAATCTGCAAACCACGTGCGCCACCTGCGCCACCTGCGCCACCTGCGGTGGGGCTAAAGGCTCGCTAATCGCTCGCAGGGGGTCTTTGTCTTTGCGCGCGCTGGATGGTTGAGATTTGTTCTATCCCACCCATTCCGCGATGAGGCTGCGGAATGGATGGGGCACTCGGAGTTGGTGGCATTTCAGGTTTGAAAATGTGGAGCCAAGGCGGAGTTGCCGGAGCCCGCGCCTGAAGGCGTCTGTCTCACTTGACTTTCCTTCAGGAGCCTGAAGGCTCCTGCTCCCTCCGGATGGCCGAAGAATACATTCGGGAAATCAATCTCAAAATTCATTTGTCCCAAACGCAGGAAAGCCGCCTCGGAGGGCGGCTTTCGGGGTTGATAGGTCGGTATCGTTAGTTGACAATCGCGGCGACAATGTCGGTGGTGACCATCGGGACGGCGCAACTGTTTGGCCCGGCGGCGGTGAGGGGCGCAGGCGTACCGACGAGCGGCACATACGGGTCCGGAACCGGGGTGTTTGCAGCAGGGCAGTCGATCTGGCCCGCTACGTGGGTTAGATTGCATGGGATGCAGTTCGAAGACCATCCACCGAATTTGCCGGCTCCGGCAGGTTCGGTCACGGTCACATATACGCCCGTGGGATAGTTCGAATAGCAGACGGATCCTTGTGTCGTTGCCTGTTCAACTGAACCGCCGCAATGGATCACGTCAGGAGTATCCGTAGCGGACGGCGCCGTAACCAGCCAGTTGGTCTGGTTCTGGCCAGCATTCATCACAGTGAGCGTAGAAAGCGAGGTCGCGGCTACGACGCAGAGGCCGTTGGTGTTGGAATTGACTGTCTTACAGCCAAAGGTCGCTGCACCGCTAACTACCGTGCCGTCCGTATTCGTGGCTTCGACTGTGATCGCGGCAGTTCCCGTTCCGAGAGAAGTAGCCACACCGGCGGGTGCTCCGGGACCACCGGTTTGACTGACGGGGAAGATATCGGGTTCGCTGGAGGTCCAGGTGACGGGCACCTCGCCAACGAAACCCGCGTGGGTAAAGCCGTTGGTAATGTCCATCAGGGTTGGATCGGTGGAGAAGGTTCCGAAGGCCAGGAACTGGCCGCTCAATTGAGTATTCCCGGTTATGATGCTTGTCGGTACAACATTGATTGACAGCAGCGGCTCCGGCTGCGGCGTGACCTGAACTGTCACAGAGGCTTGCCCTGTCACCACGCTGTTGTCGGGGTTGGTCCATGTGGCCGCGATATTGGTTAATCCCGGACTCTTGCCAATGGCCAAGCCGTTTGACGTGCTGGTGCATGGATTTGGAGTAGGAGCAGGGATAATGGGGCAAATCTGGGCGATGGTGGGTATGGAGGATGTCCACTTGAGCGACGCCGAGTTTGTGACATCCACATTGAGGCCGGTGAGTCCAGAGGTTCCGATGGCGATGAACTGACCAGTCTGGCCGGTCGCGCCCAGCGTTAGCGTTCCCGGATAGATATTGATCGCCGTCATTGGCTCGGTTGTTCCGCCGGTCACCGAGAAGGTCGCGGTGCCAACCACGACCGATCCATCGGTATTGGGCACAGTGGCCACAATGGTGGTGGTTCCCTGGCCAACGCCGCTGACAAGTCCGGGCGTTGTTCCGGCCTTTTCAGGGCTTCCGACGGTGGCCACCCCGGTGTTGCTGGAGGTCCAGGTGATGGGGTATGCCTTGGTGCCGTTGGTCAGGTTCTGCGTCACCGGAGCCGCTGAGAAGGTTCCGATGGCGGTAAGCTGGGTTGTTTGAAGGGGCGAGGCCACGCTGGGCGTGCTGGGAATGATGGCCAGCGAAAGCAGCGGCTCAGGAATGGTTGAAAGGGCGACGGTAAGCGGAATGGTTGCCGATACCACCGTTTTATCGGTGTTGATGGCCTGCGCGGTGATGGCTGTTACGCCATTGCCAACCGCCTTGGCGATGCCCGAATTCGGATCGATGGTGGCAACTGAGAGTACGGTGGAACTCCATGTGGCGGCGGCGATGGTTGCGCCGTTGACGGTGGCGGACTGGGCGGTCAGATTGACAGTAGCGCCGCTTCCGGTGATGCCCAGAACAATCAGATTGGCGGTTTCACCCACTGTGGTCAGCGTCTGCGATGCCGGAATGATGGCCAGACCCACTAAAGGTTCGGTGGAGGCGGGAACCGTGACGGTCAAAACCGCCGTGGCTGTAACCACTGTTTTGTCGGGGTTGGAGGCAACGGCAACAATGGCCGTAGTACCCGCGCTGAGCGTTGTGGCAATGCCGGTGGCCGGGTCGATGGTGGCGATGGAGGGATTGCTGGAAGTCCAGACCGCGGGCCCAACTGTGTTGGAGCCGACGGTGACTGTCTGGTTGGTGAGGTTTACCGATCCGCCACCGCTGGTTGTGCCAAGAGCGAGGAAGTGAACCTGCTGATTGATTGCCAGGGCCGTTGCCGTGGGCGGCACAATGGCGAGCCCAGTGAGCGGTTCCGAACCGGAGGTGGTGGAGACCGTCACCGTATAAGTGGACGCGCCAGTTACCACGCTGCCATCCGGGTTGGAGGCGACTGCGGTCATGACGGCCGCGCCCGCGGCAATCGACTTGGCGATTCCGGTATTGGGATCGATGGAGGCTACCGACGGATTGCTGGAAGTCCAGACCGCGGCCTTGATGGTTTGACCGTTGACGGTTGCGGTTTGGTTGGTCAGGTTGACGGAGGTGCCGCTGCCGGTGGTGGCGATGGCCAGGAACTGGGCGGTTTGGCCAATGGCCAAAGCTGTCTGCGCGTTGGGCGCCACGGTCATGGCTGTCAAAGGCTCAGGCGAACCGGTGGGCGATACCGTCAGCGTGCCGCTGCCTTGCGCTGCCGTGCCGTCCGAATTGACGAAGGTAGCTGTAATGGTTGTGGTGCCCGAGCCGGCTGTGGTTGCCAGGCCGGAATTGTTGATAAAGGCCACCGTGGGCTCGCTGGATATCCAGGTCAGGCCGGACAGGCCGGTCAGCGCCACCGAGTCGCCGCTGCCTGTGGTGCCGAGGGCTTCAAACTGGACGGGAATATTCAGGCTTGCAACCGTCTGCGTAGCCGGTATCACGGAGACCTTGGTGATATCGGTATTCAGCTGGGTGGGCTGGGTAACGTTGACGATCATGCTGCCTTGAATAATGCCATTGAAGCCGGGCGCGCTTGCCGTGACTGGAATGTTGGAGCAGACGTTGAAACCGGAAGTAATGAACCCCGTGCTGTTCACCGTCACGCATTGTGGAGTGGAACTCGTCCATGAGACCGAATTGGTGATGTTTTTGGTCTCCGCAGGATGGCCGGGGTGCGTGTAATACCCGATGGCCGTCAACTGCGTGGTGAGTCCAGCCCCCCCGAAACTCATGCTGCTGGGGCTGACAACGATCGAAGTCAGCGAAGGGGAGGTGCCGCACCCAACGATTGTGAGGGCAAGGCCGGCAAGTAAAAACGCTCCGAGGCAGAGGCGATTGAACATTTGGGTCTCCTGGCAAAATCGAACAGCTTTGGCTCTGCCCGAACGCAACAAAGCCGGACATTCTTTTCCACCTTAGACTATATACCTTGGGAATTCCACACGGCATCCAAGGAAATTCGTCAAAAGCGGTCTGTATCAAGACAGTCAATAATAGCGCCGCGTTTGGTTCTCCGCCAGCCCCCCGTGGGGGAATTTTGCGCCACGGCGGCAAAAGCGCGCATTGCCCTGTGCGCCTTCAGCGGCTACACTTCTGATCAGTATGGCGATTGCACGCGACACACCTCCGGAACGGCTGGTAAGCGCCTCGCGCGCCGATGAAGAACAAGGCTTCGAGTTGAAGCTGCGCCCGCGCTGGCTGGGCGAATTCATCGGCCAATCCAAGGCAAAAGAACAGCTTGCCATTGCGCTGGAGGCGGCCAAAAGCCGCGGCGAGGCGCTGGATCACGTGCTGCTTTTTGGACCTCCTGGGTTGGGAAAGACTACTCTCGCCACTATCATCGCCAATGAATTGGATGTGGGCTTTCAGCAGACCTCCGGGCCCGCATTGCAGATCCAGGGCGACCTGACAGCCATCCTGACCAACCTGCGCGAGCGCCAGGTGCTGTTTCTGGACGAGATTCATCGCATGCAGCCGGTGCTGGAAGAAAAACTCTACACCGCGCTTGAGGACTACAAACTGGACATCATTATTGGCCAGGGCCCGGCGGCGCGCACGCACGTGATGGAAATTCGGCCGTTCACTTTTATCGGCGCAACGACAAGGCCGGGGCTGCTGAGTTCGCCGCTGCGCTCGCGCTTTGGGATTCTGCTCCGGCTGGAATTCTATACCGACGACGAGCTGCGATTTATCGTCACGCGGTCGGCTGAGGTGATGCAGATTCCCATCGATCAGGACGGCGCGGCTGAAATTGCTCTGCGCTCGCGCGGCACGCCGCGCATTGCCAACCGTCTGCTGCGCCGCGTGCGCGACTACGCCCAGGTGCGCGGCTCGGGGGTGATCGACCGGCCAACGGCCAACGCCGCGCTCACCATGCTGGAAGTGGATGCGCATGGCTTTGACGAGATCGACCGTAAGCTGCTGCTTGCCATTATTCAAAAATACGACGGCGGGCCGGTGGGCTTGAGCACGCTGGCCGCAACCCTGGCCGAGGAGCAGGACGCGCTGGAAGAGGTCTACGAGCCGTTTCTTATACAGATTGGATTTCTGGATCGCACGCCGCGCGGGCGGGTTGCCACGCGCCTGGCTTATGAGCACTTTGGGTTGACGATGCCGGGACGGCAGACTCCGCTGTTTTAGAAAGACGGAGCTGTTAGTAAGTCAAGCAAATATTGATTTGGAGAAAATGCAATGGCGCTTACTGAATCCACCATGCTGGAATTGGGCGTTATCGCCCCTGATTTTGCACTTACCGATGTTGTGAAAGGCACGACCGTTCACCGCGACGATTTTCGCGGACAAAAGGGAGTGTTGGTGATGTTTATCTGCACCCATTGTCCGTATGTAAAGCACATAGAAAAGGCTCTGGCCGCGCTGGGAAACGACTACTCCGGCAGTTCACTCGGCATTGTTGCCATCAGCAGCAACGATGTAATCACTCATCCCGACGATAGTCCCGCCGGAATGAAGCAGCAGGCCAAAATATTTGGCTTCAGTTTTCCTTATCTCTACGACCAGACACAGGCCGTGGCCCATGCCTACAAGGCCGCCTGCACGCCTGATTTCTTTCTTTTCGACGGGGATTTCCGGCTGGTGTATCGCGGGCAATTCGACGGCAGCCGTCCGGGCAACGGAATCGCTGTAACCGGCGAAGATTTGCGCGCCGCCATTGACACTGTATTGGCGGGAAAGCCAGTTCCCGCCGACCAGCGTCCGTCGATTGGTTGCAATATCAAGTGGAAGGCGTGAACCACTCTATAGCGCAAACCATTCTCAGATATTCGTGGAGACGACTCCTACTCCGACCGTCGGAGTGGAATCGCACCCGCCGCTTGTAACATTGCAAACTTGAACGTCAGGCAACGGGGCCGCTGGAAGATGGGAATTAGTTGGCTCACTGGGGACTGCCTTTCCATCCCTCTTCTCGCCGTGAGACGGTTCTGGCTGCTTGGGCGGAAGATACTTTAGAATATCTGGATCACCGAATCGATTTAGATTCAATATTTTATCAACACTGAATGCGGTTTCAAGCACGTAGACCACTTCCCGTACTCTTTGATAGTGGAAACATCTCTCCACGTGTCGCTTAACCCAAAACGCAGTGATAGCGGTAAAAGAAAAGAGAACCATATAAATCAGAAAATCGTGAAAAAGCAACTGCTCATATTTTGACAAAGTCACGGGGCTTCCCCAACCAGAGGCATGTTGAAAGTAAGCCTTGCAGGCCAGCATCAGGGATTGGAAATGGGTGAACACCGGAATAGTACTTAACAGGCAAACAGCGAAAAGGGTCTTGGATGCATACCACACCGAGGACATCATACGGATATGAGCCTCATTTCCAACAATTACGCTGCATTTCGATGGGGCGACCAACTCAAGCCTGACCTTCAGTATGTTAATGAACATTTTTGAGCGATGCTCGAATGTGGAGCCCGACCACGGGACAATCTTTGCAAGATGGTTATAGCCGCGCGCCTCAAGATACGCGGCTATATTTGAGTAAGGAAATTGAGCGCCCGAAGATGCTGCGATCCGCGCAGCCTTCTCTCGTCCCAACGTCTCTTTCTTCCGCATCGGATTTACGGCATCGATTCTGCCGAGAAACCATAACCTAAGTTTCCAGCGCCAAGAAGGCTTGTGCTTCTTCTCCTTCGCCTTCTCCTCGTTGTCCACATCGTCCATTCTGGGCAATTCCGAGCGATCGAGTTCATCCGTGGTCCAATCCCTCAGGATTCGTTCCAAGCTTTTCTGGTCTGGCCGCTTCGGATCCTGCCGAAAAAAGGTCGAACCGAGAACGTAGCCGAGAAGAACCAGAAGCCAAATGTGGAGAGCATGGATCGGGCTTTTGAGAATTGCTTTGAAAACCTCCTTGTATTGACCGCCGTCATCGAACGGCCCCAGAAAACATACTACGGAGGATGCCAACACAGCAAAGACGGCTACCGTGAAGACCATTCCGGGAATGAGGATGCCAAGCACGTCGCCTACAAACATCCGAACTAAATCAGAAACTGACTGGATCTGGTCATGCAGAACGGAACTGCGGCGCTGCGGGCTTTCATATCCGGGCATCGGGATAAACTCCTCGCATTTCTTGCGTTATGCAGGACGTTCCCTCAATGTAGGCAGCACTTAGGACCGTCTGCAATGCAACCGTCGCATTATGCCACAATGCCGCACCCCCTCACAAGACCGATTTTGATTTCCAGAAAAAAGCGGATTAGTCTGTTACGCCCGCCGGAAGCGGATACGGCTAGGAGCGCGCCAAGGCATTGCGCTCAGGATAGTCTGAAGTGTATTAGTGGAACGCGAAAAATATCCACCCGCTGCGACTGCGGCATTACAGCTTTAGCCCCTTCAGATACTCCCGAAATTTCTCTCCAAACTCCGGTCTCTTGAGCGCGCACTCCACCGTCGCTTGCAACATTCCCAACTTATAACCAGCGTCGAACCGCTTGCCGTCAAACGCATACCCGAAAACCTTCTCTTCCTTGAGCAGGGCCAGAATCCCGTCGGTCAGTTGAATCTCGCCAATCGCTCCCGGCGTAGTCTCTTCCAATAGCTCGAAGATTCGCGGCGTCAGAACATAGCGTCCGATGATCGCCTGCTTGGACGGCGCATCCTCGAATTTTGGCTTCTCCGTCATTCCGGTACAGTTGAAGATCCGCGGATTTTCAGAGTCCTCCGAGCCGGCCAGCACGCCATATGCGCTGATCTCCGGCCCCTCAATGGGCATCGTAGCCAGCACTGAGCCTCCTCGCTCCTCGAAAACGCCAATCATTTGTTTGAGGCAGGGAACCTCGGCGTCGATCACATCGTCAGGCAGAATCACGGCAAAAGGCTCATCGCCGACCAGATCCTTTGCGCACAAGACAGCGTGGCCCAGCCCCAGCGGCTCCTTTTGCCGGACATAGCTGATCCGGGCCAGCGAGGATACCTTGCGCGATTCTTCCAGCATTTCCCGCTTGCCATGCTGTTCCAGAAAAGCATCCAACTCGTAGCTATGGTCGAAGTGGTCCTCGATAGACCCCTTGCCCTGTCTGGTTACGATGATAATGTGCTCGATCCCAGAGTCGACCGCTTCTTCCACGCCATACTGAATGATGGGCTTGTCAACCAGCGCAAGCATCTCTTTTGGAATTACTTTTGTTGCCGGCAAAAATCGCGTTCCCAATCCGCCTGCCGGAAAAACCGCCTTCCGAACTTTCTTACTCATTTCATCATCCTCATATCGACAATAGTTCAGTCTGGGTGCTCCACAATCGCCGCGTTTTTGTTTTACGGCCAGGGTGGAACCACTTAATTACAATGTCGGCGAATCGTCTCCCAGCAGCGCCTCCCGCACAATCTTGATCGGCGGAAATCCCTGCTGCAAAAAGTCATCGTGGAATTTCTCCAAAGAAAATGCCGGGCCTTGTTTCTTTTTCATATCTTCGCGCAGTTTCATAATCTCCAGCTTGCCCAGCGTGTAATAGAGATAAGTCGGATCGCCGGCCCCGCGCTTTGTCTCCACTACAGCCGTTTCTTTCGACTGGTAGCCTTCCTTCTGGAAAAACGCGACAGCCTCATCGACGCTCATCCTGCCGGTATGCATTTGGATGCCAACGATTAAGCGCGCGTTGCGCAGCAGCGCATCCTGCAATTGCCCCAGGCGGAGAAACTTTGCTTCGCGTTCATCCTTGGCGCCCGCGCCGGGTTGCCCATAGCCTTCGTCCAGCATCATCTGCTCGGTGTAATGCGCCCATCCTTCAATGTCGGTATTGGCGCCCAGCAACTTGCGTACCCGGCTTGGCGCCTTTGGCAGCCAGAGAAACTGAATGTAATGCCCAGGGTACGCTTCATGCACCGCGGTTGAAATCACCGTGCCGATATTGAACGAATGCATGTAACCTTCCACCTGCGCGGGAGTCATCGATGGGTCAGGCAGCGTCACATTGAAATAAGCCTCAGTGGCATGCGTTTCAAACGGCCCAGGCGTGTCCATGCTGGCAAAGGTGGTGGCGCGCAAAAAGGCAGGTGTTTCTTCCACAATGGGCCGCACATCGGAGGGAATAGTTACAATGTGGCGCGAGCGGATGAAGCCTACCAAGCCGTCGAAAGTAGCCCGAAAACTCGCCAGCAATTGATCGGGCGCGGGATGCTTTTCGCCTAACTCCTCAAGTACCTCGGCTGGAGTCTTGTCCGGCTCAAGCTCATGGGCCACTTCTTTGAAATGCACTTGATTCCTGTGTAGGTCCGTCCAGCCGATTTGCAGAATCTTTTCCAGCGGCAAATCAACCATTTCATCATATTGAAGCTTCTTAGAAAAAGTATCAGCGCCAATGCGGAAGTCGCCATTCGAGTTAGGCAGCACGTCCGCCTTGAGCCAATCGAGATAACTCTTGAGCGCCGCAACCACGGCCGCATTCGCTTGCGCAAACTCTGTCTTCAGCACAGGGTCTTTTGCGTCGGCGAAGGCCGAAGGAACGTCGTGCTCAAAAAAACCGGCAATATCCGGCAACTGTTCAATGGCGATTTCGGTAAAGATGCGCGGAGGATTCTTTAGATTCACTCGCGCGTCGGCCAGCAGTGCCGGCATCCGCTTTTCCCGCGCAATGAGCGAACGCAAGCGGTCATCCGGCGAAGCGAATTTGCGCTCCATCAGAGTGAACGCGCCATTCGCGCAGGTGCTCGAGTAGTTATCCGCATTCTTCTCCCATGGGCGAATTGACTCCAGTGTCAGCAGGCGCGAGTGAATCGTTGCCAGCACGATCTCGCGGTCGCTCCTCGGAACAAAATTCGCTGCATCGGCATCGGGCTGAATTGCCTCGATGCGTTTTTCAAAACTCCGCAGCGCGGCAATCTCCGCATCGATATTCTTGCGCGACAGATCTTCCAGTTGCGTATCGTACTGGTGGTAGCCTGCCTGCGTTCCCTGCGTCGGCTGATAACGCAGATATACCTGATCGAGGTACTCGTCGGATGCTTTCTGAAACTGCTCTTTCCAGCTCTCTTCCGCTGCAAAAGCTGTCATCGCCGAAGACATCATAACTCCAATCGCTAAGTGAGCAACAACTGTTTTCATGTTTCCTCTCTTCCTGAAAGGTCTACTCTGAACAAGAGGGCAGCGGATATTTAGTCTCACCCACCAGTTCTTCCAGAGAAACATCGCCCCAGTCAAAGTGGTTGACCTCCCTGATCTTGCGGCCGAGAAAATTGCTGTGACAATAAAGACCCTGTATCGGCGTGAATTTCAGGTAATCATCCGCCAATGCGGAGAACCTTCCAATCATCGGATTTGATGCACCCGCCTCGATGCACTGAATCCCTAAAGCAGGCGAAAATAGCACCCTGAGCGCCATATCGCTAAACTGGAAGAAGTGCCACGGCCTTTCATGCGACCCATAAGAAAAATGCGTTTCGACGAAAATAGTTCCTCCGACCTTCAACAATTTCACCATTTCCGTTGCAACCAGCCAGGGCATGGCAAAATGCTCAAATACCGCACTTGAATAAATAATATCGAATCGCTGATCGCCGAAATATTGGGATAACCGGTGAGCATCGCCAACGACATCGACATTCGGTCCAGGATAAAAATCAAAACCAATATATTCCGCGTTTGCAAATCTCTCGCGAGCATCCGACGCGCCCGTCACTTCACGGCTGCCTATCTCGAGAATTCTGATCCCCTTGCGATTTCCAATCTCCGTCAAGTACTGCAAATATGTTGAGTGGCCAGCAATTCGCGAGATAGGAACATTGCGGTCTAAGTGCATAGGATCATTCAATGGCCCAAACATTCTCACGAGTTTCCGGTCTAACACTGCGTAGGCTCTATTGGCGATTCTTCGCACAATGCTCACGGTTATCTCCTTGTTTGGGGTGCCTCATCTCAGAGTCCCGCAACATCATGACTATACACGCCTCAATGAAAACGGCCGATCGTTCTCGCGAGTGACCCCAAGGCATCAATCGCAATTGAATTCCTACATACTCACCGTCGCGGGCGCAAGGCTGGCGATCAATTCGCGAATCTCCAACAGAATCTCGTCGCTTCGCGCCGATGTCAAAGGATACTTCAAAAGCCCTTGCGGCGTGAACTGCGCGCCGCGCTTGGCATTGCGCGCCACCAACCGCATCAGTACCTGCGGATCGACGACCGCATTTTCAGTAAAGCGAATCTGCAACTCGGCGCGCTTGCGGTCCACTTGCGCAACGCCGATCCGCTCGCAATCCAGCCTTATCAGTGAAGCCTCCAGCAAGTACACCGTCGCATCTGGCGGCGCGCCATAACGGTCCTCCATCTCTGCGCGCACCTCGGCAATGGCCGCCTCGCTGACGGCGCCCGCAATTTTCTTATAGAGCCGCAGTCGCTGGTTTTCCTCCGGCACATAACTCTCATCGATGCGCAAAGCGATGCCCAGATTGAGCTGCGTCGCCGGCCGCTCCTCGCTTGACTCGCCTTTCATTTCCTTCACAGCGGCCTCCAGCATCGAGGTGTATAGCTCGAAGCCAACTGCCTCGATGTGGCCACTCTGTTCGCCGCCCAGCATATTGCCCGCGCCGCGCAACTCCAGATCCAGCGCCGCAATCTTGAATCCCGCGCCAAGGTCGCTGAATTCCTTGAGAGCGGCCAGTCTTCTGCGCGCAATGTCCGTCAGTTCCTGCTCCGGCGGAATGAGTAGATACGCATACGCGCGCCGATTCGAGCGGCCGACACGTCCGCGCAACTGATATAACTCGCTGAGTCCGTGACGGTCCGCGCGATTGATCAGCATCGTATTCGCCAGCGGAATATCGAGGCCGTTTTCAATAATTGTCGTCGCCACCAGCACATCGTATTCGTGGCGCATGAAGGCCAGCATCACCCGCTCCAACTCCGACTCGCCCATTTGCCCGTGGCCTACTGTTACGCGCGCCGCGGGCACCAACTCCTGGATACGCGCGGCAATTTCGTAAATCGACTCAACGCGATTGTGCACGAAATAAACTTGTCCGCCACGCTCCAACTCAACCTCGACCGCCGAGCGAATGATCTTCTCATCGAACTTGGCGACGACAGTCTGAATTGCCATGCGATCTTTGGGCGGCGTCTCGATTACGCTCATGTCGCGCAGGCCGACCAGCGACATATGAAGCGTGCGCGGAATCGGCGTGGCGCTCATCGCAAGCACGTCAATCTCCTTGCGCATCTGCTTCAACCGCTCTTTGTGTCGCACGCCGAAGCGTTGCTCCTCATCGACAACCAGCAGCCCAAGATCTTGAAACTTGATGTCTTTTGAAAGCAGCCGGTGCGTGCCGATGAGTATGTCGATCTTGCCTGTTTCCACCCGCTCAACTATCGTTTTTTGTTCCTTGGCGGTGCGGAAGCGCGAGATCATTTCTATATTGATGGGAAATTGCGCAAAACGCTTTTTGAAAGTTTCAAAATGCTGGAAACTTAAGATTGTCGTTGGCGTCAGAACGGCTACTTGCTTGCCATCCTGCACGGCCTTAAAAGCGGCGCGCATGGCAACCTCCGTCTTGCCGTAGCCCACATCGCCGCAGAGAAGACGATCCATTGGCCGTGTCGATTCCATGTCGTACTTAATCGCGCGGATTGCCGATAACTGATCTTCGGTCTCGGTATAGTCGAAGGAACCTTCAAACTCTTTCTGAAATTCCGTATCTTTTGAAAAGGATGTTCCTTCCGCGGTGGTGCGCTCGGCGTATAGCTTCAATAACTCGCCAGTCATGTCTTGCATCGCCTTGCGGACGCGCGCCTTGGTCTTGGCCCATTGCTGCGATCCTAGCCGGTTCAAGACCGGCGCTGGGCCCGCATCCGTAGAACGGTATTTTTGTATCAGATCAAGACGAGTTAGCGGCACATATAACTTGGCGGCTTCAGCAAACTCCAGAATCATGAATTCGACAGCGAGCCCGTCCTGAATGATTTCTTTTAGGCCTTGGTATTGCGCAATGCCATGTTCAATGTGAACCACGCAATCGCCCACGGTAAGGTCGCGAAAGTCAGAGACAAAAGCCGCAGTCTTCGATCGCCTGGGCTCGGGCCGCGCCGCCACATCCGCATCGTCGGATAAGTCATTCGCTCCGAAGAGAATCAGATTCGAATCGAGAAAACTAACTCCTGCCGCGATGGGTGTGCGCGCAATTGTCGGCACGCGCATGTCGCCGGCCAGGTAACTTCCTTCATCGAGTACAGTCTCGCCAGGATGCGGATTGCGACTACCCAGGCGATAAGGAATTTGATATTCGCGCAGCACGCTGGCCATTCGCTCAACGTCACCTTGATGCGGCGCGGCCAGCACAACGCGCGACTCAGCCGCAATCAGTGCGCGCAACTGCTCGGTGAGCGCCGGAATGGAGCCGTGAAAGCGCAGCGTTGGCCGCGTGTTCAGTTCTATTTCGCCCAGCGTGTTGTCCTCGTCCAGCACATCCACCACGCCCAGTTGATCCAGGTCGAGGCCCATGTGAGAGTCGAGCGCCGACTGCAAAATTTCAGGCCGCAGATAAATATCTTCAGGAGTTATCAGCGAACCCATTGCCGATCGCTCATGGCGCTGCTCGACTTTGTTCCACCAACGTTCAATTTGGTTGCGGACCATCGCCGGCTCTTCAACAAAGAGCGCGCACTTAGGCAGCAGAGTTAGCAGCGACTTATCCGCGCCTGCCACTGCGGAAAAGAATTCCCAACCAGGAAACACAGTGACTCCGCCAGCAACGGCGGCTTCGGCAGCTAACTTTTCGTCTTCATCCTCGCCATCTGATTCCACATGCTGCTTACTTAGCCGCCCATGCACCGCGGCCAGCAGGCGGTCGGTGACCGGAGTTTCGGTCAGCGGCAGTAACTGCGTTTCATCCAGTCCCGACTGCGAGCGCTGCGTTTCGGGATCGAATTTGCGAATGGTTTCTATCTCGTCGCCGAAAAATTCTATGCGAACGGGGCGGTCGGATTCAGGAGAATAAACATCGAGGATTCCCCCGCGCCGCGTAAATTGTCCCGGCATCTCGACAAGATCCATCTGCGTGTAACCGACGCTTGCCAGGTGGCCCGTAAGCACTTCAACGTCCACTTCCTCGCCGCGCTTCAATGTCACGGCAAGTCCTGCGTAGTAATCGCGATCGAAGAGTCGCAGCGCAGCCGACTCGACCGGCGCGATGAGAATGGAAACCGCGCTCGTGGCCAGCTTCCAGAGCGCTGCGGCGCGCTGCTCCTGCACGTCGGGATGGGGCGAGAGATTTTCAAATGGAAGGACATCGTGAGCTGGCAATCGGACAACTTGCGCCGGATCGAATGCGCCAGTCAGCTCGCAGCCGGCGCGCAGCATCGGCTCCAGCGCCTCGGCGGCCTTGTTATCAGCCACTACGACGATGACCGGCTGGCGAGCCGCGCGGGCAAAGAGCGGTATGTAGAGCGAGCGCGCCGTCGCAGTCAATCCAGAGACACGCCTCCGCCCCGCACCAAGGCTCAAATGCCTTCGCACGCGGTCGAATCCGGAAGAGTGCTCCAGCTCCGCAAAGATTTCGCGGACGAACGGGAGAATCATGTGCTTCCAGTTTAGCAGTGGCGGAGCTTGACTGGTGATATCCTCATGCTATGCAGGTGACAATCG
>JBEKDN010000036.1:0-24900 GCA_050014335.1 Occallatibacter sp. | reverse complement strand
GGTTGGCAGCCTTTGCAGAAAAAGTCTTCCAGGCTTTGACGATCTTCGCAATCTCTTGCCCTGGTAAGAGCCGCACCACAACATGAACGTGATTGGGCATAATGCACCAGGCTAGAAGCCTATAGTGCTTTCCCTCGCGGAAGCGCAATGCAGCGGCCATGGTTCCCGCGATGCGCATATCTTGAAACGGGCACGAGCCAGCGCCACGGTCGAAGTATTCTTCAATGCGCGCGCGACTATAGTTGGCCAGCAATGCTTTCTGCTCGGGAAGGAGATTGGCGTTGTTATCTTTGGCAGATTCCAGAATGTGATGACGCTCGGTAATTTTCTCGATGACAGAGGAGGGCAGCGAATCAGCGAGATGAAAGGTTAGGAAGTAAAGCCCTTCTTCTTTCTCCCAATGAGGCAGGCGACCACGATTGCGAATGTGGACTTCGCCGTATCGCGGCTGCACCGCACCATTGATACATGCGGAAGTATTGACTTGCGCCATCGGCGTGATTGTACTCCGAGTAGCCGAGCATGCGTCAAATAGCGTGTAGCGCCGACCTCCCGGTCGGCTGTAACGTGGACCTCCCGGTCCACGGTCCGTCCTTCTGGAGCCGTACAAATCGATTGGATAGAGAAAAACTTTATGAGATAACCAGCTTCAACCCCGGCGCGGACGAGGACGTCCGCGCTACAGCCGACCGGGAGGTCGGCGCTACAACTCTACTTGACTGCCCTGGCCACCCGATTCGTCGTCTACCGATCAACCCTCTCAATCATCCTTTCAAGAGCCTTTTTTCCTTCAGTGACAATATCCTCTTCGGTAATAACATACCCACAGTAACCGCAGTTAGTACCACCGAAATCGGAGTTTTTTTGAGTTCGGCCCTTGCAATTAAAACCTCATGGTTGCATTTTGGGCAGGCAATAGGTGTGTTATTACTCATTGCTTCATCTCCTCCATCCTCGGGCTGTTATATGACCCCAACAGGAATACATATTTCGCCCTATTGTAGATCATGATGTTTGAGTAATCCCAAATCCAAAAATCTGGACATGGGCACCGGGCAACAATCAGCTGCTAGATCCTACTCCGATAGCAGTTCTTCCATTGAGAGAAACCTCCCCTTGCCGAGACTTTGCTTAGCCTTCTGCTCATGGGTTTTACACCATGCCGTTTTCATTCCAGGCATTGTTGCAAGAGGGTTCTCATGATCCCCTGCATCCAAAATATCCTCATAGCCACCAACCACTTTTTCAGTACAACCTTCGTACACGCACTTAGGCATTCGCTCTCCCTTCGCACAGGCATATTACAGGTCGGGCACCCAGATCTCGATTCTAAGACCTGGGCCTCCTTTGTTCATTGATGCTATTCCTCTTCCTCCTCCACCGGCCGCTTGGCATTAGCCAAAGTTTTGTCGGCCGTTTCTTCCTGCGTGGTCCCCAATCGCTTCATTGATGCGCTCCCAATCAGGGAGCGCATCTGAGAGATGGCAGTTGCGTTCAGTATCCTCAGCCGTTCAGGCATCGCCAGTCCTTGGTGAATTAGGACGGCGTTGATGCTTTCCAGATTAGACAGCAGGACCAGTTGTTCAATCGTCGCGATGTCGCGCATATTGCCCGACTGCTGTGGATTGGTATGCCGCCACTGCACGGCAGTTGTGCCAAATAGGGCTACGTTGAGTAGGTCAGCCTCACTGGCATAGACGGTAACGATCTGAGCTTTGGTCAGTTGTGGCGGAATCAGCCGTTCCTTGATCGCGTCCGTATGGATACGGTAGTTGATCTTGGCCAACATTCGCTGGAAACTCCAATCCAGCGATGCCGTTCGCGCCTCTTCCTCCTTGAGCCGCTGGAATTCCTTGATGAGATAGAGCTTGAATTCGGGACTGAGCCAGGAACCAAACTCGAAGGCAATGTCGCGGTAGGCATATGTGCCACCATACCGGCCAGCCTTGGCGTACAAGCCGATGGCTCCCGTGGCGGCGATCCACTTCTTTGCCGACAGATAGAAACTATTGCGCCCGGCCTCATTTCTAATTCCCTCGAATTCGAGGGAATTGAAGGCGGGGTTGTTGATCTGTTCCCATACGCCGAGGAACAGTACCGTGTCCTTATTCTTCAGCCACTGCTCGATCAGGGCGCTTCCTCCTTCGAAGCTTTTCACCATGTCGGTCAGCGAAATGTAATCCTGCTCATGCTGAGTAGCGATTGCTACTTCAGCGCCCTGAACGGTAATACTGCGATTCTTCATTTCGATCCGTTCCAATGAGCGGGTAACCCACATTAGAATTGCACAAATTTGGACTCCCCCAGGCCTCGATGTTTTGAGACCTGGGGAACCACGAACCTTGTGCGAGCGGATAGCGAGCGTTTGGCCCCACCGCAGGTGGCGCAGGTGCTACTCTTCCTCTTCCTCCACCGGCCGCTTGGCGTTGGCCAAAATTTTGTCGGCCACTAACTGCGGCACGATGTCGTAGTGATCCATCTCCATGCGGTAGCTGCCTTTGCCTTGCGTCATGGAAGTGAGCAGCGTCCCATAAGTTAGCATTTCGGCCATGGGAACCTGGGCGTTGATCAGCGTTGTGCGGCCCTTGGAGTCGGTGCCCTGGACGCGGCCTCTGCGGCTGCTCAGGTCGCCCATCAGGGTTCCGGCGAACTCGTCTGGGGCTTCGATTTCTACCTTCATGATGGGTTCGAGGAGGCAGGGCTTGGCCGTTTCCATGGCCTTTCTAAACGCGATTCGCCCGGCCATCTTGAAACTCATTTCATTGGAGTCCACGTCGTGATAACTGCCGTCAAAGACGGTGGCTTTGAAATCGACGACCGGGAAGCCGGCGAGATAGCCGCGGGCAGCCGACTCGACGATGCCCTTCTCGATAGCAGGGATGAAGTTGCGCGGTACGGAGCCGCCGAAGGTTTCGTTGCCGAACTCGAAGCCGCCGCCGCGAGGCATGGGCTCCATGCGGATTTTGCAGTCGCCGAACTGGCCGTGGCCGCCGGTCTGCTTCTTGTGACGGCCTTGCGCCTCGACCTTGGCGCGGATGGTTTCGCGGTAGGGCACCTTGGGGGCTTTGAGCGTGACCTCGGCGTGGTAGCGCTTTTTGAGCCGGCTGACGATGGCCTCAATGTGTGGCTGGCCGGCGCCGGCAATCAAAAATTCATTAGTCTGCGGGTCGCGGAAGAAGCGGATGAGCAGGTCTTCTTCCATAAGTTTGTGAATGGCGGGAGCGAGCTTGTCTTCGTCGGCGCGGGTTTTGGGCTCGATGGCGTAGGTCATGGCCGGCTCAGGGAGCGGAAATAGGTCGATTTGGACCTCAGAGCCTTTTTGGCCAAGGGTGTCGCCGGTGAGGGTACTGCGCAGCTTGGCCACGGCTCCAAGGTCGCCGGCGTGCAGTTCAGGAACCTCAACGGCTTTGCGGCCCTGCATGATGGAGAGATGCGAGAGTCGCTCCTGGTCGCGGCGGGTGTAGTTCTCGACGGTGGCGTCGTTTTTGACTACGCCGCTGATGACTTTGAAGAAGCTGATGCGGCCGGCAAAGGGATCGGTCATGGTCTTGAAGATCATCATGGCCAGCGGCTCGGTGTCGGAGATTTTGCGGTCTGCAATGGCGGCCGGCTCGTCAGCGCTGGCAGCCGCGTCGATGGTGGGAACGCGAACGGCGATGGTGCCGCGCTCGACGGGCGAGGGGATGTAGGTCTTGATGAAGTCGAGAAGGTGGTCGAGGGCGATATTGGCCAGGCCGCTGGAGAAGAGCACAGGGAAGATGCGGTCTTCGCGGATGGCCTCATGCAGCGCGGAGATGAGATGCTCTTTGGTGAGCGTGCCGGTCTCAAAGTACTCCTCCATGAGCTCGTCCTTGCCTTCGGCGACCAGCTCGACCAGAGCCTCATGGCGAGTCTTGGCGTCGGCGGAGAGGTTGGCGGGAATTTCGCCGGTGACTTTGCCGCGGCCATCGCCGCCGGGGGTGTAGTAGTAGGCATCCATGGTGACCAGATCGACAATGCCGTGAAAGCCCTCGGGACCGGTGATGGGCAACTGGACGGGAACACAGTTGCGGCCCCAGCGGTCGACAAGGTCGTCGATGAGGGCGCTGAGTCCGCTGCCTCCGCCGGCCTTGGGGTGATCCATCTGGTTGATGACGACAATGCGAGGGACGGCGGCCTCGTCGGCGTAGCGCCAGACACGCTCTGTAACGGCTTCAATGCCATTCTGGGCGTTGATCACAACGACGGCGGCTTCAGCAGGCAGCAGCGCAGCGCGGGCTTCATGAGTGAACATGTGAAAGCCGGGAGTATCAATCAGATTGACTTTGACGCCCTGCCACTCGGCAAAGGCGACGGCGTTCTGCATGGTAGCGCCGCGGGCTACTTCTTCTTCGTCATAGGCGGTGACGGCCGTGCCATCTTCAACGCGGCCCTGGGTTGGGGTCATCTTGGCGGCATGCAGCAGAGCGGCGACGAGCGTGGTTTTGCCACTGTGCGCATGCCCCACTACAGCTACGTTGCGGATCTCACTTCCCTGGTAGGTTTTCATGGTATTCTCCCTTGGTTTTCAAAGTTTGCACAAAGAAATTGAAGTTTGCTATATTCCACCCTTGCCGCAAGCACCAACGGCCGGTTCTTCCACTCCACGACGCTCCGATCCCGATGAACAGGGGGCAGATTGAGTTTTGTGCTATCCCACACATTTCGCGATGAAATTGCGGAATGGATGGTGCACCCGACATTTGTGGCTGGTTCATTGCGACCGTAACTCGTCGACACGAGTCATGTTGCTCAGGATGAGAGGACATTTTTGATGGGATGGGATGAGGCAGGGACAGAGAAGCCGTTGGGACGCCGCTGGGGGCGTCCGTGTGGCCGGATTGGAGGGCCACGTGTCCCGGTCTGCCGTCTACCTCGTCCATAAGGCTCGGGCCAGCGCCGCGCGGAAGGGACAAAATGAATCCGCCGGACGTCTTCTTGCTGAGAAAAAGGGATGCTATCACATACGGAGTATGAACGTCTTGTGACTTGGCGCACTACCTGCGGACGGGCCAACTGCCACCTGCGGTGGGCCAACTGCCACCTGCGGTGGGGCCAACAGCCACCTGCGGTGGGGCCAACTGCTCGCTACTCGCTCGCACGAGGTTCGCGACTTCTCCGGCCACCTGCGGTGGGGCTGGCGGCCTTCGGCTTTTGAGAAGCAAAACTGCATTATTTTTTCATTACGACTATAATGACTATAATAATAGTTGATATAAATGGAGGCGCGAGTGGCTAGCTGGCAGGTGCAGGAGGCAAAGACCAGGCTGAGTGAAGTGATCGAGGAGGCGCGCAGCAAAGGCCCGCAGATCATTACGCGGCACAGCAAGGAGCGCGCGGTGATTCTCTCGATCGAGGAGTATCGTTCCCTGGTGGCACACAAGCCCGACCTGAAGGCCTATCTGCTGGGCGGTCCCAAGGTCGAGAATTTTGAGATCGAGCGGGAGCGCGACACAGGACGGGAGATCGATCTGTGAGCGAGCGATTGGAATACTTGCTTGACACCAATTTGCTGAGCGAGACGCGAAAGAAGCGCGCCGACGCCGGGGTGCTTGCTTTTCTGGAGGAGGCCGAAGCCACATCGCTTTATATCAGCGTTCTTACTCTTGGCGAGCTGCGCAAGGGTGTGGCCAAGAAGATGCGAGAGAATGCGGGGGAAGCCCAACTGCTGGCGGGATGGGTGGATGGGCTGCAGTATAGCTTTGCCGAACGCATTCTGGGGATCGATGCGGGCGTGGCGAAGCTTTGGGGAGAGTGGTCGAGTGAGCGCCCGAGGCCTGTTGTAGATACGCTGCTGGCAGCCACGGCCGTGCGGCGCGGGTTGACGCTTGTGACACGGAATCTCCGCGACATGCAAGGCATTCCCGTGAAGCTGCTGAATCCGTGGAAAGAACCACCTGCGGTGGGGCCAACTGCTCGCTAGCCGCTCGCAAGAGGTTCGTAACTCATTAGGCCGACTGCGGTGGGGCAGGCGGCCTTCGGCGCGTCCTGGGTGAGATGCGGGGCAATCGCATTGAAAATTACGAGTGCCTGAGCACCCATGCCACACCCCTGCCCAACTGCTCCGCAAGGCGAGACGCAGTTCCGCTGACTTGCTGACTCGCTGACTCGCTCAATCGCTCATCCGCGCACGGAGCCAGCGGCCATCTCTCTTAAACTCGCCAATATTTTTCCGCCGGATTTTTGCGGATAATTACCGCACATTGGTAGATCCTGTAAATAGGGGAAGGGATACCTCGCCATGACCGAAAACTCGTTTTCAACCCGCAAGCTGGCTCATCCCAACCCTCCAACCACATCCATTTCCTCTACCCAGTTTCGCTGTTTCTTCTCTAAAAAATCCGCTACCCCCCACCCCCCCTACCCTGTAACGCCCGTTTTTTTTATCAAGAATTCCAGTAACAAGCTTAATATCAACTGCTTACATTTTCAGCCTATTTACCAATCAGTAACTGCAAACAGCCCATTTTGCCCACTTTTTGGCCCAAAAAAGCGCCGTTTACCTCCAAAATCCTCGCCTTTTCGTCATTTTTCGCAGCCATTTCTACCCATCTCGCTCATGCTTAAACCCGCTTCCAAAACCTTGAACGCGCTCCATCGAATTCCGCGTTCAAACCTCAAATGCGATTGTTCTGAGGCGAGATGGGCGAGGACTGGCGCGCCGAATGCCCCATCGGCGACAATCGCTTCTGTTATGAAAAACCTTACTCGCCGCGATTTCCTGAAGACTGCCTCGGTTGCCACGCTTGCCGCCGCTGCCAAGCGCTCACTTGCCACAACCGCCGCGCCGCATCGCCAACGGATCTTTATCGCCTCCGGCACAGCCAACGGGATTTTGGCCAGCGACTGGAATCCCGCCACGGGCGAACTTGCGCCGGCCTGGGGAGCTTCTGGATTTCACAACGTCGATTGGATTACCTTTTCGCCGGATCGCAAATTCATTTACGCCGCAGCGGAGTTGGATAACTTTCTAAACAAACCCGCGGGCGGAGTGATCCGATTCCGCGTGGAAAACGGACAGCTGCATCCGGTGGAGGCGAAGAACTCGGCCAGTGTGGGCACCTGCCATGTGGCCGTGGACCATACCGGAAATGTAGCGCTCTCAGCCGATTACGGTGGCGGCAGCGCGGCCAGCTTTCTGCTGAGTTCAGGCGGCTTGACACCGGTGTGGAAGGAACACTATACCGGCCATGGACCCAATGCCGACCGGCAGCGGAGCGCACATGCGCATTTTGCATCCTTCTCGCCGGACAATCGCTTTGCGTATATCAACGACCTGGGCGAGGACTGCATTCATATCTATAGTCTGAATGCGGCGACTGCAATGCTTACCGCGGCGGGAAGCTATCGCGCAAAACCAGGCTCCGGGCCGCGCACGCTGCACTTCCATCCGAACGGTCATACCGCATACTCCATCAATGAATTGGATTCAACTGTTGATGTACTGGAATGGAGCAAGACGGACGGTGGACTTACATTGCTCACAAGGATTAATCTTCTGCCGGCAGATTACACGGGAGATACACATGCCTGTGACACGGTGATTGCAAAGGACGGCAAAACCGTATATTTTGCGAATCGCGGCAATAACTCGATCTATCTCTATCATGCCGACGAAAAGAGCGGCGGCTTGACTCCGGGCGGGCGATTTGACTGCGGCGGCAAGACGCCGCGCAGCTTTCTGCTGGACCCGACAGAGCGGTGGATGCTGGTGGCCAATCAGGACTCAAATCAGGTCAGCGTTTTTGCGCGTAATCCGGTTACGGGGGAGCTGGCGAAAGAAGGCAAGAGCTTTGCCGCAGCGACTCCGATGTGCATTTTGTTTGCATGAAAAAGGCATAGGTGAGGGGAAAGGGACTACGCATGCGATCAGAATATTGTAACTAAGTGGGGTTATGGCTGACACTCTGGATATTACTTCTCGCTGGCTGGTTTTGGTCCCAATAAAAACTGCACGCCGAGATATGCAATCCAGTTTGGCTCACTATTCTGTCGCGTCACCGCCTGGATGGCCCGCCCGCCCATAAAGAGCAGGCGCGCGTGGCCTGCGCGGTCCAGAGTCTGGCGGCCGCCAAAGTCACAGGTAAGCACGCGCTGCTTGGGAATGACGCCAATGCGATTGACATCTTGAAGGTCGTAAATCTCGCTGTAAAGCTCCAGACGTTCGCTGAATTCGTGACCGGCAATCAACCCGCGCCCCCAACGGCTGGGAACATTTCGGTTTCCGATCCAGCGGCCTATTTCGCCATCAAAGCTAACTGGCCCCAGTCTGGCGGTGAACTCCATTGGCAGATAGTATTGCGGCCCCGGTTCGACGATTCCGCGGCGCACGGCGCTGGTGGGATTGTTTATTGAGACCTGCGGATAGGTGCCTAATGAAAAATTCATATTCTCGTCGGACTTGGGCTGGCCCGCGGTGTGGTGCTCATAAGGCCGCCACTTGATGCCAAGCAGCGACTCGCCCAGTCCGGCGCGCGTCGTGTTGTGTTGATCGGTGGCCGCTGCAAGGGGCAGCTCGTACTTGAGCTGAAGGCGGTTGCCCCAGCCATAGTTCATGTCGATGTCGGGCAATTGATAGTAGGATAGGCCGGGGTTATGGTTAGCGATCCATCCGAAATTGACCTCCCAGTTCCGGTTGCCCGGAGTGCCAGGATCGTCGGTGATAAAGGGCGGACCACCCTGCGCCAGTGTCTGCATCGCTCCCGCAGCCAGCATCAGCAACGCGAAGATTTGATATTGCCCTTGCCGTCCGGTAATTTTGATTCTCCACTGAATTGTCTAAAGTGATTCGCAAATTCAACAATCCTGTATTTTGATTTTATACTCGCGCGAAAACGCACACATCCAGTGTGCGTTCCCGCCGTGTAAAAAGCCTGTTTAATTGCGGGGAATCGCGAGGAAAGAATGCGGCGAACAACTTGCGCCAGGATAATCGATACTCTTTTGTGGGACGCCAATCCACCAATCCAATTGCGCCGTGAGGGCGGTTGACGCAGCGTGATATCATGCTGCGTCGCCGGACCGACGGAGGCGCAGAGAAAATGACTCCGGTCCTCCGTCCTCATCTATGCATAAGTGTGCTACCAGGCTTTGCTTCACTCCTCTCCTAGCAGAGGCCGGCCGCAATCATCGGGACTTACCTTTAATGGCACGCTTGCGGGCGGCTTCTTTTGCCTCTTGCCGCAATCCTTCTTTGCCCTTGGTTTGGACCGCGCGCTGAGCGGAGCGATGGCGATCTTCACTGCTTCGCCCTTGTGCGGCGGTACGCGATTGCTTTGAAAGTGATTCGCGTGAAGCCGACGAATGTGGTTCGCGCGCCAAGACTTCCCGGCGCGCTTGTGAGGATTGTTGGGATGGCTTATTATCCGCGCCAGCCTGCCCTTTTTGATAGTCGCTTACCGCGCGCTTGCGGGTTTCCTCTTTTACTTTGCCGCGCTTTGGCGGAGGCAGCGGAATCCCAGCGCGCCGCGCCTTGCTTAATCCGATCGCGATTGCCTGCTGTGGAGAACGGGCTCCGTGTTTGCCTACCCGAACGTGTTTAATCTCTTCATGGACAAACTCGCCTGCGGCCGTCGATGGAGACTTCCCTTCTCGAAGGTCTTGTTTGGCGCGCTTAAGTGTTTGCTCTTCTGGCATGTCTTCGTCTCCTCCGTTCCGCAGTGAGATGCAAAAGTTGCGAGACGCGATGCCGCAGATTCAGACATGTTGACCATGTAAGTCGCCGTCGCCGAAAATATACTGTTGAGCCGGGCAACCTACTGCGTATATCTGTCATCACTTTTGGATGGCTTTGGATCATCGCAAACTATGCATGGCGTTCCGTGCGCTCCGTAAATCTCTTGGAACGCTTTCAAAGGAACCGTCCGTAGAAGAAATACATGATCTGCGGACGCGCAGCCGACGCGTGGAAACAATCATTCATGCACTGTCAATCGATCGAAAAGGAGGCGGGCCTCGCCTACTTCGGGCAGTTGAATCCATTCGCAGAAAATCGGGAAAGGTGCGCGATCTGGACGTACTGACGGGTTATATGGCTTCAATACAGAGCTATGCCGACCAGGAGTATTCCGCTCAATTGCTCAACCACCTGGCAGAGCAGCGTTGGCGGCTTGCTCGAAAGCTTTGTCGTGCTGTGGCAAAGAGTGGCAACGACATACGGCGCGATCTGCGGCAATGCTCATTCCGTATCGATCGCAAGATAGGTTCTTCAAAGGGAGGACTTAATAAGGTCAACAAATGGCGCGTAAATGCGGCGGCCTCCGCTCTCCGGCTACTTAAATCCCTGGCGGGGCGGCGTGACCTCAAAAGCGGAAACTTACACTCGTATCGTCTTAACCTCAAATCACTCATTTATCTACTTCAACTTATCGACCACCCCAACGCCGCGTTTCTTGAGGCCTTGCGAAAAGCGAAGGACGTCATTGGCGAATGGCACGATTGGAGCGAATTGGAGTCCACCGCAAACAGCCTTCTGGACCGCAATGCGGCTCGCACGATAAGCGGGCAAATCCATTCGATTGCGAGCCAAAAACTTACGCAGGCGCTTTCCATCACCAAGCAGATGCAAAAGCAATGGCTCGATGGCGCTGGCGGTCGCGGAGGAAAGGCCGACTCGCATCACTCGCAACTTAAGGAGTCACTATTGACTTCGGCTGTACTGAGCATTGTTGCATGAATGCGGAGGTCCAATCAGCGCGGCACGGCATCGCGGTATCGAAGAGCGAGATATTTTGAGCAATTCCTATTATTTAGCCGGCCGGATGGTAATCCCAATCCAGCCGAATTAAAAGACAACTCTCAGCAAGTATCCGGGCATCATAGGTGACGATGTTGGCATTCACCAACATGATTCGATTTATGAATATGCCGGCCCGAGTTATGGAGCCGGCGGAAGGGAAGAATTATGAAAAAATTGATTCGCGTTCTATCGCTGATCTTCACAGGAGCAGCAGTGTTTGCTGTGCCTGCCTGCGCGCAAAGTGTTCAGACCGACTACGATCACTCAGCGAATTTTTCGCAGTATCACAGCTATTCATGGGGTCGAGTCCACACCACCAATCCGCTATTTGAAGACAGAATTCGCGAAGACGTCGATCGGAATCTCCAAGCCCGGGGCTGGCAACTCGACCCGAAGGGCGGTCAGATTGTTGTGACGGTGGTCGGTGCGAGAGAAAACAAACAAGAGTACGAGACCTTCTATGAGGGCTTTGGGCCGGGCTGGCGCTGGCGCGGGTGGGGAGGCATGGGTGAAACGGAGACCACGGTCGAGAACGTGCCGGTCGGCTCCCTGGTTCTGGATATGTACGACGGATCATCCCATCAACTAGTATGGCGCGGAACAGCTCAAGACACGCTTTCCAAGGACAGCGAAAAGAACGTTGAGAAAGTAAAGAAGGCTGTTGACAAGTTACTGGACAAATTCCCGCCCAAGTAAGTTCACAAAAGGGAGAATACAGGATTGCGGCATGCCAGTCAGAATGCCGCAATCCCGAACGAGGTCATTCTGAAGTTTATTAAATTCTTTAATCGCGGAGTGCCATACTCAGAGCGATTATCAACGAAAAGAAAGCGATCTTTCGCTCTCTTGACCGGAGTGGTCCGACGCAACAGCGTGCATTCGGACGAGTAAGTCAGAGGGATGGACAGGCTTGGTCAGAATCTCGAACTCATATCCTTGAGCACGCGCCTGTTCGAGCAGGTTCGCGGTGCTGGCCTGTCCGGAGAAAAGAAGAATTTTGCATGACGGCAGCATCTTTCGCACCGCAATTGCAGTCTCGATTCCGGTGATGCCGGGCATAATCACATCGGAGATCAACATATTTGGCTTAAAACTCTCCACTAACTCGATCGCTTTTTCGCCGCTATAGACGGCACGTGCATCAAAGCCGGCCTTGTTGAGGATCACCGCGAGCGTATTAGCGATTATTTGCTCATCATCGGCTACTACAATTCGTGGTCTGGGTTCTGGCATTGTCTCTCCTTTACAAGCAAATCTCAATGTCGTACTTTCGACCTGATTTCAATATATCAAAGGACGGAAAGAATCAGTTAGAAGTAGCAAGCTCCATGATCCGCTTGCAAAAATTCGATATCCGACGATCTTCCGCCATTTCAATCGCGCGACCGGATCTCGGCGCTTTCCCGTTTAATGCACCCTCGCAAACAAACTGCGATTCGAGAGCCCATTGCATTTGGGAATGCTTGCTCAACACGTCTCCAAGACCTCCTAGAAGAGCGACTGGATCTTTGTCGAGATCGCATACGCAAAGCCGTTGTGCTGCCCTGATTCGGCTTCTGAGACGCACACGATCAGGATACGTGAGCCCGACGCCCGTATGAAACTGATTAGACGTTCGCCGTCGTTGATGGGAAGCGTATGGCAAAGCATGATGAGGTCGAAATCACCGTCCTGGAAACGTTGAATTCCTTCCCTGACGGACATCACCGATACGACGATGTAGCCCGCGGATCGCAGTATCTGATTGCGCGTAATCAACACCATACTTCGTATGTCTGTCATTTACCGAATATTAGAGTCAGGAATTTTGAGCATAGAATCAAAGCACATCTCGATCTGCACGTTCTCGGGTGTCGGCTCCCGTGCGTATTCTGATGCGAAAGGTCTTTGCTTGCTTCGCTGCGCAAAGGAGAGACATGTCATCGGTTGTGCTTCCGCATCAGCCTCAGAGGAATCGTGTGTTGGTCTCAATTCCGGCATTGGATTTCCAACGCCTTAGCGTCCATCTTGTGCCTGTAACGCTGAAAGCCAAGCACAGCCTGCACGAACCGGGGGAGCGGATCGACATTGTTTACTGCCTGGAGGACGCGGTTGCCTCGGTTGTAAGAACGATGGGAAACGGAAATACCGTCGAAGTGGGCGTCATCGGGCGCGACGGCGCGGTGGGCCTGCCGACGGTGATGGGCAGTGGAATAGCGGTAAATCGGACTTTCATCCAGCTACCGGGGTGTGGGTACAGCGTGAAAGCCAAGGTTTTTTGCGAGCAGGTCGAGTCGTTCAGCGAGCTGCGCTTATGCTTGTACCTAGCCACTGAAGGATATCTGGTGCAGACCGCGCAGACTGCGGCATGCAATCGAATCCACGCACTCGAGGAGCGATCGGCCCGCTGGCTGATGATGTGTTCTGACCGAATTCGATTCGATCATATCCCTATTACTCACTAGTTCCTGGCAATGATGCTGGGCACGCGGCGTAGTACGGTTTCCATGTGCGCCCCATTCATGATGCGCTCGTTGAAATGGGCTACGTCGATAAAGAGCTTGTCGAGCACCACGTCTTGTTGAGTAAACGTGCCTATCAGGTCGCTGTGTTGAAGACCTGTAATGGCCAGTACGGAAGCGTGATCCAACTTGGCATCATAGAGACCATTGAGTAGATGAATGCTACCCGGACCAGAGGTTGCAATGCAGACTCCAAGCCGGCCGGTGAATTTGGCATAAGCGCACGCCATGAGCGCGGCCGATTCTTCATGCCGCACATGAATGAAGCGGATTCGATCTTATTGCTTGCGCAACGCTTCAACGACGCCGTTGATTCCGTCGCCCGGAAGGCCGAATATCGTGTCGGCTCCCCACTCCACTAGCCGTTCGACGAGCACATCGGAAGCATTCATGATGAAGACCTCAGCTGGTTTTGCTTATTGGTCAAACTCTGGCGCATGCGCTTGAGAAGCAATTCCCTGGCACGCTCAAGACTTTGCTTTCGCGAAATACTGAGCCGCTTGCCCGCATACGCAATATATACAGTCAACAGGCGCAGTCCCTCGGCAGGACCGCCCGTCGCTAATTCTTTCGACGACAATAAATCGGCCATCATCTCTGGAGACTTTGTAAAAACCCCCGCTAGCGACTTGTCACCAAGTGTTCTCATAGCACCCTATTATGTTCCGGTATCTTGCGGTATCTTGGGATGCTTTCGTTTGCATGTGGATGGGTTCAGTGATAGATGTAAGACGGTGATGTGATGCAATGATCTCGCGGCCGGTTGCTCATGGCACATTAAGGAGATTCTTATCAGTTCGATCCAGCGCCCATCGACTTCCAACGCATTCAACTATTTGGAGGGCAATTGGCGCGGCGGAGTGGGAAGCCCGTCACGGCTCAGGCAACCCGGTCTCGCACATCCACGGTAGTAAGGTGGCGTGCGCGATGAGCACAACAGAAGAAGTGACCGCCCACTTCGACACCGTGTCCGATCAGTTTGCAGTGGCAATGTTCGCAAATCGGCGCCATTGCCTGGATGGCACATTTGAAGCTGTCGAAGGTGTGCATTACTCCGGCAGCCTTGTCGATGAGTGTCTTGTCGTAGTCGTTTTTACAAACTTCGCACTCGGCCATGAAGCCTCCAAAAGCCCCGGCTTTACACGCCGGTTTAGTACTTGGATTTTTCTTCGGTCGCGATGTTGTGGCTTTGGGCAATCTTCTCAATCAACTGGAGGTGTTGGGAGATTACGCCTACACCTTGCTGCGCAGCCTGCTTGAGGGGGGGATTCTGCGCCGTCTGCGCTTCGTTTTTGAATTCTTTTAGATCTTGTTTGTGGTCCTTCACCATCGTCTGGATGTACGTCTCATCGAACTGCGATCCAGAGAGGCCTTCGAGTTTAGCTATCAGCGCCTTGTCTTTTTTCGATGGACCTTTGGGTTCCTGGACACCCAGATGCTGCGCGATCGGTTTGATCTGGTCGCCAAGCTGCGTGTGATCCTCCACCATTTTCTGCCCGAACTGCTTTACGTCGTCGCTTTCAGACTTCTGTTGAGCAAGCTGTCCGAGTTGCACCTCGGCGGCGCCATCTTCCAGAGCTTTCCGAACGAACGACTGATCGCGCATTGTCTGCTGATCTGCTGAGGTCAGATCTGGCCCGTTCGTTCCAGGAATCGGATTAGCGGATGGCTGGTTGGGCATATTTGGTTGCTGGCCGGCACCGCCGGGCATGCCTTGTCCGGTTAGAGTTGCGGTTGCCAGAAGCATGACGATTGAAGTCAGTAGAATCGTTCTGCGTATTTGCTTCGTGATCATATATTTCTCCTTTGGCGTTCGCGAGTTTGAGAGTCGATCTTCGGCGTTGCCTGAACTTTCAGGGTCGAAGAGACTGATGAATGAAATCGCCTCAACCCGAAACTGGATTACGCGGTCTGAATGCCGGACCGAGCGCCAGTCCAAGCCGCGCGGTGAATCGGATTGGTGAGAGATATCCCGGCATTCCTGAGCATGAAAGCGATGTCGTTCCCGTTGAGACGGGAGGCATCGTAGTCGACTATAACTGTTCGATTTTTTTCGTCAAGCTTGAGTGCCCAAATTCCATAGATATTGCGAATTTCGGCGATACAGGCAGCCTCGCGCTCCCCGATCGGGCCCTCATACACGAAGTCCGCCTGTAAGAGTGTCATAAATTAACTCCATCCAAATCGATGCGAGTAAAGCTCACACTGATTCATCAGCATGGAGAACCTGGCCGTTGTCACGGTGGGGGCAAACGGGAACGCGACAGCAAGGGCTCCAGGATAAGTCCTTCTCCGCGTTCTTAGAGTGATAACAATGGCTAAACGTTGCCTTCGGTTGGGGTGGGTAGGCAAACCTATAGAGCGGGAAGAGCGCTCACAGATAGCTCAATAGGCAATAGATGGATTGTTCGCAACGGCAGGGAGGGTTTAGTGTGAGGAGTATAATTTATTCAATTTATGGTGGAATCCGCAGGATTCAAAGCTGTGACTTCCATCGTGTACATCTACTTACATTGGGTTTTCCGATGACTTGCAACGGCGCGAGAATCGTCAAAGCACGCGGAAGTCATGGAAGGCAATGAAATTTGCGTGATGTGCTGTAGTTGGAGAGTATGCATACCGCTTGGAATCGCGGATCACTGCGACAGGAGTCCTTTTATTCGCAGACACCCTCGCTCCGCGATTGCATGATTCTTCTGGCCGTGGCCAGAAGGGCATCGAGGCAAAGGGGACTTAGTGGAAGAGGGCAGGGACTCTTCAAATCGCTAGACACAGCCGAGCGCGGAAGAGAGGACTTCCGTAGTCTCGCGGAGCAGCCCCACGACTGGGGAGCGGCTTGAGTGGAGCAGATGCAGTCTGCCGTTCACTGTGGCCGCCCCAATGGTCTGCTGGTTTTCGACACCAGTAAGGACCGCCGGACCCCACAAGGCCGCGAGGGGCTCAGTTAGCCGCCCGAGGTTGGTCAGCACGATGTGACCTTGGAATGCGTCAAGCACGAATCGATTGGCAGCGACCGCATCCGGATCAGTGGCAAGGAACTCTCTGGCTGCGTCCACGCAGTAGCCCAGATGCTCGATAGTTTTGCCGGATTTCACGCCATTCTTCGCCGTGCGAGCCGACTCCCATAAGCTGGAGCTTAAGCTGGCTGGGAATGTGACGGTCGCTCCACCGAGCATCAACCCGAAGGCGTTATCCAGCCCTAGCGCTGTGCGGCCGTTGACTGGGGAGACAACTTGCACGGCCTCTTCCGCCCAAGCAGGCGCAATCCGCCTTCCAGCCGAAACTAGCGCAGCCATGAGGGAACCATGCACTGTGGTTCCTTGCTGCCGCGCTCGCGCGCAAAGGCATCTGGTGAATTCCTCGGAAAAGCAGCGCATATCCAGGTGCGGTGGCGAGAGTGCGGCACGCCCACAGACCGCTGGCGCGAACGGATCTTCCGCGATCTCCAGATCGCTTGTAAACCTTCTCATCAGAAAGTCCAGCGAAGGCATAGGAGGAGCCGGTTCCAGCTGTTCCCCAGCAAGGACTCGCAGGAGATCCCGGATGACAAGCACGAGCGAGATGCCGTCCGCCGCAGAGTGGTGTGCGGACAGAACGAGTGTTGCGGCAGCCGGTTCGCAGATCAACACGGCGCGGGCCAGACGGGCACCGGAGAAAGGAAACGGCTCCGCGAGTTCGCTTTGCATTACTGTTTGCCAGGAGGCCTGCTGTGCCGTAAGGATTCGCAGCGTGGGCTCAGTGGACGGCGCAGCTGTGAAACAGGGCCGTCCCCTGCGATCAATTGCGATCGCGGCTCTCAGTCGCGGATGCCGCCGTTCGACGGCTTCAAAGGCGGATGCCCAGCCATCCTCCGATCGTGCACACGGGATTCGCGCACAGACAGAAAAGTGCATCGGCTTGACCTGATCCGAGAGCCAGAAAAGATGCTCCGTGGCTCCGAGAGCCCGCTCGATGTCCGGCATTCAACCTCTCCATTCACAATCAATGTGCGTTCTGCTTCAAGCGGCAAGGAAGCCGCTGCGCTTAAAATAATCCAGATACGTACCGATGAGATCAGTGTCGATTTCGGGACACGAGATTCCACTTCCCTTCAGAGCTTCGAGTGCGTGGCGGCAGTCGAAAGCAGGCATATGTTCAAGATAGGTATCTTCGGTGAACATCGACAGGAGCGGGTAGAGCGCGTTGTCGAGGGATTTTCCAGTATTTAGCAGTGTCTTGCGCCAATCCTCGTAAGAGGTATGGTTCAGCTGGTAACCAAGCGAGCCGAGAATGCCGACGAATTCTCCGGCGGAGATATAGCAAGGACTCACGAAATGATAGGGACCGCTGTGCTCATCGCGATGCAGCGACAGGTGCACGATTGCTTTACTTACGTAATCGACTGGGGCCATGTCCACTAAAGCACCGCTCGCGGGCGCACTTCCCATCTGGATACATCCTTTGATAAGGCGCGGTAGAAAGTCGTCGGTATTCCATATACCCGTTTGACTATCGCCGGAGATGAATCCCGGCCGGTAAATTCGTACAGGCAGCCCGCGTTCGGCCGCAATTTCGACCAGTCTTTCCGCCACCCACTTGCTTTGTTGATAGCCAGCCGGTAGCGACTGCCAGCAGGTGGAAGGATCAGATTCCAGAATGGTCACGCCGCTAGTGGCAACTGGAGGGAAGATGCCGACGGTGGAGATATGGTGCAGCGACTTAGGCCGCCCCTGGCAGGCGAGCCGGATAATCTCTTCAGTTCCGCCTACATTTGGCTTTTTGAGATTGGCGTACGGATAGATGAGATTGACGTGAGCGCCGTTGTGGTAAACCGCGTCTATCGTGTTCGACAAGTTTTCAAATACGCTCGCTTTCAGTCCCAGCATCGGGCGGGCCAGATCACCTGGCACCGCGAGGATGCGCGCCGCGAACTCGTCGCGCCAGAGGTCGTACTTGAGAAGATTCTTGCGGATCCTCTCGACGCCGTCAGGTTCCGAAGCGCAGCGGACCAGACAAGATACGGTTGCCTTGGTGGCTGTCAGCAGGTCGCGAAGCAGGTACGCACCCAGAAAGCCAGAGGCGCCCGTGAGGAAGATCGCGGAGGCGCTGTTCTCGGGCAGCGGTATCCCAACCCCAGGCCGAATATCAGGATCGAGCACCGCCTCCGCATTGAGATCGAGGCACACGGACCCACGCGGAGCGTTCTGGCCGTTCTTACCGAACATGGTCACGATCGTCAGCTTATTCCGCTGGAGTGACTCTTTCATTTCCGGCGTGAGAGAGCCTTTGGGGATATAGCAGTGGAGATCGTTGCCATCCACTTGCAATTTGACTCCCTTGTTAGCCAGTTCAGACAGTAGTTCCTGAATCGATTCCACGATTGAGCCCTCCTGGACCCGGAATTGTTAATGGACAGGTGCTGAGATGCCGCCCATCGAAATGAAGACGGCCCAAAACGATCGTCCGCTCCAACTCGACACCGATAGGATCAAATTGCCGCCAAGATTTTGTCCGTCGTCTGACTCACCTTCAGCCCCGAGGTGAAATGAGCCGCAACTTGCTTGCACTTCTCGCGCATTGCTTGAGAACCGAGCATCTCGGTTAACTTTCGCTCGAGCCGCGCGACGGTTAGATATTGAGACGGAATCGCTTCTCCAACGCCGAGATCCTTGATGATCAGGGCATTGTCGAACTGATCATATGCGATTGGGATTGCGAGTTGCGGCATGCCTGCCCGGCCTGCCTCCGCAAAGGTTCCGGCACCGCCGTGATGCACGACGATGGCCACCTTCGGGAGGATCATTTCAAATGGCACATACTCCTGCCACAGAACGGAAGGCGGCAAATCCGAAGGCACCTGCTCCGGGAATTTGCACAGAAATATGGCGCGGGCATTGATGCGCTGGACAGTATCGAGCGCGATCTGAAAATACTTCTTGACGTGCGGAAAGCCGGTGCCAGATGTAAAGACGATGGGGGCCGATCCAGCGGCAAGGAACTCTGTCAATTCGGAGCTCATCTCAGCTCCCGAGGACGGGAAGAAGACAAAATCACCGTTGATAAGCGGCGATGGATAGTCTGGCTTATTCGGGCAAAACCATTCTGGGAACAGGGTGACATACAAGTCGGCTGCGTACTGCATGTGAGATAGGAAGTGGCGTATCGGGGTCATTCCCAGCCTCAATCGTTCGCGGTTCAATGCCGGCACGATTTCTCGATCAAGGAACAGCGAATCAATCAACGAAAAGAGCAGCTTTGTGACACGCTTCGGAAATTTGGGAGGGGCCATGCCCTCACCCATCGAAACCCCGCCGTAGTAGGTGCGAGTGGCGCATTGAGAAATAGGAGTCGGGTTGGGATGGACCACCACAATCTTCAGATTCGCTCGACCTGGGCGGGCAAGGTCCGCAGTTGGCATCAGTGCCGGGTGTGCAAGTATCACCACCTCCTCGTCGGGATCGAGCGACTGCACATAGGAGCGAATGGCGAGCAGATTGGTACCGAGACCTTTTCTCCAGATAACAGTCAGGCCTTTTCTGGGATTCCAAACTTCCGGATCGTTGAGAAGATCTACCGCTTGATCCATGGTTCCTAGCTGGATATACGTCATTCCGCTTTCTTTAATCAAAGCTTCAAACCAGGGGAGCGTAATGAAGGTGACGCGATGATTCTGCGTGAGCAGATACCTTCCGATTTCAACGAACGGAAAGATGTCACCGGCGCTTCCGTAGGCGGTGAGGATGAAATGCTTGCTCATGAGCCGACCTCCTTGGTCGAGAGAGTCATGGTTATGGGGCGCGGTGGACCGCAGGGTGTCAGGAGAGGTAGCTGTATTGCCGCTGGAATTCTTTAATCTCGGCAAGAAACATTGTTCCGTCTCCGAGAGATTTTCGCGCGTGCGACAGGAAGTCAGTATCCAGAAGGATATTGCGAGTGCCGAATTTCATAGCACTGTTGGCGACCAGGATACTGTCGTATTCTTCCACTGAGAGCTCGTATCGTTTGTCGAGATTCGCGTCGATGTGTTGCGCCTGGACACGCTCCTTGGATTCACTGGTAGAGACGCCACTGAAGAATTCCGAACAGCAGCCTGACCCGTAAGAGAAACAGCCGATGCGCCGCGGGGTGCTGAAGTCGCCGTGGTCGATTGTGCTCGCGAGCGAGAGCATCGTGGTAGCGCCCATGATGTTTCCCACACGCTGGCAACAGGCGAGGCCGGGCATGATGCGCCGGTCGAAATCGGCTTGAATCTCTTTAGGCGAGTGTTTGCCCGTCTTGCGCATCATGTCGCGATGCGCGCCCTTCACCATACCTCCAAAAGGAGTGTGCATGGCAAGATATCCGAACGTGGTGGTGAAATCCGCGCCCGGCACACGCTTCTGGTATTCGAGGAAAGCGTTCTCGCAGCAGTCGAGATAGGAGAGCAGAGACAAGTCCGCATCGCCGGCTTCGCTGTCGGGAACGGGGCGGCAGGTGTCCATCACCTCGTACCCGTAATAGCCGCTGGCGCCCACATCGATCTGAAAGACCCACGGAGTATCACTTACGATCAGCGCTACGGCACCCGCGCCCGCGCTCGGCTCAAAGAAAGACCAGTCCTGGGTGAGTGCCTCCCCACCCTCGACAGTCATGAATCGAGTGGTGTCGGTCGCAATCACCAGAGCCTTTGCCCCAGGCGAGGTCTGGGACAGAACGAAATTGGCAGCCATCTGCAGGCCGACCGCACCAGAGTAGCAGGCGTTCTTGATCTCGAACAGGCGGCAATTGCGATTCAGCCCAAGCAGCTTATGAAAATACGTGCTCATAGATTTTCCGAAATCGAAGGCGGACTCGGTACACGTGATCACCATTTCGATGCGATCTCTGTCCTCGGGTGCAAGTGCCTCAATGAGCGGCCTGGCTGCGTTCACGCCGAACGAGACCGGATCTTCGTAAGGCAGTGCGACGGTCTTTTCCTTCATAAGCAGGTTAGCGAAACGCGTGACATCCAACCCGCGGTGGCGAGCAAGCTTTTCCACGTTCACGTAGGCATTGCCCGCAAATACATTCAGCGCTTCAATTCCAACTCTACTCATGTTTTCTCCCCTTGTGTTTTACTTCACATTCACGCCGGCATCCATAGAAAAGCCGCGCATACTAACTTTTTTCTGGCCGGCTCTGAGGCGGAAGGCCGCGAAAGATTCCGGGCTGGAAAAGTGCAAGTACATGTTATCTTCACGCACCTGCGAAATGGACTGACCAGGCGGCTTGCCAAAAGAGTGGCCAGGATAGATGCGAGTCTGCGGAAGAATGCCGCCCTTCAGTTTTTCGAGGCTGGCATACATGGCGTAAGCAGCTTCTAAGTTCTCGCAATAGCCGCAGCCCTCGGCAAAAAGGACATCTCCGGTGAACAGGTTGTTCCCGATGCGAAAGCAAAGAGACCCCGGCGTGTGGCCGGGTGTCAGGATGGGCTCAATCAGCATACTGCCGATGGTCCTGGGGCTTTCGTCGATGCCGATCAAATTACGAGCATAGAAGCCGGAAGCGGTGATTTCGTGGTGCGACATCCAGATCGGACAGTCATATTTCTCTTCGACCGACCTGGCAAGATTGACGTGATCCGAGTGAGAGTGCGTGAGCAGGACGGCGCTCAATCTGACTGCGGTTGCGGAGAGCGCCTGACGAATTTTATCCATCTCCCAGGCGGGATCGATCAGAACCGCGTGGCCCCCATCCGACACCAGATAGGAGAAGTTGGTCATAGAGGCAGAATGCATTTCCAGCGTGACGATCTGTAGGTTGGAGTGCATCTCAGTTCCGCACCTTAATCATTGCAGCGCTCTCAGTCTCTACGGCAAGCTTGCGGACGTAGAGATTTCTAAAGTTGACGAGCATTTCTCCACGATCATTCAGGAGTTGAATGTTGAACCTGAGGATATCTCCGTGGTTATGGCCGGTCGAATCGGCGAACTCCGCGCGGGCGTAGCAGGTGCGAGGCAGTGGGCGCAGAATCTCAATCTCGTCGAGTGCGAACGGAACATGAGGCGTGGTAAATTCCGTAGTCCTCAAAAGACATGCAGCGGTCTGGAAGGCGGCGTCAACCAGGCCAGGGTGAAGAATGTACTGGTCAAAGTCGGCCTTCAGATGGTCCGCCAAAACGAGCCTGGACAGTGCGAAGACATCGCACGCGTGAATCTCACGGATGGTCTGGAATGCTGGACCGTAGTCGAATCCATGTTCGCGCAATTCGCGGTAGTAGATTGATCCGTCCACAGTATCCTCGCACTGCGCTTTGAGAGCTTCGATCACGGCGTGGCTGGTGTCGTCGTTTGAGTGTGTGCGGAGCGGCGCGAATTCCAACCTGCCTTCAGCGTGAACCATGGTTTCATTGCTGTCATTGAGCGAGGAAATTGCGAACTCGATGCTACCGGAGGCACGCTTTAATGAGGTGCGGAGAATCTGCGGACCGCCTGCGAAGTTCACGGGGTGCATCCAGACGACATCCTTGATCTTGCGAACTCTCTGCTCCCCAGCGAGAGTACCCGCGGTACAGGCGATTTCAAGGAAAGCGGCACCGGGTAAAATGCGTTGTCCGTCCACTTTGTGAGCGGTTGCGTAGAAAGCGTCGTCCGGCAGCCATGAACTGAATGCAATTTCACTGAGAGTGGAGCAGTTGAACGAGAGGAGAGGATGCATCCGCATACTTGCCCCGGCTTGCCGGTGCAGCGGTGCGGAATCGGCGATCCAGTGACGCTCGGGGGCGAAGGGATAAGTTGGGAGGCTCATGCGGGGAGGCTTCGGCGTGGAATAGAGGCTGTCCCAATCCACCAGCACGCCCTCGACCCAGGCGGCAGCCGCTTCGCTGGCACTCAGCGCCGAACTAGACTTTGGACGCTTCAAATTGGGGCTGCCGTGGAATACGCCGTCGTGCAAATCCCCGCTGACCCAGGCAGTCAACCGTTCAGTGAGTTCATTGGTCTCCGAGAAGACGATCGCTAGACGGTCGTTCATCATTTCACGACCGGTCTGGAGTGTGTAGCAGAAACTCTCAATCGAGAAGCATTCCGGGCTTCGCAGCCACACCAAGAAGCTCTCGGCGTATTGGCGGAGACGTTCCTGATTCCGCGCGGAAAGAGTGAATACCCAGGGGCCGTTTGTAGGCCGTGTATCCCGGAGAGCCGGTGGATTGTACTCCTCAACAATCGCACATGCGTTTACACCACCAGCGCCGAACGAGTTGATGAGAGCGCGGCGCGGGTTGGCCGGTGGCGAGGGCCATTCGGAGAGGCCGTGTTGCAGATACAAGGGTGAATCGGCGAATTCGATGTTCGGGTTTGGCTCATCGGAGGAAATCGAGGGCGCCAGCTGCCTGTGTTTCATTTGCAGAATAATTTTTGTGAGGCCAGCTATACCCGAGGCGGATTCTGAGTGCCCGATATTCGCCTTGACGCAGCCGACTGGACAGAAGTGCTTCCGGGGCATGTCAAAGGCCTGGGTCAATGCTGCAATTTCGATGCTGTCACCCAGTTGCGTACCGGTGCCGTGTCCCTCGACGTAGCCGATAGTTTCGGGCGCGAGGCCGGCTTTCTTGAAGATCTGTCCAATCAGGTTTGCCTGAGCTTTTGGGTTAGGCGCCGAGTAGCCGTTGGAACGGCCAGCATGTTCAAATGCGCTTGCGCGTATCACAGCGTAGATGTGGTCGCGTTCCGCGACTGCGCGACTGAGCGGCTTGAGCAACACCGTTCCGACACCCTCGCCGGGAACGAAGCCATCGCCGCCCGCGCCGTAACTGCGGCACTTGCCGTCCAGCGAAAGCATCCGCCTCTGACAGAGGGAGAGGTATTTCGAGGGGTGCAGATACAGGTTGACGCCGCCCGCAACGGCCAATTGGCATTCGCCCTTCTTTAGGCTCTCGCAAGCTAGGTGAATCGCGGCCAAGGAGGAAGAGCAAGCTGTGTCAACGGGCATGCTTGGTCCATTGAAATCGAAGAAATATGACACGCGATTCGCAATTGACCAAGGCATGGCGCTCGGACAAGTGTGGTTGCCGCGGTTACTCTCCTCGGTTGCCCACAAATGATATGAGTTCGTAGTGACTCCAACAAAGACGCCTACGTCCAGGCTTCTTTCCTTGAGAAAATGCTGGCGCATGCTGTCGCGCGTATATCCAGCGTCTTCGATTGCAGCCCAGACCGACTGCAGGAATAGGCGTTCCTGTGGATCCATAACCCTAGCTTCCGAAGGAGAGATACTGAAGAACTCTGGATCGAACTTATCGTAACTTTCCAGAAAGCCGCCCCACTTGCAGTAGATTTTGCCATTCTCGGCGGCCTTCGGATCGGAATCGTAGAACTCTTCCGCGTTCCATCGGTCGCGAGGAATCACATCAATCAGATCACGACCGTTCTTCAGGTTGTCCCAATATTCCTCCAGGTTAGTTGAGTGCGGATAGGCGCCGTGAATGCCGATGATGGCGATGTCGTCAAGCTGCGGCATCGTTCTTTCGATTATCGGCGCTGTAACTTTGATTTCCTTTATGGCGGCCAGGGGCTGCTCTTCGACAGCAGTGCGGCCAAACAACGCACAGAGCGCTTCGAGTGAATGGCTGACCAGGAACTTCGCGGCATCGCGGACCGTGTCGTGCTCATAGAACAAGGTCTTGGGCACAGCGCCCAGATCGCGCTC
>JBEKDN010000035.1:0-24910 GCA_050014335.1 Occallatibacter sp. | reverse complement strand
ATCACGAGCTTGCTGAGGCCCAACTCTTGCTTTTTCTTTCTCATATGAAGTAAAAGCTCAAAGTCCGCCTCTTTAATACTATGGAGAGGTGATTGCAGATGTCAACACGGCCAATACTCATTGAAGCCACGCCCTATTTCGCATTCGCCGCCGGATCTGCCGCTCCGGTCATGATGCGCAATTGCCATATGCAATTGGCTCTTGGAAGAAACCCGCCTTGCGGGAAATGTCGCGAATGAAAGAAGATGGAGGCTGAGTAAACAATCTGGACAATGCCTCGCACCGAAAAGGAGTCTGCCGATCTTATGAATCGCTCCACTGGTTGGATTGTGTTGGCTTTGGCTCTTCTCGCTGTTGTTCCACAAGTGCGCGTGACCGCGCAGACCGCGCCCGATGCGGGGGCGACAACCTCCGATGAAGCTAGCTGGCGCGAGGATCTGGCGACATGGCGCGCTGGCCGTGAGCGCATCGTCTCCGCTCCAGATGGCTGGCTGACGCTGGTTGGTCTGGAGTGGCTCAAACCGGGTTTCAACTCCTTTGGTGCGGCCCAGGATAATCTGATACAGGTGCGCGCGCAGTCTCCCGCTCACATGGGCCTGCTGACAGTGAGCGGCGGCAAGGCGGCGACTGGAAAATCGGCAAGCGGCCAAGCTGCGGCGACGAATCCGATTCTGCAGTTGCTGGCTCCGACAGGTGGTTTTCCTCCCGATCTAACTGTGGATGGCTCTCCCGCTCGGGAGGGCCAGTTGGCCGTTACCGTGGCCAAGCCGACAGTGATCGCATGGCACGGTCTGAAGCTGGCCGTGCAGGAGCGCGGCGGTCGCTTTGCGTTGCGCATTCAAGACGCCGATGCACCAACGCGCGCCGGTTTCCGCAACCTCAACTGGTACGCGCCCGACGCACGCTTCCGCGTGATGGCGCGCTGGATTCCCTTCGTTGCTCCGCATACCGAGAAGATTCCCACGGGCCAAGGGACGACGCTGGATCTGCCGACGCCAGGGATTGCGGAGTTCACGCTCGACGGCCAGTTGCTGCATCTGGCGCCAGTGATGGAAGACCGCGAAGGCAAGACGCTCTTCTTCATTCTGCGCGACCGGACGAGCCAGACAGCGACTTATGCCGACGCGCGCTTTCTACATACTGGTTTGCCCGACCATGGCCTGGACAAGACCGGCACACTGACGCTGGACTTCAACCGGCTGGAAAATCCAGCCTGCGCCTACACGCCCTACGCCAACTGCCCGCAACCACCTGAGGTGAACCGCTTGGCTGTGGCGATCGAAGCGGGCGAAAAGCTCTACGCGCACTGATGGACCGCTTGGGTCGGATAAAGTGGAAGCATGTTTGCGCGCAGGATTTCGGTGGACCGAATCGACGCGGAAGGCGCGCGCCACGCCTGCCCGATTCGCTGGATCGACAACTTTGCGATGCGCAACTTTACCAACGATCCGGTCTTCGACGACACGCTGCCGCTGGCCGATGGAGTGCTTGAAGCTGGAACGCGCGTGCCGCTGGAACAGCTTCATGCGGCGATGGAAGATTGGTTCCGTCGCAAGGGTTATTTGAAAAGTGGCGAAATGCTGCATTTGGGCGAAATTATCGCGGGTAATTGAGGCCTTTTGGCGAAGGGAAAATCCGTTTTTTCTCGCTTTGCGAGAAACCCTTATACGTCGACGTTGAATGAATTATTACGTAAATCATAGATGATAATATTCTTATCGAGGAAAACTCCTTGCCGAGCGGGGCATCACTGTTTCACCGCTCCACGATGAAAAAGGGTACAGGGGTCCGTTTGGCGCTGGGCGGCCCTCAGGCAGCGACTTGCTGGGTGTGCCATAGCTCGGCTTCGGCTTGGCGACGGCGCTTGAGGGCTTCAATTTCATGGCCGTCGGCGCGGTCCCAGCGCAGCAACTGCTCGGCGGCATCGTCGTAGCGGCCGTGGTTGAGTATTTTGAGCAGCGTGGACGAGGTGAGCTTTCCCGCGCCCAGGTTGAAGCAGAAATCCACCAGCGCGTCGAATTGGCCCTGCGTTATGGGCACCTTGACGAGGCGCTCGACGGCTTGCTCGGCTTCGCGCACATCGCAGGCCAGAATCTCCGCTGCTTGCGCCTCGTCGATGCCGTTGGGAAAGGAGCCCGGGTTCAGCAGCCGGTGGCCGTAACCAATGGTCGGCAGCCCGGCTGCGTCCTTGTAAACACGATTGCGAAACCCCTCCGACTGCTTGAGCAATTCCATTCCCGCGGCGCTTAATCTCATTTCATTCTCCTGCCAATATGGATCGGCAATTCCACGCTAGCAGGATAGGAGAATTAATCTGCAAAAACGGCCGCGATTGTTTTGGATGATAAACCTAGTTTGGTTTTGTGGCGCCCCACATCTGTAAATCCGGAACCGGGGCGCCCGAAGAATTGTAAAGCTAGTGGTCGGTCGTGAGCGGCTTGCCGGTGAGTTGCTGGAACCTCTCCATCAGCACCCGAATTGCGAGGTCGAGGTTTCTATCGTGCGATTTTTGGGTGTAAGCCACCTCGATCGATTGGGTCTCGGTCCAGAGAATGAAGTGTGTTTTGCGGTCGTAGATGACCAGGCGAAGCATTGGCAATGGATCGGATGCGCCATTCACCTTGTTCACCTCGGAGCGCCAGGCCGGACCGCTGGGCGCAGTGAGCTGGATTTCCAGAACCAGGTCGGCATCTCCGGGGTCGGATGTCAGTTCAAATTGTCCGGCAGCCTTCAAATCGAAGTAGAACTCGGAGTAGGCCCTGCTGGGATCGCCGGAGAATGGAGACGGAAAAAGGCCGCTATCCGCGCCGGCGTTGGAGACAAATATCTTTTTGGCGGAGAGAATGGCCCGCGGGACCAGGTCCACTTGGGAGTAAGCGGTCTGCTGAGCGAGGGCGGCAGCCACCAGGAGAATAGTGGCACAAAATGAGGAGCGGAAGCGGAAATAGCTTCGGATCATTGGAAGTTCCCCCTGATCAGAAAGTTAACTACCACTGTAGACACCTATGCTCTGAGAATGTTGCGAAAATTATTCAGGGAGAAGCTTTGTGGATTTGTGCTATCCCATGTCCGAGAATCCGGACATGGGGCGCCCAGCGTTTGTGGCTTGTTCATTTTCGGACCCAACTCGCTGCGGCGAGTCGAGTTGCTCAGGATAACAGCGCATTTTGGGGTGCGAAGACTGGTTGTTTTTCCTCAGCTATAGCGCAGCCAGCGGAGCAGCTCCGGTATGGTGGCGCGCTTGCCGTACATTAGAATTCCTACTCTGTAGAGGCGCGAGGAGAACCAGAGCATGCCCCAAATGCTGAAGATCATGATGGTGATGGACACAACTACCTGCCATGCGGGTACTGCCCCAATGCTTATGCGTGGAATCATGACGTAGGGAGCGGTGAAGGGGAAGAGCGACGCGGCCACAGCCCAGATCGAGCTGGGATCTTTCATTAGCACGGGGAGGATTCCGAAGGAGATCCAGACGGGAATGGCGGCGAGAGGCGTAAACATTTGCAGATCCTGCGATGTTTCACAGGTGGCGGCGAGGCCGGAAAAGAGCGCGCTGAAGAGCGCAAAGCCGAGCAGGAAGTAAAGCGGAAAGAGCAGCGCCTCAGCGAGTGAAAAATGCACCTCTATATTGCCGCTGAGCATCGGCGCGGCCAGCGCGGAGCCGGTGATGAGACCGGCCGCGGTGACCCAGATGGTGATTTGCGTGAGGCCCACGGCGCCCACGCCGATGAGCTTGCCGGCGAGCAGTTCGTCCGGGGCGGCGATGGCCAGCATGACTTCAAAGATGCGCGAGGTCTTTTCTTCAATGATCGCGCGGGCCATATTCATTCCGTAAAGCAGAATGGGCATGGAGATGAGCAGTGCCATCAGGAAGGCCTTGAAGAACTGCGCCGTGCCATTGCCGCTTTTATCGGGTGTGCCGTTCTTGCCCAGTTGCATGGGCTCGACGGGGACCCACTTGAGAATGGAGTCGACCTGCGCCGGATCGATCTGGCTGGCGATTAGGCGCTGATGCACCAGTGCGCGGTTGAGATAATTCTGCATGCCGCCGATGTTGGCAAAGCCTCCGGCTGAGATGGTCACATACGATGCGGAGACGGCGCCGTTGGCTGCGGTATCGAGGTCGAGAACGCCGTCAATGGATTTGCTGCTGAGCCGCTTATGAAGCGCGGCGCGATCTTCAGCGGTGACGGGCGCAAGGATGTCGACGGTGAGCTTGGCGGAGGTGTCATAGAGCATCTCGCGGCGGACCTGAGCGGCCAGCGCCGGGTCAGAGGCGGCGATGACGACATGCGACCCATCGTGTGCCTTGCCGCCGGTCATGGCGCTCCAGCCGACGAGCGCGGAAATCAAGAGTGGCACCAGAATGGTCGAGGAAAGGAAGGCGCGGCCGTGAATTTGCTCGATGTATTCGCGCCGGGCAATGAGAAAGATATTATGCATTGGCCTTGCCTCCCACGGTCTCGATGAAGATCTCTTCAAGCGACGGCTCGACCAGCTCGAAGCGGTAGATGGTTGCGGCGGCGGCGGCTTCATGCAGCAGCTTTTGCGCGTCGCCGCCCGGCTTGAGCTTGATCTCAGCGTGGCCGCTGAAGTTCTTTGCCTCGGCGATCTGATCGCTTTGAAGGAAGGCGGCGCTGCCTTCGAACTCTACAATTACGCGGTTGCGCTCATAGCTGGATTTGATCTGGCGGAGATTGCCGGCCAGCACCGCTTTGCCGTTGTCGATGAGGCAGATGGAGTCGCAGAGCTTCTCGACCTGATCCATGCGATGAGTGGAGAAGAGGATCACTTTGCCTTGATTTTTGAGGTCTAGAAGGGTCCGCTCAACCAGCACTGCGTTCACGGGATCGAGGCCGCTGAAAGGCTCATCCATGACAACCAGACTGGGTTCATGCAACAGCGTGGCGATGAACTGAATTTTCTGCTGCATACCCTTGGATAATTCCTGAGTTTTCTTTGGCAGGGCTTCGGCTATCTCCATGCGGGCGGCCCAGTCTTTGGCCCGCTTCTCTGCTTCGGCCGCGTTGAGGCCGTGCAGGCAGCCGAAGAAAACGAGCTGATCGATGACTTTCATTTTTTTATAGAGGCCGCGCTCCTCGGGCAGGTAGCCGACGCGCTCGAGGCTGTGGCGCTGGAAGGGCTTGTCGAAAAGCGTCACTTGTCCGGAGTCGGGAACGGTGATGCCCATCATCATGCGAATGGAGCTGGTTTTGCCGGCTCCGTTTGGCCCCAGCAGGCCGAAGATCTGGCCGGCCTCAATGGAGAGGCTCAGGTTGTTGACGGCGATTTTGCTCTCATAGGCCTTGGTGACGGCCGCGAGTTCGACAACTGGCATGGACGCTCCCGCCGCTGATTTTGGAGTGAGGAAGAAGGCGGCCCGCGGAAGCCGTCCTCTCAAAGAAGTGTAGCAAGATACGCGCATTCAAGAGTTTTACTTGCAATGAGGCGGGTTGCGGTACTATGCTCTTGTCATGCGTCGATGTCGCTAAACACCGCCCTGGTGCCAGCCGCGATGCAGACGCGCGCCTAATACGCGCACGCAGATTCCCCTGACGGCTTGACATTTACCCCTCAAAAACAGAAATGCGCTGGGACGAATCCCAGAAGAAGGAGATCACATGGCGCGTATAGCCGCGAATGTAACGGAATTGATTGGTAAAACCCCTTTGGTGCGGTTGAATCGTGTTTCAGCCGGGCTGCCGGCAACCGTTCTGGTGAAGCTGGAGAGCCAGAACCCGGTCTCAAGCGTGAAGGACCGCATCGGTTTTGCGATGATCGACGATGCCGAGCGCAGGGGCAAGATTACGCCCGGCAAGACGGTGCTGATAGAGCCCACCAGCGGCAACACGGGCATCGCGCTGGCTTTTGTGGCTGCGGTGAAGGGCTACAAAATCATTCTCACTATGCCGGAGACGATGAGTCTGGAGCGGCGCGTGGCGCTGCTGGCTTTTGGCGCGGAGATTGTTCTCACGCCGGGGCCGAACGGGATGAAGGGCGCTATCGCCAAGGCCAATGAGATTCTGGCCAAGACACCGGACGGGTACATCCTGCAGCAGTTCGACAATCCAGCCAACCCGGCTATCCACTTCCACACCACCGGGCCGGAGATCTGGGATGACACGGATGGCAAGGTGGACATTTTGATCAGCGGCGTGGGCACGGGCGGCACCATTACCGGCGTGTCGAAATATATCAAGGAGCGCAAGCCGGAGTTCAAGGCCATTGCCGTCGAGCCCACGGATAGCCCCGTGCTGAGCGGCGGCAAGCCGGGACCGCACAAGATTCAGGGCATCGGCGCGGGCTTCATTCCCAGCATTCTGGACATCAAGCTCGTCGACGAGGTGGTGCAGGTGACCAACGACGAGTCGGTGGAGATGGCTCGCCGGCTGGCGAAAGAGGAAGGGCTCTTTGTGGGCATCAGTTCTGGCGCGGCGGCGGCGGCGGCGTTGAAGGTGGCGGCGCGGCCTGAGAATGCCGGCAAGCTGATTGTCACGGTGCTGCCTGACTTTGGCGAGCGCTATTTGACCAGCGTGCTCTTCGATCCGCTTCGCCAGCAGGCGCTGGGTCTGCCGACTGAAACCGTTACTCTGTAAGTGCCGGTCGCGCGGGCGGAATTGATTGATGTTTTAAGGCTTCCCAGGTATCGAGTACGAGACCTGGGAAGCTTCAACCACGAATTATCTTTGCCGATACGATCTTTCTTATGGCCTTCTTTTCCCACATTCGAGAAGACATTGACTCCGTTCTGGAGCGCGATCCGGCGGCGCGCTCGCGGCTGGAGGTCTTTCTCTGCTATCCGGGGCTGTGGGCGGTTTGGATGCATCGCTTCGCCTTTGTGCTGTGGCGGGCGAAGCTGTTGCTGCTCGCGCGGATGGTTTCGCAAGTTGCCCGCTTCTATACGGGCGTCGATATACATCCAGGCGCGTTTCTGGGGCGGCGGCTTTTCATCGACCACGCGGCGGGCGTGGTGATTGGCGAGACGGCCATCGTGGGCGACGACGTGACGATGTACCAGGGCGTGACGCTGGGCGGAACAGGCAAGGGCCACGGCAAGCGCCATCCGACAATCTGCGACGGCGTTTTCATCGGCAACAACGCCAATATCCTGGGCAATATTACGGTAGGTGAAAACTCGCGCGTGGGTGCGGGCTCGGTGGTGCTCTCGGATGTGCCGCCCGATTCGACGGTGGTGGGCGTGCCGGCGCATATCGTTTATCAAAACGGCGAGCGGGTGCTGATTACCGATCCGCACGACATTAAGGATCCGCTTTCTGATTCGTTGATTGCTCTCTCAGCGCGCGTGGAAGAACTGGAAGACCGGATGGGCGGCGCGCAGCGGCTGGACGGCAAGGCTCCGGCGGATCAATTCACCACTGAAGCGGCCGAACGCGAGGCTTATCGCGTGAAACTGGATCGGCTGCGACAGTATGTTTCGATGGGCGAAGGGATTTAAGTCGGACGGGTTTGGCGTAGCGTCTTCACCGCGCAAATCCAGTCTGGCAACAATCCGGGCCAAACAATTATTCTGAAGTGTGACTACGACACCTTTGACACTCCCCGAGCCTCCGCGCCGGAAAAGTTTCGTTCGATCCTTTCTTGGATGGTTTGGTTTTGCGGTTGTGCTTCTTTGGTCGCTAGCCGCGCTGACTCTCGTGGCCGCGCGGTGGGTCGACCCGCCGACAACGGCACTGCACGTGGAGCGCCGGTTGCAGGCCTGGATCCATAACAAGCCGTATCGGGAACGCTACGAGTTCGTTCCGCTCAACCAAATCTCGCCCAACTTTCAGCATGCCGTAATTGCAGCCGAGGACGCGCGCTTCTACCAGCACCATGGATTCGACTGGCACGCGATTCAACTCGCAGCCCAGGAGGACATGGAAGGTGGCCGCACGCGCGGCGGTTCCACACTTACGCAGCAGCTTGTGAAGAATCTTTTCTTCGGGACTGGCGGCTCTATCTTTCGCAAGGGCGCGGAGTTCACGCTGGTACCCGTGGCTGAGCTGGTGCTGGGCAAGCAGCGCATTCTTGAGCTGTATCTCAACGTGGTGGAATGGGGCCCGGGCATTTATGGCGCGGATCAAGCCTGCCGCGTTTGGGATAAAACTTCGGCCCGAACGATTGGCCGGGAACAGTCGGCGCGGCTGGCAGCGATTCTTCCAGCACCCCTGAAGCGCCATCCTGAGCGGATGAACAGCTATAGCGGAGTCATCCTGCGGCGGATGAACCAGATGGGCTGGTAATTGGACGGAAAACTCCTCTTGCGGAAGCTCTCGAATTCGTGGATAATTCTTATTGAATTCGAGACAGACCAATGAAGACACCGTTTACAACATCGCTTGTTGCGGGCTACCCTCTTGACGAGGCTGCCAACCTTTCTGATCCGGAAGAGCGCGTCCGTCTCAGCTCGAGCGGCATCAAGGCCTTTGTAACCATTGCCGGTCGCTGGGGACTGAATGAAATGCAGTCGCGCGGATTGCTGGGCGGGGTTGCCTCGTCGACTTTCCATACGTGGAAGTCGAGTCCCGAAGATAAGCGGCTGGATCAGGATACGCTAATGCGGATCTCGCTGGTGGTTGGCATTTACAAGGCTCTCAATATCTATTTCGGCAAGCCCTGGGCGGACCGTTGGGTCACGTTGGAGAACCGGGGAAGGCTCTTTGCCGGCGGCGCTCCTATCGATTACATGATCCGTCATGGGCAGCCCGGTATAGTTGAGGTGCGCCGCCTGGTGGATGCTTGGCGAGGCGGCCAGTGAAGCCGCCGGAGCGGAAGTTCAGCCGCGAGGGAATGCACCGGCTGGCGCCCTCGCAGTACAACAGCGAATCCAGCGTTCTTGCGGAGATTTGCGACGACGACGCGATGCTTGCCGACGTCTTTCTGCTCGATGGAGCCACGAACGACCGCGTGCAAGGGGAGCGGCAGGGGCTGAGCGGAATCGGCAGCATTGAACTGGTCTACGGGATTCCCAATGCCGAGATTACGAGAGCGGCGTTTCTTCATGCCAGCCCGTATGGGTCTAGATTCAACGATGCGACGCGCGGCGCCTGGTATGCCGCGGAGAGTTTGGAGACCGCGCTGGCCGAGGTGACTTGCCGCAAAGCCCGAAACCTGGCCGACATAGTAGTGCCGGAGATGCCCCGCCAGCAGCCGGACGAGGAGATCGGCCTCTTTGACGATTGGCTGGCGGATTTCCATTGCTACTTTCATATTCTCCATCCCGTGGAAGCGTTTGCGAAATGCCTGCTTGCCGAGCCCTTTCCGGCTTGCTACGCGGCCAGTCAACAATTGGCGTGGCAACTGATAGATGGGCAATCGAATGGCATTTTGTATCCCAGTGTCAGGCAAAAGAATGGTCTATGCCTGGCATGTTTCCGGCCGCCGCTTGTTTGCGCTCCGCGGCTGGGTGCGCGCTATGAAATTCAATTGAAGCTGGCCGGAGCGGAGTATGAAATCTACGTGCGAGAGTTTTGACGCAGTTAGTGATGGGAGTCTTCGGATACATCTTCGGAGCGGGCTTCGTGTTCTCAGGAATTGCCAAGTGCCTCTTCCCGGCGCATACCGGCATGTGGGTGATAAATGGAGAGATAGTCGCCTCGGGAACACAGTTCTACGTGCCGCAGCCTCCCGCGCACGAGATACTGGGCGTCTGGTATATCCCGATTGCGCTCATTCTGGGCAGCGTGATCCTGATGTGCACCACCTGGGCCATTCGCAATTGCTTGCGCATTTCTCGGAATCGGCAGTCGAAGCTGTGAGGAAATAGCTGCGCCGCTTTCTTCCAGCATAGAGACGGTACCTCTTGCCACGGTGCTACAGTGGATTCATCCCCACTCTTTTGGCGGAGCCGTTGCTCGTGCTGGGTTATCGTTCGCTTATTGTCGCGTTACTCGCGTTTCCATTTGCCGCACAGGCTGCCAGCCGCGTGCAGGCCGCGCGGGTTCCAGCCGAGATGCGCTCGATGGCATTTACTGTCACCGTGAATGGGCAGTCCGTGGATGTTGCGCACGCAGCGGCTAGCTATGAGTATGTCAGCTTCGATATGACTGGCCCGGTGATGGTGGAGATTACGGCGGCGGAGCCCGACTTTTGGGTAAAGGGCGTGGACATTCAGCCCTGGCGGCTGGGGTTGAGGGCGGTGCGCGTCCAAGGAAAAGCCCAGACGATTCGCTTCCGGCTCTCAGCGCCGGCCAAGCTCTCGATCTCGCGTCCGGGCGACTTTCTGAACCACGCCAAGATTCTGTTTCTCTTTGCCGGCTCACCGCCGCCGCCCATGCCGCGCGATGCGAAGATGCACGTCTTTCAGCCGGGCGTCTATCATGAGAGCCTGAACCCCAAGAGCGGCGACACGATTTACCTGATGCCGGGCTCGTACTTCTTCGGCAGCCTGAACCTGTGGAAGGTGCAGAACGTGAAGGTGCTGGGGCGCGGCGCCATTGTCTACGACGGACCGCAGGATCCCAATGCCGACGAAGGCTGGATGCAGAAGCCGGATTGGCATTGCATCGGCGCATTGCAGGCGCACAATATCGAGATTGACGGGCTGACGTGCATTATCCGCACGCGGACTTGGTCGATTCAGATGAAGGATTCTTCCGGCTTTTTGTATGACGATCTGCGGCTGATTGGCGGCAATGCGGCCAATGCGAATCAGGATGGAATGGATTGGCTGGGCAGTGGCGATACGGTGGTGAGGAATTCTTTTCTGCGTGCGTCGGACGATGTTTTTGCCATGGAGGGCAACTGGGACGGCTACAAGGACGAGGACATGCTGCGGCCGGGGCAGGACGTGAACAATATCCTGATTGAGAATAGCGTGCTTTCGACGAGCATTTCAAACATTGTGCGCGCGGGATGGCCGCGAAAGATCTTCAACTCGCGGAATTTTACGCTGCGCAATTCCGACATTTTGCATGGCGGCATTGGCGCTTGCGGTCAGACCTTTGGGCTGCTGGGTTTCTGGGGCGCGCAGGAGGCCAAAGGCGCCCACTCGGAATTTACCTTTGAGAATCTGTTTCTGGACAACTGGTACTCGCTGGTGCAGCTGGAACAGAAAGATCCGGGACTGCATGGCTTTATCTTCCACAATATCTGGGCGCTGGACCAGCCGCCGCTGGCCGATTCAACGATGCAGGGCGCGGTGGCCGGCGTGACCTTTGACAACATCAAGTACGGGCAGAGCCGGGCGGCCAATGACGCCGATCTGCCGCTGGTGATCTCAGGCGACGCGGCGCCGGCAACCTTTACCGCGCCGCATGGACCGCTGGCGCAATTCACAGTGGATCCGCCGGTGGCGGCTCCGGGGCAACAGGTGACGCTGACGGCAAAGGCTTCGCCCGGCGCGGATTTTAGATGGTCGTTTGGCGACGGAACGCAGGCCCGCGGCCGCCGTGTGCGCCATCGCTTTCCGGATGCCGAGGGAACGGAACTGGATGGAGGCGCGTTCGGCGCGGGGCGCTTCAGGGTTCTGCTGCAAGCTGTGGATGAGGACGGAAACCAGGACTGGGCGGCGCAGAATGTGGTGGCTGTGGCGCACTGGCATGAGGCTGCGAGCGTCGCCGGCCCCACGACGCCGGGGCTCAGTTGGCAGATTTATCCCGGCGAGTGGACCGAGCTGCCCAAGCTGGCGGACCAACATGCGGTCTTCAGCGGCGAAGGCCCCAACCTGCGCGCCGACCCGCAGGGCTTTACGCACTACGCCGCCGCATGGGACGGCTTTATCGATATTCCCGTGGACGGCGGCTATACGTTTTATCTGCTGGCGCGGGACGGAGCGCGGGTGGTGATCGACGGGTTGGAAGTGGCCAAGACTGGACCGCCTTTTGCGCAGGTCTGCGGCTCGCCGGGCAATGCGGTGCGCTTCGATCGCAGCTCTTTAGGCCTGCGCGCGGGCAGGCACACGCTGCATTTGGAGGGGCTGCATTCGATCAGCCAGGGCGTGCCGCGGCTGCTGTGGGAAGGCCCCGCGCTGCCGCTGACCGATGTGCCCGAAGGGGCTTACAGCCATTACCGCCAGGATGTGGTGCGGCAGAGTGCGGCGAAGTGAGTGGGAGATTGCTGCTCCTGCGCGATACGTTTCCTACCAGACTTCAAGATAGAAATCCCGATACTGGCGAATCAACTCGAAGTCGGCGCGGTTGGAGGTAATCAGCAAGGCTCCATGTGTGCGGGCGGTCAGCGCGATCAAAACATCGAAATGCAGATCGCGAAGTTTGCGGGGTTTGAATCCGCGATCCTTCTGAATTCTGGAGAGAATCTCCCCCGATTCCAGCCAGCTGTTCTCTGTCGGCGTCAGGACGGGACGGCTATTCGCGAGTTCCTTAAGAAATTTCCACTCCGCAGCCGTTGTTGCTCCGCGCCAAAGCTCGGCAAGCACTACGGAGGAGTTGCGGGCAATTCCGGGCCTTTCGGCTATGCGCTGTGAGTGGCGCGCCGTGCGCAGATTGTCGATCAGGACCGAGGTGTCAAAGAGGATGAAATCACTCATCGCTACCAGCGAAGACGAGCTTGCCTTCGTACTTCTTTATTATCGCTTTGAATTGTTTTGTGCCCACGATTTCACGTAAGGCAATATGAACGGCCTCTGTGCGCGAAGCTGCTCCAAGGACACGCACAGCCTTATCCGCCAGTTTTGTATCCAGTCGAATTGATGTCAGGGTTGCGGGCATCGCGGCGCCTCTTGTATATACAGATTATGCTTTCAATATATACGGATGTCAAGCGCTTGCGAAGGCCGTGTCTCATCTCTTACCGGAACGCCGTTTACCCCAACTGGCTGATCTTCACCTGCAACTTATCGAAGTCTACAACGCCCAGGCCGCGGGCTGCGGCCATTGCCAAATAGGGCAATTGCGCGGGGTCGAGGTTCCAATACGCCTTGGCTACATAGGCGTCGAGCGCTACGGGATCGGTGCCGGCGACGACGGTTTTCTTGACGGCCACATCTTCAAGATTGCCGCCGGTGGGGCCGTTGCGCAGCAGGATGCGGTAGCAGTCGATGAGCGTGAAGGTGGGCAGCATGAAGCTGGCCAGGTCTACGAGGCTCTGATGAATCTGCTGGTGGAGGCGGTTGCGCTCTCCGCCCAGAATGCCGTACCAGTTCTTCATGCCGAGGGTTGCGCCGGTGAGTACGTGATGCTTGGCGATGGGCATGTTGACGATCTTGTCTGCCTCAAGAAACGGCGTGAAGACGGGCCAGGTTTTGAGCACGATGCCTCTCAGATCGACTTCGCGAAATAGCTCGGGATCGGGCAGGATGACTTCAGCGCCTTCGGCGCGCGCGGCGGCCTGAATGCCGGAGCGCTGGAAGCAGCGGCGCGGCTCATTGCAGGTGACGTCGGTGACGATGACGCGCTTGGCTCCAGCCTGCCAGCACTGCCGCACCATCTCGGCGACGGCTTCAGGGTTGGTGTTGGCGGCCTGCTCGGGAGTGCGGTCCCATGCAATATTGGGCTTGACGACGACGACATCTCCGCGGCTGATGAAGCGGCCGATGCCGCCGAGATCTTCAAGTGCCTGACGAACAAGCAAGCGGGGCTCGCCGGCCTGGGGGGATGGGTTTTTGTCGGTGGAGTATTGAACGACGGTCATTGCGGGCAGCTCGGAGCTGAGCGAGGAAGCAGCCGCAATGCGATGGTCGCGCCGCGCCTGCTCAGCTTGCGCCGGCACCGGGCGGAAGCTGTGGCGGCTGAGCCAGAGCGCCGCTCCGCCCACGCCCGCGGCCGCTCCGCCCACGCGCAGCAGTTGCAGCAGCGCCTCGCGGCGAGTCATGGCGTTGGCCCTGCCTCGAATTGCGTCCAACGCTTCGTTCAGCTTCTGATCCGGCGTCCGATCGAATTCTCCGGCCATCGTGATTCTCCAGATTGGATGCATCCCACCCAAGGCGAAAAAACAAGGACGCGCCGAGGGTGGGGCACCCGGATTTCTAGACTTCCAGCAAGTGAATGCGCTGCGGATCGTTGACGCCAAGGTTGCGCGAAGGGTCGGCGGCGGAGGCAATGTAACGTGGCGGACGGCCCGCGGCTTCAAGCGTGGGCAGGCCGGCTTCCGCGCGCTTGCGCTCGATGATCTGCCACGCAGTGTGGTCGACGGCGACGCGATCTTCGCCAACGATAAGCGCGTTGGGCTGCCAGAGGTGTTCGGGGTGAAAGCCGGGACCGCCTTCATAGACCGACGAGATGGCATCGCCAATGGTGAAGCGGACTTTGTCGCGCACGACGGGAATGCAGTTGAGGTCGGCAACGCCTGGGTTGCAGTTGGTGGCGTGCAGGTCGCCGGGATTATTGATGACGCCGTACATGTTCTTCATCGCGAAGGTGACGCCGGCTCCACTGTGATCTTTGAGGATGGGCAGGCCGATGACCATGGCGCAGTCGCGGGTGAGGATCTTTGAGAAGCGCACGCGCGCCATGCCCCAGCTTTCCTGCTGCTCCTCAAAGCCGCTGACGTCTGAGCCGTAGACGCGAATGCGGCTGGGGTCTGTGGAGATGGTGAGGCCGCAGGCTTCCAGGTCGCGGGCGTTGCGGTCCCAGATGACAATCTCGCCGGGCTTGACTCCGGCCTGCTGCAAGCGCTCGCAGACGGCCATGATCAGCGCGGAGTGAGTGGAGATGCCTTTGCCGCCGAGGCCGTTGACCTTGAGGCCGATGACTTTGCCGACGGGCACAACGCTCTTCCAGGCGGCGATAGGCTTGTCGTGGCCGGTGTAACTGGCGATGGCGCGATCGAGCAAGGTTGCGACGCGCTTCTCGTCGAGAGCGCCGCCTGCGCCGTGAAGCGCCGGGTCGCGGGCTACGACGACTTTGGACCTGGCGGGAGCATGCTGATCGAAGGCGGCGGCCAATTTGATTTGCGAGCCCAATACCAGAGCTCCCGTTGCTGCGGTCTTGAGAAAATCACGGCGGCTTTCCATTGCGGTCCTTTCGTTTTTTGCGGCGCTGCGGTTCGTTCGAGTTACAGCTTTGCTTCAATGCCATGAGCCAGCGCCAGCAAGGCTTGCGGAGCATCGGGCGTGGACTCATAGGCAACAATGCGCACCAGTGAATTGCCTTTGCGGAAGAGGATGCTCTGCGCGTATTGAAGGCCTTCATCGCCCAAGGCTACGGTCTTGGCGTCTTTTGTCACTCCAGTTTCAAGAATCTTCTGCGCGCCTTCTGGTGCGGTCATCGTATGCACATCGACGGTTGCCTCCAGAGAGCCCTGATATTTGTAGTCGGAGGTGGAGGTGGTGACTACGCCGGCGGAGATGTATTGCTCGGCATCGCCGTCGATGTACAGATAGAGATCCTTGGCGGCAAAGGTGCGCGTCTCGCTGGACTTCTGCCAGCCGGAGACCGCGTCGGTTGCCGGGAACGGGTCGGAGGCTTTCTTTTTGCAACCTGTGCCGGCAGTTGCGGCAACAATGGCCAAGACGGCAACGGCGCACTTGCAGTTGAAACGAAATTTCACTTTGGTTCCCCCTCATTTTCTGTTGAGCAAAATCTGACTGCTGGGCGAGCGGCTTTCGCCAATGCTGGTGACGTAAACAGCCGGCCGCTCTTGCAGCGGGCAGGCAAACTCACAAGCGCCGCATCCGACGCAGCGGCTGGGATCGATGCGCGGCTGCTTGACAGTTTTGGTATTGCCGCCGGAATCGATGACTTGCGCTTCCTGCACATAAATGGCCTTGGGCGAGACCGGGCACCACTCTTCGCAGACTATGCAATCGGTGGCCATGGCCCAGGGCAGGCAGCGGCCGCGGTCATAGAAGGCAGTGCCCAACCGGATGGGCTGACTGCCCGCGCCAACGCCGACAACCCAGCCTTTTTCCATGGGCGTGATCTGCCAGATTGCGCCGGTGGGACAGACCTCGGAGCAGGTTACGCAACTAGGCTCGCAGTAGCCGATGCGCGGGACCAGAGTGGGCGTCCACAAGCCTTCCAGGCCGGCCTGGTCGAGCGTGGGATGCAGCGCCGTGTTGGGGCAGGCCTTCATGCACTCGCCGCAGCGGATGCAGCGGCCGAGGAAGTCGGCCTCGTCAAGCGAGCCGGGCGGGCGCAATAAATTCTCATGCCGTCCTTTGCCCAGGCCCGCGTTGGCTCGCATGAGCGGAACCACGGCAGCGCCGGCGGCCAGTCCGGTGAGTGCGCGGCGACGGCCAAGATCCGGCGAGGCGACTTCTTGCCCCGCTTCTGAAAGCGGGCGGAAGAACTTGAATTGCAGGCTATCGTGCGGGCAACTGCCAACGCAGTTCATGCACATCAGGCACTCGGCCTTGCGCCATGGCACACCGCCGATGGGATCGTCGCCGCCCTGGCAATTGAGCAGGCAGCGATTGCATTTGTCGCAGGCGCCGGCGTCTTTGCGCAGGCCCAGAATCGACCAGCGCGAAACAGCGCCCAACAGCGCGCCCAGCGGGCAGATGGCGCGGCACCAAAGGCGCGTGACTCGCAAGCTGGCCGCCAGAATCGCGATGAAGAGAATGCCCAGGACCAGCCCCTGCATGTAGTGCGGCTGGCGGAGATCGAGCACCGTGTAATGCAGGACGTTATGCAGAGCTTTGCCTGCTACTTTGATTGCGGTGACGTGGCTGGTTTCAAGCGGTGTGACCACGGCGCGCGCGCCGGCGTTGAAGGCGGGCAACAAAGACAGTCCAAAAGAGCGGACCAGCAGACTGAAGGGGTCAAGCCAGCCGATGGCCGCCGAGCCGAAAAAAGCCGCAACCAAACCGGCGAGAAGGACGACGTATTTGACTGTCTGCCAGCGCTTGTATCGATTGGAATCGATGCGCTGCTTGCCGCGTTTGGACTCCGAGGGCATGTTGCCGGCGAAGTGTTGCAGCGTGCCCATGGGGCAGATCCAGCCGCAGAAAAAGCGGCCAAGAAAAAGCGTGGGCAGCAAGATCACCAGGCACCAGATCAGTCCGCGATAGAGGGCATGGCCGGAGAGTGCATTGACCAGGGCGACCAGTGGATCCCACTCGAAAAATAGGCGGACCGGAGCGCGTAGTTGAACCTCTGTGGCGCCGCGAGGAAAAAGGCTCAGCGAGGTGAAGAGAAGCAGCGCGAGAAAGAGCAGGAGAAAGAAAATCTGAGAAAGCCTGCGCAACAGCGGCAACCTGGACCGGGCCACAAATCTCCTCCACACGCAAGCGCCAAGCGCGCATGATGAATGATTGGCGCTGAGGCTTGGGTCGGACAGTGATCTGCGTCACGGGTTGGCTGGGCTGGAGAGCGTGACTCAAGCGACGGTGGGCTCTTGGTGTGCTTTCTCCAGCGGATCGTTGTCGCGGTCGGTGACTTCGGCCAGGGCTGCCAGGCGCGCGGCTAGATCCGGCGTCCAGCTTGATTCCGGGGCGCGCCAGCTCCAGTTGCCCGCGGCCACGGACGGCGTATTCATGCGGGCCTCCGCGCCAAGCTCAAGCAGATCCTGCGCGGGAATGAGCGCGATCTGCGCCACGCTGGCCTCAAGCGCGCGAATCAGGGGCCAGACAGGGCGCTGGTCCACCGGTCCCACCAGTGCCTCGACCGCATCGCGCTCCTTCATGCTGGCGGTCTTCCACCAGCCGAGCGTGGTGTTGTTGTCATGCGTGCCGGTATAGGCCACCGTCTCTGGAGTGAAACGGGGCGGCAGATGAATATGCGCGCCCGTGTCGCTGAATCCGAATTGCAGCACCTTCATTCCCGGCAGGCCCAGCTCATGCCGCAGCGCTTCCACTTCTGGCGTGATGAGTCCCAGATCTTCGGCCACCAGCGGCAGCGGACCCAGCGCCGCTTCAAGCGCGGCGAAGAGTTCTCGCCCCGGCGCCTTGACCCAATTGCCGTTGATGGCCGTGGGCTCGGATGCGGGAATGGCCCAGTAGGCCTCGAAGCCGCGGAAGTGGTCCAGGCGGACGATGTCATAGAGTGCGCAGGCGCGGCGGATCCTCGCCGTCCACCAAGTAAAGTCCGGGGCACTCACGTGGGGTATTTCCGTCGCCGAATCCGAGTGGCTGTGCTCGGCGGATAAATCCCAGCGATAGAGCGGGTTGCCCCAGCGCTGGCCGGTCGAGGAAAAATAGTCGGGCGGAACGCCGGCCACGCGGAGCGGCTGAAGTTGCTCGTCCAGCTCGAAGAGTTCGGGATGCACCCAAACGTCGGCCGAATCCATGTTCACAAATATCGCCACGTCGCCCATGATGCGGATGCCGTGACGCGCGGCAGCCTCGCGCAGGTTGTTCCACTGCACGGAAAAGGCAAATTGCAAAACTTTTTCCTCGGCGATGCGGCGGCCATGGGTGACGGCGGCATGAGCCACGGCCTGGGCATCGCGGCGGCGCAGCGGCTCTGGCCACACTGTCCACGCGCCGGTATTGAACTGGCGGCGCAGCTCGGCATAGAGTGCGTAGTCGTCCAGCCAGGCTTGCTCGGCGCGGCAGAACTCCTCGTACTGCCTCCACTGCTCGGCAAGGTTGGCGTCCTGCGGCGCGCGGTCAAGAAAATTGCCAGCTGCCTCAAAGAGATGCGAAACCTTCCGCCACTCGATTTCCTCGAAGTTGACTGCTCCGCCGCGACCGGCCTGGTTGGCGATGCGTTCGGGCGCAATCCAGCCCCAGTCGGCAAGCAATTCCAGGCTGATGAGAAAGGGATTGCCGGCAAAAGCAGAGGAACCCGCGTAAGGCGAGTTGCCGTAGCCCGTGGGGCAGAGTGGCAGCACCTGCCAGATGTGCTGGCCGGCCGCGGCAAGAAAATCCACGAACTCATGCGCGGCTGGGCCAAGGTCGCCGATGCCGCCATGCGAAGGCAGGGAAGTGATGTGCAACAGTACACCAGAAGAACGCTGAAACTTCATACTTCCATTATCGACTCAACCTCACCCGCGGTGAGGCGGACGCTCCCTTTTCGCTCGCATGAGATTCTTGATCGCCCAGCTTTCGGTTTTGGGGGTTGATTCAGCAGTCATGGGTCAAAGCAGGCCAGCCGATATAATCCATTAGGCGGCCGGAAAGATCGCGCCTTTTTCAGAAAATCCCGAGGAAACAAACCCTTGCAAATCCGAATCAGCCGGTCTTTCATCGTATCGTTGCTCGCTGGCCTTTTGGGCCTGTCCGTTTTTGCTCCCTCCGTTCTAGCCGAATCCGCACAGCCGCAGCCCGTTGCCCTGAACGCCGGCTGGCAGTTGCAGGACGTGGCCAAAGTGCCGCAAGCCGGCGCGGAGGTCGCTCTAGCGGGCTTCAGCACCGCGGGCTGGTACACGGCCACGGTTCCCGGCACCGTGCTGACGACGCTGGTCAACAACCATGTTTATCCCGAGCCGCTTTACGGCGAAAATAACCGGCCGGAAACGATTCCCGAAAGCCTGGCGCGTACATCTTATTGGTATAGAACGACTGTAGATATTCCCGCCTCCTACGCCGGGGAACGCATCTGGCTGAACTTCGAAGGCATCAATTATTCATCCGCCGTCTGGGTCAATGGCGCGCAAGTGGGCACAACCCGCGGAGCTTTTATGCGCGGCATCTTTGACATCACAGCCAACGTGCGACCCGGCAAGCAGGCCGTGGTGGCCGTACTGGTTTCGCCGCAGCCGCATCCCGGCGACCCGCATGAACACACGCTGCGCAATGGCATGGGAAAGAACGGCGGCATCACCGCTATCGACGGGCCGACCTTTCTCTCGACCATCGGCTGGGATTGGATTCCCGCCATCCGCGACCGCGATACCGGCATCTGGCAGAAGGTCTTTCTCTCCGCTACCGGGCCGGTCGCCGTAAAGGATCCGCTGGTCACTACCGACCTGCCGCTGCCCCGCACCGACTCGACCGATATCGGCGTGCAAGCGACGGTGGAGAATGTTACCGACAAGCCCGTGAACGGCATCCTTTCCGGCAGCATTGAAGAGATCCGCTTTGAGCGTACTGTCGAGTTGGCGCCGCACAGCAAGCAGATCGTCGCCTTCGATTCCAAGACAACTCCCGCGCTGCATCTGGTGCATCCGCGCCTGTGGTGGCCGAATGGCTATGGCGCGCAGAATCTGTACAAACTGCATCTGAGTTTCAAGCTCGGCAGTCAGGTTTCCGACTCTCAAGACGTGAGCTTTGGCGTGCGAAAGATCAGCTACAGCGTGCCGGGAACCGACAATCTCACCATCTCGGTCAACGGCGTTCCCATCTTTATTCGCGGCGGAAACTGGGGTCTGGACGAAGCTCTGAAGCGCATCCCGCGCGAGCGCCTCGAAGCGGAGATTCGCATGCACGCGCTGGCCAATCTAAACTTGATCCGCAATTGGGTGGGCCAGAGCACCGGCGAGGATTTCTACGAGCTTTGCGACAAATACGGCATTCTGCTTTGGGATGAGTTTTTCCAGCCCAACCCCGCCGATGGCCCCGACCCTACGGACATCGACACTTACATTGCCAACGTGCGCGAGAAGATTCTGCGCTTCCGCAACCATCCCTCGGTGGCTGTCTGGTGCGCGCGCAACGAGGGTTTTCCGCCCAAGGAGATTGACGCCGAGCTGCGCAAGCTGATGGCTGAACTGGAACCGACCCGCCGCTACCAGCCCAGCTCCACCGACGGCGCTGGCGTCCGCTCGCATGGACCGTACTTCTGGCGAACGCCGCGCGAGTTCTATCAAGTCACCGACGACTTCTTCAAAACCGAGACCGGCAGCATGTCAGTGCCTACGCTCGAATCCGTCCACGGCATGATGCCGCAAAAAGATTGGGAGACCATCACCGACGACTGGGCCGAGCACGACTTTGCCAAAGGCGCGCAGCGCGGCGACACTTATCCCGGCACGCTGGCCGCCCGCTATGGCAAGATCGCCAACCTGGCCGACTTTGTGCGCAAGGCGCAGCTCATGAATTACGAGGCATTCCGCGCCATGTACGAGGGCCGCAATGCGCAGCTCTTTCACCCCACCACGGCCCTCATCACCTGGATGAGTCACCCCGCGCAGCCCAGCTTTGTGTGGCAGCTCTACCACTACGACCTCGAGCCCAACTCCGCGCTCTTTGCCGTGAAGAAGGCCGGAGAGATGGTCCATATTCAATTCAACGAAACTACCGGCCAATTGCAGGTGATCAACAACCTGCCCACACCGCTCGCCGGAGCCGTGGCGCATGTTTCCAACTACAGTCTTGGCGGAAGTCTTGTATCGCGCTACGACGTGAATGTGAGCGCCGAGCCCTCTTCCGCCGCCACGCTGGGCGCGGTCAATTTTCCGCCTGCGATTGCCGGAACGCACTTTCTTAAACTCGAACTGGACGATGCGCAAGGCAACCCGATCTCGTCGAACTTTTATTGGCTTGGAGAGCCGGGCTATCCCGATCTGCTCACCGATCTGGATACGCTACCCATGGTGACGCTGGATGCGCAGGTGGCAAGCCTGGAGACCAGTATTGCCACCGGCGGCAAGCGTGTGATTACGGTGACGCTGCGCAATGCGACCGCGAGCGTGGCTCTGATGGCGCATCTGCAACTGCGCCGCAAGCTCTCCGGCGACCGCGTGCTGCCCGCTTATCCCAGCGACAACTATATCTCGCTGCTGCCCAACGAAAGCCGCACCGTTACTATTGAAGCCGACGCAGGCGCTTTCAAGGGCGAGGATGCGCTGGTCACGGTCGATGGATGGAATGTGTCGGTCGCGCCGGCGTCGGCTCCGGGCGTTTCTATCGCGCCCAATATAGATGCGCAACCTTCGCGCTGGCCGGTGACTGGATTGCCGTTTCAGACGGTGGGGCTGCGCTGACTACAGATGCGCGGCTTCAACTGAAGCCTTCCATCAGCTTCTCGAATTCATCGATCGTCACCGGGCGGCTGATCAAGTATCCTTGAAAGAAATGGCAACCGAGCCCTGCCAGAAAGCCGCGCTGCTCTTCAGTTTCCACGCCTTCGGCCACAACGGAAAGATCCATGGCGCGGCCCAGCGCAATAATGGTCTGCGCAATGGCGCCGCTGGTCAGATCCACCATCATGTCGCGCACAAAGGTGCGATCGATCTTGAGTTGATCCAGCGGCAGCCGCTTCAGATAACCCAGCGACGAGTAGCCGGTGCCGAAGTCGTCCAGCGAGAAAGTCAGGCCATGCGACTTCAGCTCGGCCATCTTGGCGATCACATCCTCGAAGTTATCCACCAGCAGGCTTTCCGTCAGTTCCAGCTTGAGGTTTTTCGCGTTTGCCCCGGTCCGCTGGAGCGCTGAGAGAACGTGGTGCGCAAACTCCGGCTGACGGAACTGCATTGCGCTGATATTGACGGCAATCGTAAGCCTGGCGGTCTCCTCGCGTCGCGCCCACGCGGCGATCTGCTTGCACGCCGTCTCCAGCACCCAATCTCCCAGCGGCAGAATCAGGCGGGATTCCTCGGCCAGCGGAATGAAGTCATTGGGCGCTACGATGCCGCGGCTGGGATGCTTCCATCGGATGAGAGCCTCGCAACCAGTCAGGCGGCCGCGATCCACCTGAGGCTGATAGTAGAGCACAAACTGTTCGCTCTTGATGGCCGTCCGCAGATCGCCTTCCAGCGTGGCGCGGGCGTTGGTCGCGGCTTGCAGGGCAAGAGAGAAAAAGCGGATCATATTGCGGCCGTCGGATTTGGCCAGGTGCAGAGCTATCTCCGCCTGCTGCAAAATGTCTTCGGTGCTGCTCGCGCGGTCGCCAAAGACGGCGATGCCAATGCTGGCTGTCGTAAGCGATTCGCGTTCCCCAATCAGATACGGCTCGCCCACCGAGGCCAGGATTCTTTCCGCGACATTCCTGGCCTGCGCCGCGGCCTCTTCGGCAACGCTGCTGAGCTGGTCGATCATCACCACAAATTCATCGCTGCCCAGGCGCGCCACTATCTCCGGCTCTCGCGTGCAGGCGGAGATGCGCCGCGCAACTTCCTTCAGCAGAAGGTCGCTGGTGCGATGGCCGAGGGTATCGTTCAACACGTTGAAGTTGTCCAGGTCGATCAGCAGCAGCGCCTGCATGGGCTGGCCGCGGCCGGCAGGAGACAGTGCATTGCGCAGCCGCTCCAGCAGCATGCGGCGGTTGGGCAGGCCGGTCAACGGGTCGTAATAGGCCAGGCTCCGGATCTCCTCCTGCGCGGCTTTGACCTCGCTCAGATCCCGTGTGATCGAGAGAATGCAGGGCTCGCCATTGACTTCCATCAAAGAGGCCGACATCTGCCCCCAGAAGATACTTCCGTCCTTCTTGCGGAATTGAGCTTCCAGTCCGCGACAGGCGGAATTGCGGCCCAGCATCTCGGTCATGGTCTGGCGGTCGCGGGCGTTGGCCCAGATGCCCATCTCAATAGAGGTACGCCCGATCACCTCCTCGCGCGCGTAGCCGGTAATCTCCAGAAAAGCCTCGTTGACATCGATGTATCGGCCATCGCGGAGATCGTTGATATTGACCGCGTCCAGGCTGGTTTGGAAGGCGGTGCGGTAGCGTTCTTCGCTGAGCCGCAAGGCGCTATCGGCCGCCGCCAGCCGCTCCTCGGCGGCCCTGGCGGCGGTCACATCGCGCACCACGCTCAGAATGCACGAACGGCCTTCGATTTCGATGGCCGAAGCGGAAATCCGCACCCAGGCTATCTCTCCATTCTTTCTGACGTAGCGGGTCTGCACGTCGCGGAACTCCCCAAAATCGCTGAGCGCAGAGATCATCTTTTTTCGATCTTCAGGTTCGGCCCAGAAATTCAGATCCAGGGAGGTCTTGCCGATGACCTCGTCGCGTTCGCAGCCCATGATGCGGAGAAAGGCTTTGTTGACGTCGATGTACATTCCATCGCTCATCTGGCTGAGCGCAATGCCGTCGGCGCTGGTCAGGAAGATGGTTCGATAGCGTTCCTCGCTCAGTTTCAACTTCAGGTCCATGCTCTTGCGCCCGGTGATGTCCAGCCCGTAGGCCAGATTGCGGTCGCCCAGGCTGACCACGCCCCATTCGACAATCTTCGTCGAGCCATCTTTACAGGCTACCTCCAGCTCGATCGGCTCCACGGCGCGGCCGCTCCGGCGTGCCTGCTCAGACATGGCCCGCCATTTTGCCTGAACACTTTCGCGGTGCTCCAGGTCAGGATAGGCAAGCGGCCACCAGTCCGCCACGGTCGGTATCTCTTCCAGCGAATAGCCAAAGAGCCGGGTGAATTTGGGATTGATGTATTCAAACCTTCCGTCAATGCCGGAGACCAGGGCCATCACTAGCGGAGATGTTTGGCTGATCGCGCGGAAAAGCTTCTCGCTTTCCGCAACTGCGATTTCAGCCTGCTTGTGCTCGGTAATGTCGCGAATCGTTCCGCGCATCTTGCGGGGTTTGCCTTCGCCGTCAAACTCCAGCCGGCCCATGCCATGCACCCAGCGCTCGGAGCCGTCGTTCTGGCGAATGATACGGTACTCCCGGTCGAAGTCCTTTCTCTGCTCCACCACATCCCGCGCAAAGTAGGCCTCCATCTGCGCGCGCTCTTCTGGATGAACCAGCTCCAGCCATCCCTCCACGGTGCGCGAGAATCCGTCATCGATGCCAAAGACCCAATCCAACTGCGGCGTGCTCCTCCACCTTCCTTCGGGAAAGTCCAGCACATAACAGCCCAGGTTGCCGATCCGCTGGGCCTCGTTGAGAAAGTCTCCGCTCTCGCGCAAAGCCTCTTGGGCACACTTGTGCGCGGTGATATCTTTGCCAAATACCGACACACCGATCGTTTTCTCGCCTGCAACGATGGGATTCAGCGCCAGTTCCAGCATTTTTCCGTCGTCCAGCATAAACTCGACGCGAAACGAGCCCTTCGTCCGCGCACGCCGATAGAGCTGAGGCAGCCGGTCATTCCTCCCCGGCGGAATCGAATCCTCGGGGTTCATCCCCACCCGGAGCAGGACGCCGAACGTTTTGAAAAAATGTTGCTGAAAGGCGCGATTGAAGGCCACCAGGCGGTCCTCAAGATCCACCGACCAGATCAGGTCGTCGGTGCTCTC
>JBEKDN010000034.1:0-25068 GCA_050014335.1 Occallatibacter sp. | reverse complement strand
GGAACAGGGATCGAAGCTGTACCTGTCCCCGAAAGCTGTCCTGGCTGCCATAACAAATACATTGTGGCATCGAAATCTCTCTTGGCCGAAGTGTATTTGCTTGGGAGCGGCATGCCAGGCCCGTCGTAGGCGACCGACGGCTCATTGGCATACACGCCTTGAAACGGATAATTCTGATCGAGCACCTTCTGATATGGTCCGCAAGAGTGTGGCAAAAGACCATTCCATTTGATCGTATCGGATTTAAGAACTTGCACAAACACGTATTTGCCTTCCGACGTTCCAGAAGCAGTTAACTTTATGCCCGGAGTTCTTTCGTAAACTCCGGAGCATTTTCCCGTGCGAAGAGGAGCAGAAATATTGGCGAAAAGTGGAGGAATGGCCTTGCAATTGCCCCCCCAAATTTGCCCAAGGGCTTACGCATGGGTACGATCCTTTCCGTTGACAATGAGTTGTGCTGGAATTGGGCCCAAGGCGTGTCTACCCTAAAGGCGGCGGGGCGCAAATACTAAATAACGAATCTTTGGTAATCAAATTACGATGGCCACGTGTTTTCTGTGACCGGAGTTGAGCCGCTCACCGACAGCAATCCCTGAAGACTGGCGCGCGTGTGCGCTGATACACTTGCTCTGCAAGGAGATGCGCTCTAATCCTATGGTCGAGCTGTTGCCATCGATATTGTCGGCGGACTTTGCGCACCTGGGAGATCAGGTTGCGGCGGCCGAGCGCGGAGGCGGGACGGCGATCCATGTGGACATTATGGATGGGCATTTTGTGCCTAATATTACGATTGGGCCCCCGGTAGTCAAGAGCCTGCGCAAGGCGACCCGGCTGCCGCTGGATTGCCACTTGATGATCGAGAATCCGGACGAGTTCATCCCAGCCTTTGCCGAGGCCGGCGCTGACTGGGTGAGCGTCCACTATGAAGCCTGCCGGCATCTGCACCGCTCTCTGCAACTGATTGCGCGCCATGGGATGAAGCCGGGGGTGGTGGTGAATCCCGCTACGCCGGTGGAGCTGCTGCGGCTGACGCTGCCGATGGTGCACCATGTGCTGGTGATGAGCGTGAATCCGGGCTTTGGCGGGCAGGAGTTCATTGAATTTTCGCTGGAGAAGATTCGCCAGTTGGCCGAGATGCGCCGGGAACTGGGGCTGGCATTTAGAATCGAAGTGGACGGCGGCGTGGCTCACGATACGGTGGGGCGGATCGTCCAAGCGGGTGCGGAGCTGCTGGTGGCTGGGAATGCCGTGTTTGGCGCGGGAAGGCCGGAAGAGGATGGCCGCGCGCTGCTGGCCGCGGCAAGAACAGCTGCGGGCGAATAGCATTTGGGGCGTTTTGACCTTTAGTATCATGCGGAAATTGTGGAATTCCACCCTAACCGCAAAGACAAAGGCGCGGCGAGGGTGGGGCACCCCGCTAGCTTTGAACTTGGGAATTGGCTTATGGCCGCTTGATGGCCGCAGCCGCAATGAGGGTTTATGAACCGGTTGACGTTGAGGATTGCCGCGGTGACATTGGCGGCGCTGATGCTGGGTGGAGTGGCTGCCGAGGCGAAGGTCAAGCAGAAGAAAAAGAAGAGCGAAGACCTGAGCGTGAATCCGCTGGCGGGCGTGAACTCCAAGCAGCCGGATAAGGAACTCTTTGACAAGGCGATGATTGCCATGAAGAAGGGCCGCTTTGACGTGGCGCGGCTTGACCTGCAGACGATGCTCAATACTTATCCCGACTCCGAGTACCGCATGAGAGCCAAGCTGGCGGTGGGCGATAGCTGGTTCAAAGAGGGCGGCACAGCGGCTATGACCCAGGCCGAGGCCGAGTACAAGGACTTTATTACCTTCTTCCCACAGGCGCCGGAAGCCGCCGAAGCGCAGATGAAGGTGGCCGATATCTATTACGACCAGATGGAGAAGCCGGACCGCGACTACACGAACGCACAGCGGGCTGAGCAGGAATACCGGGCGATGATTAATATGTTCCCGGATTCAACGCTGGTGCCGCGCGCCAAGCAGAAACTGCGCGATGTGCAGGAGGTTCTGGCCGAGCGCGAGACAGAAATCGGTTTCTATTACGAGAGCCGCGATAACTATCCGGCTTCCATTGCGCGTCTGGAAACGGTTGTGGATACTTATCCGCTGTACTCCAAGAGCGACCAGGCGCTGCTGGCCATTGGCGATTCTTTTGCGGGCGAGGCGCACTCGATTCAGATGGTCGCCGGCCTGAACGGAGCACTGAAGGAGCGGCTCCGCGCGGTGTATCTGGATCGAGCAGCCGAAGCCTACGCCAAAGTGATCACGCGTTATCCGATGGCGCCGCACGTGGAAGATGCGCGCGATCGGCTGGTGGCGATGAATCGCCCAGTGCCCGAGCCCAGCCAGGAAGCGATTGCCGAGAACGAGGCTGAAGAACAAAGCCGCCAGCCGCTGCGCTTTACCAGCAAGACTTTCGATGTGATCAAGCACGGGCCGTCGGTGGTGGAGGCTGTGCATGTGGGCGAGCCGAGCCTGGATGATCCGCTGCGGACTTACGCGCCGCAGATCAACAAAGAGAACATGGCCATCTTCAACGCCGCAAACAGCGCGGGCAAACCCGCCGTTCCCAAAGAGGCCGTCACGCCGACCGGCGTCAATGAGCCGCCGCGCACAGATCAGCCTTCCCAGGCGCCTTTGCAGATGGAACGGCCTGCGGGCGGTAGCGGCGTGGGGATGCAAATAGTGGCAGCGCCTCCGGCTGACCCCAATGCGGTGGTCAAAGCGGTGGGACCGGATAACACTGCTCTGCCAGCCGCCGAAAAGCCTGCCGAGTCTCCCGATCAGGTGAACGAAGTCAGCAAGCCTGCCACGGCTCCGGCCAATCGCGCCGACGCCAAGAGGAGAAAGGCTGACCTGAGCGACGAATCCTCCAGCAAAAAGAAAAAGAAAAAGGGTTTGGCGAAGATCAACCCCTTCTAAGCGGACAATCTGAACTATTTCGATGGACGAGGGTCGCCTCTGGGCGGCCCTTTTCCATGCGTCGAGCGTCCGTTTTGTTTTGGTATTACCTTTGAAAATACGGTAATACCGGGAGGCCATCCCATGGAAACCACACTCACCAGGAAGGGTCAGATTACCATCCCGAAGCACATCCGCAACTCCTTGAGCCCGGTTCCGGGATGCAAGTTGACCTTTGAAATGAATAACAACGGTGAATTGGTGCTGCGCACGGATACACCGCGGCGTCCTGATCGCTTTGACCGGGCAGTGGGAGCGTCTGAAATCAAGTGGAATGGGACGACGGACGAGTACATGGAATTTCTGCGCGGATATTCCGACGACCCTGCTTGACGCCAATGTGATCCTGAACGTTTGGGATCGCGATCCCGACTGGTACGCGTGGTCGAGAGATCAGATGCGGAAGACATCATTCACGGACGATTTAGCGATCAACCCGATCCTCTATGCGGAGATCTCAACAAGATTCGCTGCTTCAGCCGACCTCGACGATAAACTGGAAGATTTGGATGTGACCGTCGAGCCCATCCCACGCGAAGCCGCCTTTCTCGCCGGCAAAGCCTTTGCACAATACCGGCATCAGCGCGGGACCAAAAGCAACGTTCCGCCCGACTTTTTCCTTGGCGCCCATGCCACCGTGCTCGGATGTCGATTGCTGACGAGAGATGCGCGACGCTATGCCGCTTATTTCCCGGCAGTGAGCCTCATCGCTCCACCTCAAATCTGCTAAAGTTAGGGTTAGCCTCTCGCTTGAAATCCCTCTTGATTGTGGAGTTTTTTGCGGAACCTACGGGGCCGGCTCAAGAAAACTATGCCTCACGACCTGCCTAAAGCCTACGACCCAACCGGCCTTGAAGATCATTGGGCCGAGTATTGGGTGCGCGAGAAGCTGTTCGCGCAGTCCGCCCCCGATTCGTCCGCCCAAAACCAAGGCCTTGACGGCCAGTCCTTCAGCATTCTGCTGCCGCCGCCCAATGTGACGGGAAACCTGCACATGGGGCACATGTTCGAGCATTCGGAGAGCGACATTCTGATCCGCTGGCGCCGCATGTGCGGGGACCGGGTTCTTTGGGTGCCGGGCACGGATCACGCAGGCATCGCGACGCAGATGCTGGTGGAGCGGCAACTGGTCTCAGAGGGCAAATCCCGCCAGCAGCTTGGCCGCGAGGCCTTTGTGGAGCGCGTCTGGGAGTGGAGATGCCACTACGGCGGCGCGATTCTGGGCCAGATGAAGCGCTTGGGCGCATCGGTGGATTGGCAGCGCGAATACTTCACAATGGACGACAAACTTTCTGTCTCCGTGCGCGAGGCCTTTGTGCGCCTGCATGAGCAGGGACTGATCTATCGCGGGGCATACATTGTGAACTGGTGCCCACGCTGCCAGACCGCGATCAGCGATCTGGAAGTGGTGCACGCGGAGCAGAAGGGGCATCTTTGGGAGATTCGGTACTCCGTACTTGATACTTTTGGTCAAGATTCAGGTGAGCATATCACTGTCGCAACCACCCGCCCTGAGACAATGCTTGGCGACGTAGCCGTGGCGATTCATCCCGCGGATGAGCGCTACTTGCACCTGCACGGCAAGAAGCTGCGGCTGCCGTTGGTGGGGCGCGAGATACCTATCATCCTGGATGAATGGGTGAGCCTCGACTTTGGCACCGGCGCGGTGAAGGTGACTCCGGCGCACGATCCCAATGACTTCGCTCTGGGTGAGCGCCATCATCTGCCTTCAATCAATGTGATGGACCAGGAGGGCAAGATCAACGCGGAAGGCGGCGCGTATGCCGGTCTAGACCGCTATGTTGCGCGCAAGCGCATTGTTGCCGATCTGGATGAGCAGGGCCTTTTAGCAGGGATCAAGGACCATACCAACAACGTGGGCCACTGCGACCGCTGCAAGACTGTGGTTGAGCCGCGACTATCCACGCAATGGTTTGTGAAGATTCAGCCGCTGGCCGACAAGGCGATTGCAGCGGTGAAGCCAGATGCGCAGGGCAACAAAGCGATTCGCATTGTGCCCGACCAATACGAAAAGGTCTATCTGGAGTGGATGGAAAACATTCACGATTGGTGCATCAGCCGGCAGTTGTGGTGGGGTCATCGCATTCCGGCGTGGCACTGCTCGGCCTGCCACAAGATCACTGTGGCGCGCGTCGATCCCACGGCTTGCGCCCATTGCGGTTCTGAAACGATTACGCAAGAGACCGACGTTCTGGATACATGGTTCTCGTCGGGTCTGTTGCCGGTTTCCGTCTTTGGCTGGCCGAATATTACGGTCAAGAATCGCGCTGATTTTGACGCGTTTTATCCGACGAATTTATTGGTCACAGGCTTTGACATTCTCTTTTTCTGGGTGGCGCGCATGATCATGCTCGGCTGCTGGTTTGCCGGGGATGTTCCCATGCCCGATGGGTCGAAGCGCTCCCTTGCGGAGTCGGTTCCATTTCGCGAAGTGTATATTCACGCTCTGGTGCGCGACGCCAACCGCGAAAAGATGTCCAAGACCAAGGGCAACGTCGTCGATCCCATTGAGATTGTGAAGCAGTACGGAACGGATGCGGTGCGTTTCACTTTGGCCAGCATGGCCTCGCCGGGAACTGACATCGCTTTTAATATTGCCCGCACTGAAGGCTACCGCGCCTTCGCAAACAAAATCTGGAATGCCGCGCGGTTTCTCTTCATGAACGTGGATCGCGCGGCTGAGATTGGGATTACTGTCGATCCAGACGCACTGGGCGGAATGCCTGTTGTTGCGGATGACGCGCCGCTCGAAGCACGCTGGATCGTAGCCGAATTGCATGCGACAGCAGCCAAGGTGAATCAGTCGCTTGAGATTTATCGTTTTGATGACGCGGCCAATACCATCTATCAATTTTTCTGGGGCAGCTTCTGCGATTGGTACCTGGAAATTGTCAAGTTGCGTCTGGATTTCGAAGCGAGTCAGCAAGACAGCGAGTCGGCAAGTCAGCGCGATGCGCGGCTGGCTGGAACAAAATCGGCGCTCACCACGCTTGTTTCCGTCTTTGAAGCGGCGCTGCGTTTGCTCTCGCCGTTTATGCCATTCATCACCGAAGAGATTTGGCACGCGCTTTATGATGGCAACCCACCTGCGAAATCCATCGCATTGACGCAGTACCCGCAAGCAGATGCATCCCAGATTAGCGGCGCGGTTTTGATGGAGATGGCTGTCTTGCAAAGTCTCATCACCGAGATCCGTGCGCTGCGCAAAGAGATCGGTGTTGAAGAGAAGGCGATCGTTCCAGTTCAATTGCGAACCGATGCGGAAGTGCGGACCGTAATCGCGGAGAATCGCATCGTGGTGGAGCGCCTTGCGCGTGTCAGTGAAATCATTTTCGTCGATCAGATTCCCGCGGGCCTGGCCAAGCACTCTTCTCCGCAATTCGATGTTGCCGTGGTCTACGAACGCACCATCGATGTGACTGCCGAGCGCGAGCGGCTGAAAAAAGAAATTGCGCAGTACGAAAAAAACATTGCCAATGCGGAGCGGCAGTTGGGCAACGAAGGCTTTCTCGCCAAGGCCCCGGCGCACGTGGTTGAAGGGCTGAAAAAACAACTGGCGGAGAATCGTGTTCTGCTGGAAAAGGCGCGGGCCGCGCTGGAAAATCTCAATTCGGAAGGTTAGTTATGTCTTGCGATTGCGCACGATGCCGGCAACACTATAAGACGCTGGGCTTCATGTTTGGAGCGCCCTCGGACGCCGAAGTACAAGGCGCCTATCACGAAGCGGTCAAGCAGTGGCATCCCGATCTGTATGAGAATTTTGCCAGTCTGCGCGCGGACGCCGAAGAACACTTCAAGCAGATTCAAATTGCCTACCGTGAGTTGAAGGAACACAACGGCGGCGGGGCCGAATCGCCTGAAGAAGTCTCGCTGGACAGCGTCGCGGCAAAACCAGCGGAGGATGCGCCAACCCTCTCTTTTGGCGATGCGCATGGCTGTCAAACAGCGCCGAAGTTTACCGAGGATGTGGAAGAGATTATCGAGCGCAATCTCGGTAAAAGCGGTAAAGCGCTTGCGATTATCGATCTCTCAGGAAGCCGCAATTACGCCGATTACTCGCAATTTCTTCTTCTGTCTCTTCGCGGCCTGATGCTTCGCGATTCACGGAAGATTATTTCAGTGCTCTGGTATGCCGACCTCGGAGAGATCAATCTCATCGACCGGAACAAGGGCGGGAAACAGAGTGCCTGGCAAAAACTTGCGGGAGGGATCAGCGGCGGTCAGCCGAGTAATGAGCTTCAGATCAACCGCAACAACGGCGCGCTTTTTTACACGATCCCCAGCCAGGTGGAAGCCAGCATCAAGACGGTGATTTATAACTTTCTTGTGAGCCAGAAACAGCAAGCGCATCCCTGAGCCACTCAAAAGGAACCATGGACTGGAAGAATAGCAGCATCGACGCATTGCTGGAGCGGGCCTTGATTGAAGACAAGGCCGCCGGCGATACAACAACCAACCTCACGATCGACCCCGCTCTGCGCGCGACTGGATCGATTATCGCGCGGCAAGAAATGGTGGTCTGCGGCCTGGGCGCGGTGCCGCGATTGCTGGAGATTTTTGCGCGGCTGGATAAGCGGGCGCCGGCGCAGAGGCGCTTTGAGGTCATCAGCCATCCGGAGATTTTTGACGGCGTGCGCGTGCACGATGGGCAAGTGCTGGCCGTGATTCGCCACAACGCGCGCGTGCTGCTCAGTTGCGAGCGCGTGATCCTGAACCTGATGCAGCACCTCAGCGGCATTGCGACGCTGACGCGGCAATTTGTGGACGCGATTCACGGAACCGGCGCGCACGTGCTTGACACGCGCAAAACCGTGCCCGGCCTGCGGGTGCTGGAAAAATATGCGGTGCAGTGCGGCGGCGGCACCAATCACCGCCTCGATCTAGCCAGCGGAATTCTTATCAAGAACAACCATATCTCGCTGGGCGGCGGTCTGCCCGCAGTGCTTGCGCAAGCACTGGAGCGGCGCAAGAAAGGCCAGCGCGTGCAGGTGGAAGCGCGCACGGCAAAGGAGCTTGAAGAGGCGCTGGAACATGGCGCGGAAGCAATTCTGCTGGATAACATGACGCCCAGGCAAGTGCAGCAATCCGTGGAGCGCATCAAGATGGCGACAAAAGGTCAACTAGACAACGAGCAGAAGCCGCGCTGGATTCCCACCGAAGCCTCAGGCGGAATGGTTCTCGGAAACATTCGCGCCTACGCCGAGACAGGCGTGGACTTTATCAGCGTGGGCGCGCTGACCCACTCCGCAAAGGCCGCGGACATTTCAATGCGCATTGAAGCGGAGACGGAATAGGCGTGCGCGACGACGCCCCACAGATCGCGCTTGACGTGTGCGATCTGGCCGCTCTTGAGGCTGCGCTGGCCGGGACGATTTTTGCGGGCCAGTTACATTTCTCTCCGCTCACCGACTCAACCAATAGCGACGCCATTGATGCGGCGCGTAGCGGTGCGCCGCATGGATCGGTCTACTTTACCGATGAGCAATTAGCCGGGCGCGGGCGCGGCGGCCACGTCTGGCACTCGGCCAGCGGCGAAGGGCTTTACGTGAGCGCGGTGCTGCGTCCGATGATCCCCACGCTTCGCCTGCCGCTGCTTCCACTTGCCGCGGGGCTGGCCGCTGCCGAGGCCATTCGCGCTGTCGCCGGATTGACTGTGGATCTGCGCTGGCCAAACGATCTGCTTATTGGCCCACGCAAGACTGGCGGGATTCTGGTTGAATCGAAGATCGAGGGCGGCATGGCTGGATTTGTTGTCGTCGGCATTGGCATCAACGTGCATCAGCGCGCATTTGACGCTGGGTTGGCCACTCCAGCGACCTCGGTTGATTTGGAGACTGGGCGGCGAAATCCGCGTCAGCCTCTACTCGTTGCCCTGTTAAAATCGCTGGAGCGCGAGGCGCTTGCTTTGCTCGATCCGGAAGCGGGCGGTACGGTTCCGGCGCGGGTTGAAGCGGCTTCAACGTGGATTCGCGGACGGCGAGTTGAGGTGCATGGGCCGCAGGCTTGCACAGGCGTTACCGCCGGGCTGGACCAGCATGGATTTCTGCTGGTGCGCACCGGCGATGGATTGGTTACGGTACAGACAGGCGGGATTCGCGCTTCGGAGATGAGTTAGACGATGCTGTTAGCCATCGATGTCGGCAATACGAATACGGTGCTGGGGCTTTACCGGTTGGATGGCGAGAAACCGGAACTGGCCGCGCATTGGCGCGTCACAACGCACCGCGCGCAGACCGCCGACGAGTACGGCGTGCTCTTCGTCAATCTATTTGAAATGCATGGCATGAAGCCCAGCCAGGTGCATCACATCATCATCTCGTCAGTAGTGCCGCCGGTTGAAGGCACCTTGCGCCAGGTCTGCGAGAATTACTTCCATCTTCAGCCGCTCTTTGTTGAGCCCGGAATTAAGACCGGAATGCAGGTGCTGGTGGACAATCCCAGCGAACTGGGCGCGGACCGGCTGGTGAATGCCATCGCGGCTTTCGAGCGTTACGGCGGGCCATGCATTGTGGTGGACTTTGGCACGGCGACCACCTTCGACGTGATCTCAGCCAAGGGCGAGTATCTGGGCGGGGCGATTGCGCCGGGTTTGGGAATCAGCGCCGATGCGCTCTTTGCCCGCGCCGCGCGTCTGGGCCGCGTAGACATCAAGCGACCGGCGAAAGTCATCGGCACCAATACCGTCACGCATCTGCAGACTGGCCTCTACTACGGCTACATCGGCCTGGTGGACGGCATTCTGGAGCGTATTATCGCGGAACTTGGCGCAAAGCCGCGCGTCATCGCGACAGGCGGATTGGCGCGGCAGATCTCCGAGGACTCGCGCTACATTGCCGAGATCGACGACATGCTGACGCTGGATGGGCTGCTGATACTCTTCGAGCGCAACCGCGCCCCGCGCCCCCGCACCCGCCCGCATTGAAAAGCGCCGCTCCGAGCAACCGGTCCAGCCGTCCTTTACTTGGCGGCTAGCTCGGCTACGCGGCGCGGCGCTTTCTCGCACTACCTGTTTTCCCTATCGATGATCACAGTCGCCGCCGCCACCTTGCTGGTAACCGCCGCCACCCTGCTGGTAGCCGCCGCCACCGTGCTGGTAGCCGCCACCGCCTTGCTGACCACCGCCTTGTTGGCCACCCTGCCCACCGGACTCGGAGGTGAACCTATATTCCCAGAGGTCATTGAGAATCTGCTCGCCGGAGTTGGCGGAGATGCCCAAGCCGCCAAAGAGCCAGAAGTTGCCATTACTGTCGGTCCAGCTCACATCGGATGAGCGGCCACCAGGGATGTTTGTGGCGGCTGGAACACCCAGCGTGCCGTAGACAGGGGCATCGGAGGCCACGGAAGAGCTGCCGTCCACCCAAGCCCATTCTCCAAATTGACCCAGCGAGGGGTTGAACTCCCAGAGATCGGCGAGTTCGCCCGAATTGCCAGTGGCATCGAAGCCGTAGCCGCCAAAGAGCCAGAGATTGCCGTTCTGGTCGGTCCAGCCCACCGTCTCCAAGCGGCCTCCGGGGATGTTAGTGGCGGCTGGCTTGCCCTGGGTGCCATAGACACCGCTCTGGCCACCATTAGCGCCAACGGTGCTGCTTCCACCCATCCATGTCCATTCGCCATAGTGTCCGCGCGAGATATCGAACTCCCAGAGGTCGTTGAGTTCGCCTAAATTGCCGGTGGCATCGACGCCGAATCCGCTAAAGAGCCATAGGTTGCCGTTACCGTCTACCCAGCTCACAGCATCCAAACGGGCTCCGGGGATGTTTGCGGCGGCAGCCGTTCCCAAAGTGCCATAGACGCCGGGCTGGCCCTCATTGCTGCCAATGGTGTTGCTTCCACCGATCCAAATCCATTCGCCATATTGCCCCAGCGAAGGAACGAAGACCCAGAGATCGTTGAGAAAGCCCTGATTGCCGCTGGCATCCAAGCCTTCGCCGCCAAAAAGCCAGAGATTGCCGTTGTTGTCGGTCCAGGTCACGGCCTCTTCGCGCCATCCGGGCATGTTTGTGGCGGCAGGCGTTCCCAATGTGCCGTAGACTCCGGGATTGTCAGGCCAGCCATTGGTTGTGGTGGAAGGCGCCGTATCGTTTCCGCCCATCCATGTCCATTCGCCAGCTTGTCCCTTTGAAGGATCGAACTTCCAAAGCGCGTTGGGAGCGCCGTCGCCGCCAAAGAGCCAGAAATTGCCGTTGTTGTCGGTCCACGTCATGCCGTAGCCGCGCGCGCCGGGGTTGTTTGTCGCGGCAGGCACGCCCAAGGTGCCGTAGACTGCGGCTTGGCCATTCAACGTGCTTCCGCTAATCCAGGTCCATTCTCCGTTCTTGCCCAGCGAGGGATTGAACTCCCAAAGGTCGCTGAGCAAGCCGAGTTGGCCGTTCGCATCGTAACCTTCGCCGCCATAGAGCCAGAGATTTCCGTTGTTGTCGTTCTGGCAACGGCCGCCGTTGCTGCCGCTACCGGTCCAGCTCTGCGAGTAATAGCGGGTTCCGGGGGCGTTTGTGGCGGCGGGCACGCCTTGTGTGCCGTAGACGCTCAAATTGTAATCCTGGGGACCGACTGTGCTGCTTCCGCCCATCCAGACCCAATCGGCTGAAGGGACGTTGTTTTGGTCGCAGGCTACGGCTGGCGCCGAGCAGAGGGCCAAGGGTAGAAGCGCGCAAAGCGCAGCGATAGAACGGGCACGAAGTTTGTGCATGGCGGCAATATCCTTTCTGTGTGTGGAGCGTGGGAATCTGTTCCAGTTTGATTTAGCAGCAGAGTGCACCGTCGTGGGGGGTGACGATGTACCAACGAACAAGGGACTCCGATGTTCGAGATACGCAAACATCAAGGATTCTCTCTGCAAAAATTACCTCCGAATGGTACCATACCGCATCACGGTAGTGAGAAAAAATTTATGTGGGCCAAAAAGACCTGGATGAAGCATGCAAAAATGCCACCAGCCTATCTGCTCAAAAGCTCGGGCTGCGCGGACAGCGAAAGACGCGATGAACGGTGGATCTGGGAAGCCGAGGGCACCATTCTGCTTTCATAACGGTTTGAGGATAGATTTAACTACTTTAATAACAGTTATTTATGGCGAATGTATTTCAATAGACGCTCAGAAGCCGCCCTTCCACCGGCTTTAGACCAGGCCGCAGTCCGCGCATGCCAAGCACTCTCTCGTATCCTTGATATGGGTGGGCAATTGGGGACCCACCAGCACCGTGCTGAATTACTTCAACTATTTCACCGAGATCGAGGACCGCTTTCAGCAGCGGCGCGGGGCGCTCTTGCTGCTCTCGACGCTGGACTGGGCGCTGATCGAAACCTGGCGCGAGGCCGGCATTCCGCTGGAGGCGGCGCTGCGCGGCATCGATGCGGCCTTTGACAAGTACGAGGCGCGCCAAAAGCGAGGCAGGATGAGGCGCGTTAACGGCCTGGCCTGGTGCGCGCAGGCGGTGATGGAAGCGGCGGAAGAGATGCGCGAGGCCGCCGCTGGAACCGCTCCCGCGGCAACTGTCGCGCGTGAATCCGGCTTTGAGCAGGAGCGCGTGGCGGCGCATCTTGAAGCCGCCGCGGCGGCGCTGGATGCGGCAACGGTGGCTGCCGAAGCCTGCTCCGCAACCGCGGTGCGCCTGCGCCAACTGGCTGCCGAAGCGCGCGCCGCAAGGGAAGAAAATGCCGAGGCTAACGACAGCATCCCGGCTAACGATTTGGAAGCGCTGGAGCGCACCCTCACCGTTCTCGAAGAGAAGCTCTTTGCGACGCTCACAGCGGCTGCTCCCGAGGAGCTGCTCGTCGGCCTTAAAGAACACGCCGCGCGCGAGCTGGCCCCCTATCGCAGCCGCATGGGAGCCGTGCAATTGCGCCAGGTGGAACGCCAATTTGTGCAGAAGCAGTTGCTGGTGCATTACAGCCTGCCGCGCCTCAGCCTGTTTTACATGAGCCAGCAATGACGCAGAGAAAACAAATCACATCGCAACGGCGGGCCAAGCAGGCCGCGAAGAAGCAGTCAGCCGCGCGCAAGAAGTCAGGCAAACAAAGCTCCGGGATTAAGGCCCAGGCCGATTTTGCAGACGGTGAGCGAGGGGTAAAACCCGCGCTTCCTTCCAAGTCCCAGGTGAGCGAGCCGCAATGGGTCGAAATCGAGAAGCCTGTGTACGGCGGCGCATTTCTGGCGCGGCCTCAAGGCAGAACGGTCTTTGTTCCGCTCACGCTGCCCGGCGAGCAGGCGCGCGTGCGCATCACGCGGAGCAAGTCAGGCTACGCCGCCGCCGAACCGGAAGAGATTCTCCGCGCCGCGCAGCAACGGATTACTCCAGCCTGTCCGCACTTTGGCGCGTGCGGCGGCTGCCACTATCAGCACACGGATTACGCAACGCAACTGGGCTTCAAGCAAGTCATCCTGCGGGAGACGCTGGAGCGCGGCGGCGCGGCGGTTCCGGCGGAGATTGCCGTGCTCCGCGGCGAACCGTGGGCTTATCGCAACCGCGTCCGACTGGCATTCGACGCTGCCGGCAATCCCGGCTACCGCGGCCGCCGCTCTCATGCCGTGGTTCCGATCCGCGAGTGCCCCATCGCCGCGCCGCTGCTGGTGAAAGCCGCGCTTGCCGCGGCGAAGGTAACGCGCCACTTTGCACCGGCATTTCAGCCCACGGAGATTGCGCTTTTCTGCAATCCCGAAGAAACTGCGTTGCTGGCCACCGTCTTCTCGGCTAGCGCGCCTAACCTTCGCTTCGACGAATTCGCGCTGGCGCTCCAGGCCGAAATTCCTGAGCTGACAGGCGCGGAACTGGCAATTGAAGGCAGTTCAGAGCGGCAAGACCAAAGCTTCCAGCCGCGTTCTCTGGCGCTGTGGGGAGCGTCGTCCCTCACCTATCGCGCCGCCGGCTTTGACTATCGCGTGGACCACGGCGCATTTTTTCAGGTGAATCGCTGGCTGGTGGATTCTCTTGTCCAGAGAGTCGTCGGGGGACGCCGGGGCAGTCTCGCCTGGGATCTTTTTGCCGGCGTCGGCCTGTTCGCGCGGCAGCTTGCCACAAGCTTCGCTCGCGTTGTCGCGGTGGAGTCGGCTCCATCGGCAACGGCGGCGCTCGCGGCGAATCTCAGCGGCACAAGCGGCGACGCGGTCAACGCTGAGACTCTGGCCTTTCTGCGCCGGCAGAACCTGAGCGTGAAGCCGGAGTTGGTCGTCGTTGACCCGCCGCGCACCGGCCTGGGCGCCCAGACTTGCGCGCTGCTCGCCGAGGTAGCTGCCGCTGAAATGGTTTACGTCTCCTGCGACCCGGCCACCTTGGCCCGCGACATGCGCGCGCTCATCGCCTCGGGCTACCAGATCGAGTCGGTTACTCTGGCCGATCTCTTTCCGCAGACCTTTCATTTGGAAACAGTGGTCCAGTTGCGCCGCGCCTGATAGGCTTGAGGGCCAGAACAGCTTTCCATCGTTCAGGCGCATGAAACTCGACTCCTCCAACTTCGAGCGGACCGTCCCAGGCTCATACAGTCTCGGCTCGGTGCTTGGTCCCGTCCCGCTTTTTCATGCGGCATGGCTCTTTGCCGTGGGCATTGCGGCCGCTCATGCGATTTATCTGCGGCCCAGCCTGGTGCTGATCGCGCTGGCTCTGGTGGGCGTGCTTTGCGGCGTTGCGGCCATTCGCGCTCAGCGCATTGCATGGCTGCCTCTGGGCGTGCTCTGGCTCCTGCTGGGCGCATGGTGCGCGTGGATGGAGCCGCAACCGGCGCCCGCCCCAGTGCTGAACGCGCTTTCCAACGGTTTGATGCGCGACATCGAAGGCACTGTCGTCAGTGCCGGCACAGTGCGCAATGAGGTCGAGCAGAACCTGGACGAACCGGCTCCCGAGGCGCAGCTTGCGCCCCCCGCGCAGAGTATCGACCTCAACGTCTCCAGCCTGGAAGTGGTCACCAACGAGAGCGACGCGCTAGCTCCAGTCGCGGGTCGTGTCCGGCTCGTCATCCACTGGCCTGAGAATTCGTCCGGTATCCAACCCTTCCAATGCGGTGATCGCATTCGCGCCGTGGCCCAACTGCGGCCGCCGGAGATCTATCGCGATCCTGGCGTCTTTAATCGCAGAGATTTTCTGCTCGACCAGGGGATCACTTCCTCGGCCTCGGTTGCCATTGACCGCGTAGAACGTCTGCCCAATCCCGCTCCGAATGGGCATGCCTCTGGATACTCTTTCGCCTGCCGCCTTGGCACATTGCAGCAGGCCACCAGCGCGCGCCTGCTGGCGCTGCCCGCCTCCATGCGCAGTGTGCCCGCGCCGCTGCGCCTCTCTGAAGACGACGCCATCATGCTGGCCGCGATGGTGACCGGCGACCGCACGTCTCTGACTCATTCACTGCGCGTCGGATTTGAGCGCACCGGTTCCTTTCACATGCTGGTGGTCTCCGGCTTTCATCTGGCCATTGTTGCGGGTTGTATTTTTTGGTTCGCCAAGCGGTTGCGGCTGCCGCGCGTCCCGGCCACGCTGCTGACGATCCTTGCCTCATTTGCCTACGCGCTCTTCACCGGGTTTGCCACGCCGGTACAGCGTTCGCTGTGGATGGTCACGCTCTATCTGCTGGGCCGTCTCATCTACCGGGAACGCAACGCGCTGAACACCATTGGCTTTGCCGCGCTCTGCCTGCTCGCTTATAGTCCGCGCAGCCTTCTCGATTCCAGCTTTCAGATGACGCTGCTCGCCGTGGTTTCCATCGGCGGAATTGCCGCGCCGCTGCTGCAAAGCACCATTCATCCTTATCTGACTGCCACGCGCGACTTGCGCCAAGCCGCACCGGACGTCAAGCTGGCTCTCCGGCTGGCGCAGTTTCGCGTCGTTCTGCGCATTGCGGCCATCCTGTTGCAAGCGGCGGTGCGCGGTCGATATGCCAGCCGAATCGCCTGGCGCATTTTTCCCGCAACGGTTCGGTTTGTTCTGCGCGTCTGGGAACTGCTCGTCGTTTCCTGCGTGGTGGAGCTTGCGATGGCGCTGCCCATGGCGCTTTATTTTCATCGCATCACTGTCTTCGCGCTGCCGGTAAATGTCTTCATTCTGCCGCTGCTGCTCATCCTGATGCCGGCGGCGCTGGTGACCCTGCTGGCGCTGGTGATCTGGGCTCCCGCGGCCGTCGTGCCGGCAATGGTTGTGGCCTTCTTTCTTCATATCGGCATTGGATTGGTGCATCTCTTCGGCTCAATGGCGCTTGGCGACTTCCGTATTCCCGCACCCCTTCTATGGCAATCGCTCACCTTCTGCGCGCTGCTTGCCGCGGCCGTTTTTCTATCCCACCTGAGCGGCAAAAATAACGACCCGGCGCATGTGGGGCGGCAACTCTTTGCCGGCGGACACTTCTGGCCGCGCAGCGCAGCCTTGTTGGCGCTGCTTCTTGCCGCCGTAGTTTCCGTTCTTCCCCGTCCCATCGATCACCCGCGCGATGCCCTGCTGATGGAGGCTATCGACGTGGGACAGGGCGACTCGCTGCTGTTGATTACGCCCGAAGGCAAGACGCTGCTTGTCGATGGCGGCGGCCACGGCGGCGGCCCGCATCAAGCTCCACAAGACTTTGACATTGGCGAAGAAGTTGTCAGCGAGGTTCTCTGGTCGCGCGGCATCCAGCACCTTGACGCGGTGGCACTGACCCACGCGCACGCGGACCACATGGGCGGCCTGCCCGCCGTATTGCGCAACTTCCATCCGACCGAGCTTTGGGTGGGTATCAACCCCCGCTCGCGCGACTACCTTGCGCTCCTCGACGAAGCCGCCAGCCTGCATGTGCGCTTGCGTTCGCTCACCGCCGGCGACGCCTTCGACTTTGGCTCATCCCAGATCAATGTTCTTGAGCCCTTTCGTGGCTATCAGCCCGGCGCTGAGCCCTCCAATAGCGACTCGATGGTGATGCGCATGGCCTACGGAGCCACCTCTGTGATGCTTGAGGGCGATGCCGAAGGGCCAGCCGAAGAGCAAATGCTGGCCGAGCCGGGCCTTGCCAGTACGCTGCTCAAGGTGGGCCACCATGGCAGCAACACCTCAACGCATCCCGCGTTTCTGGCCCGAGTCGCCCCGCGGTGGGCCGTCATCTCCTGTGGCCGGCACAACCGCTACGGGCATCCCAAGGGAGCGGTGCTCAGAGCCCTGCAAACGGCCGATGTTCATACTTTCAGCACCGATATCAACGGCGCATCCTGCTTCCGCCTTGACGGCAAGACCACCACTCCGGATTTGGGCTGCGGATGGCGAACTGAACCTTAGCAGATCAATCGCATTGAAAAATACGAGTGCCAGAAAAACCCTGCCGCAGCCCTGCCCAGTCGAGATGCAACCTCCGCTAACCCGCGAACTCGCTGCAACTCTTTTTAACCCGTCCCATTTTTATGACGGATTTTTTGCGGATAATTACCCTCTGTTGGTAGATCCTATAAATAAGGAAGGAATATCCAGCCATGATCGAAAACGCGTTCTCAACCCGCGGTCTGGCTCATCCCATCCCTCCAGTCATACCCATTTCCTTCACCTCGTTTCGTCTTTTCTTCTCCAAAAAAACTGCCACCCCCCACCCCCCCTACCCCGTGGACCCGGTTTTTTGCCCGAGATTTTCCAGTAACAAGCTTAATATCAACTGCTTACATTTTCAGCCTATTTACCAATCAGTAACTGCAAACCGCCAATTTTGCCCCCTTTTTGACCCCAAAAGCGCCCTTTCCGTCCAAAACACTAGTCTTTTCGCATGTTTTCGCAGCTACTTCTTCCAATCTTGCTCAAATTCAATCCCTCTTCCAGAACCGTGAAGGCGCTGCATCGAATTCCGCGCTCAAACCTCCAATACGATTGCCCTGAAAACCCCAAGCTCCCTGTCTTGACATGTGTCATGACAGCGCTAAAATGGAATCATGAATATCGACGCCGCGCAGATTCGCGAATGGAGAGAGGCGCGCGTCCTCTCACAGGAAGCGCTGGCCCGCAGTCTGGGCGTCGCGGTTCGCACTGTAGCCCGATGGGAGAGCGGTGCTTACAAACCGAGTCCCCTTGCTGCCGCGAGGCTTGAACAAGCTCTGGCCAACAATCAACAGCCTGAGGGAGATCCGGCGAAGGGAGTAGAGCTATGGCGTTGAATGTGGAATTGTCAAACTTGTTTGAAGACGATGCAACCCGCAAAGTTTTTGAGGCGGTTGCGCTCCCCAGAACCATCATGGTCCGCGATCTGAAAAGTCACTTCTCCGACGATGTGCTGAATAAAACCATCAATCGCCTGAAAGGCCTTGATCTTATCAAGGAAAAGCCATCCGTGATTGACGACTTCAACACACTTTATGTGACAGCCGATGGACTGAGCGCGGTAAAGGCATTGAAGCAAAGATCTCTGGTTTGATCGCGAGAGAGGCGGCCTATGCTTGTTGTCGATCCTGGAACCGCGCCAGCGGTGACCGTGCTTCCGGGGCATTTGGACTGGGCGTTGGCGTTAGCTGTCGGCTTTTCTTTTGTGCTCGCATCGATTGAAATATCGAACGAGTCCAAGAGGCCGATGCGCTCTTGCCTGGTCTTTCCATCTTTTCTGTATTGCTCGATCCGTGCCTTCGGAAATGTGGTTGCAACATTGCTTGCCCTGATTCTAGTGGCCCGGATTGACCCTGCGCTAGCGAACTTTTATTGGCTCTTTGCGGCATTTCTTGGCATCTTCTCCTTTGAAACAATATTGAAAAACATGAACGTCACCGTCGCGGGCGCGGGAATCCTGACTCTTCAGGCCTGGATGGATAAAGCCCTCAACGCGGCGTCGGCGGCATCCATTGAGCGCGACCTTCAAAGAACACAAATCGACATTCAAAAACTCGCAAGCCGGCTGTCCGAGATTGACGGAGGCGATCTGAACGCATTTGTTGTCGTCAACCTTGCCAACCAGGTTCCAAATATCGTCGATACTCTGGAGAAGACGGCGGCGGCGAACAAGGCGAATCCACGGCTGCATAAAGGCTATGCCGTAGCCACCGTTGTTACCAGAAGTCAGGTCATCGCCTTTTTGAAACTGCACGAAAAGCGTTGATCTGCTGGAGTGGCCCGACTGCCCGTTGGCTTTTACCCTATCGAATCGGTCGTAAACTGCTGAAAACTTCCCGCTTTCATCCGGTCCGCTGAATCTAGGAAGCCGACAGCCGCTCGGCAGGCATATAATCCGTGCGAGAAAGCATTTGGTTGCAAAGTGCCACTATCTGACGCTAGCAACTTTTGGAGGCAGCCATGTTAAAGCCGTTGCTCTTCGTTTCAGCGGTCGTTTTCTTTGGAATAACAGTCTCGTCGGCCTCGGCGCCCACACCGCAAGAGGCCGCTCAGGCCACAGCATCCGGGCAGAAGAACCCGCTCAAGCCAAGCCCTCAATCGCAGGCGCGCGCCAAGCAGATTTACCAGATGGATTGCTCCTTTTGCCATGGGGATAACGGCAATGGCAAGACCGATCTGGCGCACGATATGGCTCTCAACCTGGGCGACTGGACCGACCCCAAGACGCTGGCCGACAAGCAAGACCAGGAACTCTTCAATGTGATCCGCAACGGCAAGGGCAAGATGCCCGCGGAGGCCGAGGGACGCGCCAAAGATCATGAAGTATGGAGCCTGATACTCTACGTTCGCGGCCTGGCCAAAGCGACGCCGTCCGCGGCTCCAGTTGCCGATCCGGTTCCGGCGGCCAGTGCGCCCGCGTCAACCAACTAGGATTGGATGCAGCCAGCCCGGAGATTTGCCAATTTCCGGGCTTGATCGCGCGCCCAAGCTAGCAGTTGCCCGACTGTCTACGCAATACTTGTTTGCAAGCGCTCAGGGACGTTTCTTCGCTGTTTCCTTCAGTTCGGTCATCAGTTCCTCAATTTCATCCCGCTTGCGCCGGCTCATTTCGAGAAAGCGGATTTCGAGCGTGTTCTTGCCGCGCAGATTTTCCACAACGCCCATCAGCCGGAAGTGCAGCCCGCACATCTGAAACTCCACCTCCACGCGCACGTGAATTCCAGACATGAAGGGCAGAGCGGTCCGCATTTTGCAGCCCTCCTGGCTCAGACCGACAATCGACCCGCTCACATGAGAGCCGTCCTTCAAAAGTTGCAGCGCGGCCGGCCAATCTTCTGTCTCGCCCAGGCCCATGCTGTTGTCGCTGCTGTCCGAGTTGGGCTCTCCTGTTGGCGGCTCGGGCTCCGGATCTTCCGCTTCAACCACTTGCTGCGGCGGCGGCTCGGGCTGGTTGAGACTCAGGAGCAAGTCTTCGGGAATCTCCAGTGCCAACGCTGGGCCGGATGTTTTTGCGGCCGCGTCGTGAACCAAGGCGGCTCGAACCGCGTCCGCTGCGCTCTTGTCCACCAGGCAGGTAAGCAGGCCGGCAAGCTGATTCTTAGCCCGCGAACTGCCATGCAAAAAACGAATGCCGATCAGGTTTTCGCGCGTCACCCATTGTGTGGTGCCAACCATGCGCAAAAGCATTCCATGAATCGGAAGCACCACCTCTACATTCGCCAACGCGCCGGGGAGAAAGGGAATTTCGCTGCGAACGCAGCAACCACTCAGGCTCACATCGACAATCAGGCAGGGGAATCGAACGCCCTTGTAGTTGAGACAGCCTCCGGGTGTGTTGACCTCGTAGCGCTCGTAGTCGCGCCGGTCCCGATAGCGCGCAGCCCTGCCGCGGTCCTCGCCCTGTCCGCTAATGGCCAATGTTGTACTCATGCCTATCGATCGCCCAGCCGGACGGATTCATCCACGGCTTAGGCCAGCCTCCCGCAAGCGCGCGGCGCACGTTGCAACCCTATCGAGGCGATGGTTGCTCCGGAACTGCGCGCAGACCTTATTCCTTAAGTTCATCGGCCATCCATGCACTGCAATGAATTGGGCTTTCATTAAATGGAGCTAATTTTTGTCTTTTTCGTAGTTATATGAGATACCTCAACCCGTCAGAAACGCAGCCGCAGCCCCAACTGAATTTCCCGCTCGCGATAAAAGTTTGTCGCATTCACGTTCAGCGGCTGGCCAAAGGCGGTCGTGCTGGCCTTTAAGCCGGTGAGATAATTCAACGTCGGCGGGCTTGAAGCGCTTCCGGTTTCAATAAAATAGCCTGTCGTCTCCAGTTCCGTCACATTCTGGTGATTCAGCAGGTTGAAGCTTTCGGCCAGCAACTCCAGCTCACGCATGTGCCCTAGCTCGATGCGCTTGCCTAGCCGCATGTCTGCCTTCCACGTTGAGGGATAGCGGAAGGTGTTGCGGCCAAAGTTGTAAACAATGCCGCCGGTTCCAACTCCATAGATTCTGTTGTCGCCGCCGGAGCCGTTGATTCCCGGCCCTAGACCCACGATAGCCTCGCCGCTTGTCACATCGAACTCTTCGGCCAGCGATCCTGAAGTGCGCATTGTGTACGGTAGTCCGCTATGGAATTGGCCAACGCCCGCTGCCATCCAGCCATTGCCGAGCTTCCCTGCCCAGCCACGCAGCTTCCAGTGCGGTTCATAGATCGCCATCGCACCCGCCGAGTGGCGCATATCCAAATTGCTTGTGCCGTACTCAAGATTGAAGTGGGCCTGATCCAGCACGTCGTTGCCGGCCACCTGAGAGCTCTCATTCGGATTCCAGTCCATCGCGTGGGAGTAGGTATAGTGAGCGTGCAGACTCAGCCCGCGTCGCCCATAGCGAGAGATACGCACTACGCCAGCTTCATAGGTCGAGTTGGCCCGGCTCATGATCTGCGCAATCTGCTGGTAGCCCGGGTTGGGTCGCCCAAGAACTCCGGCCGGCGTTGGCCAGTCAGCGTAAAACGGAACAGTGATCTGTGGCGTCTTGATCGGCCCCGCGCCAGTAAAGGCACACGCTGAGCCGGTCGCCGTCTGGTCGCAAACGTTGTATGTAATGGATTGCGCGGCGGTTGGAGTGTCGAGATTGGTGTCGATCGAAATGGGCAGCCGCCGGCCCAGGCTCACCATCGCGCTGGCAGTCAATTCCACATGGTTGGGCAGCCTCTCTTCGATACTGGCGACCGCCTGATGCACTTCTGACTGACGGAAGTTTGGCGCAAACTCGACCGCTCCAGGCTTGACTGCGGTTGTGGGTTCTCCCTGCAGAACGTAAGGAAACGGCGGAGCACCGCCGGCATTTAGATTGTCGGTGGGCCGCATGAAAAAACTCAAGTCTCCCTTTGGCGAGCCGGTCTGCGTCAGCGCGGTTTGCAACGCGGCGTTCTCCGTGCGCTCAAAGAACATTCCGTAGCCCAACCGAAGCAGCGGCCAGTGGTGCTCACCGGTTCCCACGGTCACGCTCACTCGCGGACCCCAATTATTTCCCAGGCTCGGTAGACCCTTAGTTGGCAAGGTCCCGGGCGGTGAGTTCGGTGCAATCGGTGGCGGCCAAAGCGCGGAGATCGGCGGCGGTAACTGCTCCCGCTCCCAGCGCAAACCGCCCGAGACAACCAACATCTTGGCCGCCTGCCACTGCGCCGTCGCGTAGCCGGCCCAGTCGTTCGTGCTCAAGTGCCAGTCTGCAGGACCGATGGTCTGCGAGTAGTAGGCGTAACACGGCAGATAGCCCAGACCGCGCAGCCCGCCTGCCGAATCGCGCCAGACCTTGCCCGTCTCATCGCAGTTGTGCTGGTTGTCGGGGTCCAGCGCGTCGCCCAATCCATAATTGGAAAAGACCAGCGCGTCTGTGACAAAATTCTCTACCTTGGAGTAGGTATACGTCCCCGTTTGATTACGCAGCAGACTGGTCGCGTCAAAGCTATGGTCGATGTCGAAGCCGGCTTTTACCAGCAGCTTGCCGCGCACCCAGTCCACTGTTTGCCGCAGTTGGTAGAGCCGCTCATCCGGATAACTTCCTTTGCCAAAGCGCGACGGATTGCCGATGGTGAAGCCGTAGCGGTTGTCCACCACAATTTCAGGCAACTGACCCCAGGCGTTGCCAGCGAGCAGCGTCTTCTCGTAGGTCGAAGGCGTAGCTGGCCGCGCCTGCTGCAGCGCGTGTCCAAGCGAAAACTGCGTCACGGAGAGGAGGTTTGGCGTCACAAAAGCCTCCCAGCGGCCCAGCAACCACTCCTCGTTGGCTTCGCTGGACCCGAAGCTGTGATTGCCGTAGGTCTCCTCGACACGGGTCAATCCACCGCCCGGCGAATTCCAGTCGGCGCCGATCCCCTCCAATGTAAGCCGATAGCGCTCCGCCAGTTGCCAATCAAGGCGCGTAAAACCGGTACCCTGCATGGCCGTGCGCGCGGCTGGACCTAGTAAGCCGGCGAGAGTTTCCAGCATCGACGAGTAGGCCACCAGTCCTTGGACCAAGCCGTTGGAACAAGCAGATTCACCTGGCAACGTCAGGTCCAGCTGGGCGCACAATACATTCAACTGATCGGCTGTTGGTTGTTCAAAGAACCCCGCTGCGTAGGTACACTGGCCGTTTGCGTTAGAATGCTCGCAAAGGTAGGGATGTTTCACCGTGCTCACCCCTGCATCGTCTCGGCTAAGGCCGTCCAATGCCGCAAACCAGAAGAGCTTCTTCCGCCGGATGCGATCTCCCAAGCCAATGCCAAAGGTCGTCTCGCGATCGCCGGGGGTGTAGGACTCCGGCTTCCCGTTCAAGCCGTTGCCAAAGATTGGAACCGATAGCTGAGACCCCGATGGATCGTAGTTCAGCACGGCTGGCGCGGTTTCCTTGATCCACTGCGTAAATGGATTCTTGGCGCCCCACGCATTCTGCCGGTCAAAGACGAATCCTTGCCCATGCAGCGTATCTCCGCCATGCTCGGTCTCGGCGTTGATGCGCCCGCCTGACGCTCGGGCCTCCACACCGTTGGCCGCCGACTGCACCTCGCGGATCGCCACCTCGCTCAAGGCGAATCCATGCCCGCCAGCGCCTACTTGCGCCATGCCCGCCGGATCTTCGCTCTGCCCTAACCCTCCTCGTCCGCCGGAGGCCTGCCCCGAGTTGTTCGTCGAGCCAAAACCCAATTCACGACTCACTCCATCCACCGCAACTTCGGCCTGCCTCCCCGATCCCCCAATTGAAATAGGACCTTGCCCACCAGCCGGCGTGACCGATGCCGGCGCATTATCCTGCACAAAATCCTGCCAGCGGCGTCCAGGTATCGGCAGCGCTTGCAATTCCTTTTCGCTCAGTGTTGATGTAATCGACTGTGCCGCTGGCGTACTCCGCGCGGAAACCGATTGAACGGGCGAGGCGACAGGCATTACTTCAGGCGTAGGCGGCAGGATTGTGGCAGGCTTAACCAGCAGTGATGTAGCGGGCTTAGCTAGCTGGGTTGCAACAGGCTTTACGGGCAGAGTTGTGCCGAGCTTGGCCAACGGCTTTGTATCAGAATCTGCTGAAGACTTTGTATCAGGGTGCAACGCGGGTTGTGCCGCTGCGATTGCAGTGTTAGTCGATGCCGCAGCTCCGGAAGAGGGAGGCACAGGTTTCGGCTCTGTAACCTGGGAAACCGCCACGACAGGATGCACAGAAACCGGTTCCGCGGCCTTCGATTCCGGTTTAGGCTTTGTTTCCTGTTCAGCCTTCGTTTCCCTGACTTTGGAGATGCGCCCCTCGACAGGCGGCGGAGCCTTCCTGGCCTCGGAGTGAGGATTTCCTCCCAAAGGTGGCGATGGTATTATCCCCCGCACAAGCGGTGCGGAGTCTAGTGGCACTTTCATCTCAACGGGATTCTTACGCGGAATCGCACCTGCCAACTCCGTCTTCGGCGGCTCCGGCGCAAATTCCATTGCCGTCTGCACCCGAGTTTCGTGTCCGGCGTTTACCTCGATTTCTTCCAGCTCACCGTGTCCCAGCAGCGGGCTCTCCGCAGCAAGCGTGTAAGTGCCGGACGCAAGCTCAGTAAATCGGTAGACCCCATTTTTTGCGGTTATTGTGTGCGCCTCAACCCCGGTAGCTTGGTTGCGCAGCACAAGGGCCACGCCTTCCAGCGTTCTGGAGTGCAAGTCAGTCAACCGGCCGCTGAGCGATCCGCGCACATTCTCCGCCGATTGGGCAAACGCCCACCAACCCGCAGCCACAAGCAGCACGGCCACAGCCAGCGTCCTCGTACCCCCGCGCCCTAACCCTGCCATCGAGTCCCCTGCTC
>JBEKDN010000033.1:0-25223 GCA_050014335.1 Occallatibacter sp. | reverse complement strand
AAACGAGGGTTAGCAGTTACTACTTAATTAACAGGGAAAAATCTTATGTTATTGATTGCTTGATGTTTAGTTGATACGGAGGGGTTGGAAATAGGGCTCTACAGGGTAGGGGGGGGTGGGGGTCGGGCGATTTTTGGCGAAGGGATGGGGAAGATGGGGCGGAAAACAGAGGTCTGGGTGTAGGGCTTTGGGAGTGAGGTTGCGCGGGCTGGGGTTGAACGGCGGTCATTTGGGCCTTGGGTTCGATGCTGTTTCTATTGTGCTCCGGGGATAGAAAATTATCGGCAAGGTATGTGAAGAAAAATGAGGTTCCTCAGGTCACGCGATAGAGGCCAGCGGTTCGGAATCAGCGTGAGGAAAGATGCGGATTGAGATTAAAGCTATCCCATCCATTCCGTGATGAGGCTGCGGAATGGATGAGGCACCCAATATTATCTACGTATTAATGTTGCGCAACCCGCCTCATGCGAGCAACCGGCGAGCTTCTGCCCTATCGCAGGTGGCTAGGCTCCTGATTTCTTCTCGATCTTGGCCCAGGAGTCTTTTAGCGGGAGAGTGCGGTTGAAGACCAGGTTGCCGGGAGTGCTATCTGGGTCGAGGCAGAAGTAGCCTACGCGCTCGAATTGGAAGCGGTCTTCTAGTTGGGCGCTGGCTAGAGATGGCTCAAGCTTGGCTCCGGTCAGGATCTGAAGCGAGTTGGGGTTTAGATTGTCTAGGACGTCGTGACTCGGTTGGCCTTCGGGGGCGTCTTCGAAGTCGTAGGGATCGGCCTTGGCGAAGAGATTATCAAAGAGACGAATCTCGGCTGAGATGGCGTGGGCGGAAGAGACCCAATGCATGGTGGATTTGACCTTGCGGCCGTCGGGCGAGTTGCCGCCGCGACTGGCGGGATCGTAAGTGCAGTGCACCTCGACAATTTCTCCGGCTGCGTCTTTGACGACGCTGTGCGCTGTTACGAAATAGGCGTTGCGGAGGCGCACTTCTTTGCCGGGCGAAAGGCGATAGTACTTGGGCGGAGGAACTTCACGGAAGTCGTCCTGCTCGATATAGATTTCGCCAGAGAATGGAACCTGGCGCGTGCCTGCGCTGGGATCCTCGGGATTGTTAGCTACCTCGACGAACTCCGACTTGCCTGCTGGATAGTTATCGATGACCAGCTTGAGGGGATTGAGGACGGCCATGGCGCGGCTGGCGCGGCGATTGAGGTCGTCGCGCTGAAAGTGCTGGAGCATTTCTATATCCGTACTGCCGTTGGTGCGCGAAACGCCGCTGGCGGCGACAAAGGCGCGAATAGCCTCGGGAGTAAAACCGAGGCGGCGAATCCCGCAGAGAGTGGGCATGCGGGGATCGTCCCAGCCGCTGACGCGCTTCTCCTGCACCAGTTGGAGCAGCTTGCGTTTGCTGAGCATGGTGTAGGTGATGTTGAGGCGGTCGAATTCAATCTGCTGCGTGGGGAAGATGCCTAACTGCTCGATGTACCAGCGATAGAGTGGCTGATGGTCTGTGAACTCGAGGGTGCACATGGAGTGAGTGACGCGCTCGATGGAGTCGGACTGGCCGTGGGCGTAATCGTACATGGGATAGATGCACCACTCGCTGCCTGTGCGCTGGTGCGTGGCATGTAGGATGCGGTACATGACTGGGTCGCGCATGTTGAGGTTGGGCGAACTCATGTCGATTTTGGCGCGGAGCACGCGGCTGCCGTCGGGAAATTCGCCGGCTTTCATGCGGGTGAAGAGGTCGAGATTTTCCTCGATGGAGCGGCTACGATACGGACTGTCTTTGCCGGGTTCGGTGAGTGTGCCGCGATGCTGGCGGATCTCGTCTGCGGTGAGGTCGTCCACATACGCTTTGCCGGCCTTGATGAGCTGGATGGCCCACAGATAAAGCTGGCCAAAGTAATCCGAAGCATAGCAGAGACGCTCCCAATCGAAGCCGAGCCAGCGCACGTCTTCCATGATGGAATCGACGTACTCCTGCTCTTCTTTTTCGGGGTTGGTGTCGTCGAAGCGCAGGTTGGTTTTGCCGCCGAACTCGTCGGCGAGACCAAAGTCGATGCAGATGGCCTTGGCGTGGCCGATGTGAAGGTAGCCGTTTGGCTCGGGAGGAAAGCGGGTCTGGACGACGGCGTCGCCGTATTTTTTGGTGCGCACATCCTCGGCGATGATGTCGCGGAGGAAGTTGGAGGGAGTTGCGGCGGCGGCTTGGCTTTCCGGATTTACGTTGGTCATGGCTAAGACATTATAAATTTTTTCCAGAGCGGACACGAGGTTGCAAGGAACTGAAGCACGCGCGAATGAAGATGGAAGAACGCGCCGCGAATAGGAAGATCGATCAGGGATGTTAACCGAGTGGCTGCGAATTGAGCTAGAGGCCAAAAAGTTGGATCTATTGGGCTGATTTCCGCCTTCCTCGGTCAAAAAGGGGCCGAAAAATGGGCAAAAACCGGCTTTCATGTTTACCTTTTGGTTACTGGGTCGCGCGATGCAAGATATTGTATTTATGTATTTTAGCTTGGAAATTAGGACTTCAGGATTGGGAAAACAAGGTAGGGGGGGTGGGGGTTTCGGTTCAAAAAGGCGGTTTTGGAGCCGGCGATCGGAGGGTGGATGGAGCCGCCCCTTTTCATTCTGCTCGCTTGGTGGGAAATTATCTGCAAATAGTGGAGAAAAATTCAGGATTGGCAGGTGGGATGAGCTTGGCGATTTCTCTGATCCGATGGTTCGCGGCTCCGGCATATTGTGGCCGTAACTTTCCGGTTGGCCAAAATATGAGCACATACCTCTATTGTGGGCGCAGCGATGGTAATTATCTGCAAAACCGCTTCAATGCTTAGCCGAGATCCACAGGTTGTCTGGTAATCGTATTTCTTGCAGGTTCATATTGATACTCAGGCTTGCGTAAAGAAAGGTGTCAAGCATCTTGTTTGTTTCCTCTTGACAATGATCTTCAGCCGTTGTTAGGCTCCGCACATTACCGAGGTTCTGGGTTTTCTTGCTCTCTTGCCGCGCATTATGGGAAGAAGGCGTAGCCTACACGGTATGATCAAACTCTAGCTGCTCTTGGTGCGTCTAACAGGTGTTGCGAGTGTCTGGACATGAATCTGGTGGCATTCCGTATGGTACAGGCGGCAGCTACGGAACCTATCTGGCCCGAACAACGAAAAGAATCAGATTGCAAGGGTGGGCTCACGGCTGATCCAGCAGGTGCGATATCAATCAGCGCGGAAAGTCATCTAAAGATTGCCAAGACGGCGAACAGTGCACGATGGAACAAAACAGCAGGCACTTGAAGCGATTTGCCAGAGAGGATAGTGAAGAATATGGCTCTAACTGTCACAGCATTCATTGGAACAGACATTTGGAATGCCGAATTGTACGGCTCACTATCTATTTCGTCGCGTCTGAAGGCGGCCATTTCTAACCAAGCTGCCCAGTTGACGATCGCAGCTTTTTTCTGGAAAACCAACCGGAGTCTAGAATCCTTCTTCGGTAAAATTGAAACCGCCATCCGCGATGCTGAGAGTGGCAAGTCGAAGAATGAGCCTGTCAATCGCGCTCGTATCGAGAAAGCTATCAATGATCTGATCAACTTATTTGAGCTTTTGGACAATATCCATCAGCACTGCGTGCGTTATCGGCTAACTAACATGTCGCGGTTAGCAACCGGACTTGGCAATCTGCGTCGAAATGCTGACAAAGTGGAAGAATTGGCAATTTGGTTGCAAGATTCGCTTAATCCAGATTTCAAGGATGCGTTTGCGACTGCTCGGACAGAATTCGAGAACGGGGAGACTGTACCAGCGAGTGAGGTATGCCGTTAGAGGTCAGGTACTCCAAACAACCCGCGAACTACCTTAAAAATCTTGATGTCGCCACAAAGAGACGAGTCCATGAAAAAGTGGCCGAAGTCGCGGCTGATTACTTGGACCCTAAGAATTCATATCCCCTTGAAGGTTCAGAAAAACGATCAGCCCGCGTGGGCAAATACAGAATCCTACTGCAAATATTCAAAGACAAGAATGTTCTCGTCGTTGCTGAGATCGCTTCGAGAGGACAGGTTTACCGTGATGCGTAATCCACCAGTGAATTCAGACTGAGCCACTACCAAGGCGGGGCATAGATTCCGGCAATCCAAATTGAATCAATGCAGTTTCTGTCCCAGGAACAACGACTCTCTTCCGCGACGATCCGCGGAATCGAAACAAGATTGTAAGAGTGCCATCTGTCAGCCGGGATTTCACTTGAGCGGGGAGGCACTTTGCGTCCGCAGAGGGCGTTTGGGGCGCGGGAGAGATTTTCTCCGTTTGACAATCGCAATGGGAGCGGAATAACCTTCTATCCGCCAGGGATGTATTTATGCCGGATGCCGAAAGACGGCCCGGCTTTAATTCGCAAGACATTTTTAAGGCTTATTCCGGTCCACATCCTTACTATCCTACTCCCGCTCCAGGGATCTCCCAGTCTCCAAAATCGTCGCATTGAAGAAAGGAATACCATGCAATTGAATCCCCCTGTTTGCCCGCCATTTCTGTTGGCGGGTATCCGTCGGCGCGTTAGCGGGTGCTTGACCGTGCTCGCGGCCCTGCTGCTAACCGTATTTGCGTCAAGTGCCGTGGCGGCACCGACCGCGTGCAACATTCTTTACGCGATTCAGCCGCAAAACGCCAGCGCCTTTGGCGCTACCATTTCTATCCAGAACACGGGCACGACCGCTATCACGACCTGGTCGCTGACCTGGGCCTTCGCCAACGGGCAGACGATTTCGTCGCTCTGGAACGGCGTTGAAAGCCAGAGCGGCGCGAATGTCACGGTGGCCAATGAGAGTTACAACGGCAGCATAGCCGCAGGCGGCACCGTAACTGGCATAGGATTCAACGGCGCCTGGAACGGAAGCACGAACGCCGTGCCGACGGCCTTCTCGTTGAGCGGCACGGCCTGCTCCGTGAACGGCGTAGCGCCGGGCGGCGGAGGCAGCTTCACGCTGAAGCCTTCGGCAGCCACATTATCGATCGTCCAGGGCGCCACCGGCACCGATACGATTACGGTTACGGATGTGAGCCCGGTCACTTTGACCGCTAGCGGACTGCCCAGTGGCGTAACTGCCAGCTTCGGCACCAATCCTACTACTTCGACGAGTGTGGTCACCTTTACGGCCAGCAGCACGGCCACGGTTGGCACGTCCACAGTAACGATCACCGGAACCTCCGGGAGCACGACCGCGACGACCACGATCTCTCTCACGGTCACAGCCAAGCCTGGGTTTACGCTGACGCCTTCGGCGGCCTCTGAGACGCTCGCCGACAGCGGTAGCGTCACGGATGCCATCACAGTCACCGATACTGGCGGTTTCACCGGCACGGTAACCCTGGCCGCGACCAGTACTAATTCTGGAGTTACTGTCACGGTCAGCGGCACGACGTTGACGATCAAAGCCAGCAGCACGGCGACCGGAACGGGCACCATCAACGTGACCGGAACCTCGGGCAGCACCACCGCGACGACCTCGATTGCAGTGACGATCTCGTCGACGGGAAGCTTCACGATCAAGCCTTCGGCGGCCACTTTGTCGATCGCTCAAGGCGCTACGGGCACAGACACGATCACAGTGACCGATGTAAGCCCATTCACCGGCAGCGTAACTCTGGCGGCTTCTGGTCTGCCGGCCGGCGTAACCGTGGCCTACGGCACTAATCCCACCACGAGCACCAGCGTGCTCACGTTCACGGTTGCCAGCACGGCAGCGGCCGCGACAACTTCGATTACCATTACCGGAACCTCCGGCACATTGACGGCGACAACGACTATCGCCCTCACGGTTACCGCGAAGCCGGGCTTCACGCTGACTCCCTCGCCGACCAATTGCACCATTGCCCAGGGCGCGAGTTGCACGGTTGCACTCGCGATTGCCGACACGGGCGGCTTTACGGGCACGGTAACTCTTACCGCCTCCAGCTCTTACTCTGGAGTTACGGTCACCTTCAGTGGCAACACGCTGACGATCAAGGCCAGCAGCACGGCCACCCCGGGAACTTACACGGTTACTGTGACTGGAACCTCGGGGACCACCACCGGGACGGCCACGATCCTGGTAACAGTCACGTCGACGGGCAGCTTCACGATCAAGCCTTCGGCGGCCTCTGTGGCATTATCTCTTGGCTGCGGCAGCGGCACAGACACCATCACCGTAACCGATGTGAGTCCGTTCACCGGTACTGTATTGCTCGTCGCCACGGGCCTGCCCAGCGGGGTAACTGTGAGCTATGGGACCAACCCCACCACCACGAGCAGCGTACTTACATTCACAGCCAGCAGCACTGCCGCGGTAGGAAGCTCGACGGTTACCATCACCGGGACATCCGGCACATTGACCGCAACCACCACGATCACGATCACGGTGACGGCGGCGGCTCAAAGCTTCACGCTTACAGCTTCGGCGTCGGCTTTGTCGATTGCGCAAGGGAGCAGCGGCGCCGATACGATCACGGTGGGCGATGTAGGCTGCTTCATCGGCAGCACAACGCTTGCGGCCAGCGGCCTGCCGACCGGCGTAACCGCCGCATTCGCCACCAATCCCACCACCAGCACCAGCGTACTCACACTGACGGCTAGCAGCACGGCCACTGTTGGAACATCAACGGTCACCATAACCGGAACCTCCAGCGCGCTGGTCGAAATCACCACGATCTCCCTCACCGTGACGAAGGCCTCGACGGGGAGCTTTACTATTTCGTCCGCGCTATCGCAGATCACCGTGGTCGCGGGCTCGACGGCAACCGACTCGATACTTGTGACGCCGGTGAGCGGATTCACGGGGAGCGTAACTCTGGCCGTCTCAGGTTTGCCCAGCAGCGTGACCAGTTCCTGGAGCGTCAATCCAACAACGAATTCGAGCACGCTTACTCTGACCGCCAGCAGCACTGCCACGCTGGGCACTTACAATGCTTCGATCTCCGGAACATACGGCACGCTTTCGCAGACTGTTGGTTTTCAGGTGGTGATCGGCAACGCGACGGCGAGCAGTTTTTCGCTGTCGGTGGCATCGACTACGCTGAACGTGCAGCAGAACACTGGAGTAGCCGACATCGTGACGGTTCACGACCTGAACGGATATACCGGGGCTGTTGGGTTCAACATCAGCGGATTGCCAACCGGGGTGACACCGAACTTCAGTCCCAGCACAACATCCACGACAACACTGCTGTCGCTGGCCGTGGGAACGACGGTGACGCCAGGCTCGTATCCGGTGACCATCGAGGGAACCACAACCTCAGGCAGTTTTTCGGCTGGGGTGAACTTTACGTTGAACGTGAGCGCCGGTCCGGCGCTGAGCATCGTCTGGATCAGTCCCGTTTCAGCCACCGCTGGGAGCACGGTGACGATCATGCCGAGCGGCAGCGGCAACTCGTTTGGCGCGACGCAAGGATCGAGCGAGATTTACTTTGGCACAACCGCGGCGACGGTAATTTGGTGGGCTGTGGACGCAATCGAAGTCACGGTTCCGAGCCTGGCGGCTGGAACGGTCAACGTTACGGCGGTTGTGAACGGCGTCACGAGCAACGCGTTGCCGTTTGCGATCGCGGCGACAACGCCTTCGCCGACCATCTTCAACGGGAATGCGACCCACTTTGGCGGCACAGGCAACAATGCGGGCGGCTGCGGCGTCCCCGGCAACATACAGGACACGCAGAATTATGTTGCACTCAACGTGCAGAACGATCCGGGCAACTATACGCTGACTCTTGCCAGGCCGATCGTCGCGCCATATTTAGGCGACATTGGCTTATTCAACAACGGACTGAATTGCGGCCGCTATCTGCATGTCACGATGGGCAACGCCTGCGAGGGCACGAACGACGGCACAGCGGACGAACCATTCTGCCGCGACGACGCCGATTGGGTTGCGGATCAGTTCAACGGCGCCGAGCTGGACATGGTGGTGCAGGATAGCTGCCAGGACGGCAACTCGTGGTGCCGCGACGATCCGTATCATCTGGATCTGAATCAGAACGTGATCGACGATTTCCTGCTGAACGGCGTAGCGGTGGGCGATTTGTTTGAGAACTGGAGCAACCGGCAACTGATCTGGTACTTCGAGGAGGCGCCGAACTACACGGGCGACATCAATATCTACGTGAATCAAGGCTCTGGGGCATACAGTACCCAGGTGATCTTGACTCACCTTCAAAACGGGCTGCACGGCGTGAACTACTACACCAATGGCGCCTGGGCGACGGGCACCATGGTCTCCGACAACGGCAGCGTCTACACGATTCTGCCCACCGTCACCGCCGGCAATCAGTATCAGATTCAGGTTCTGGATGTCAGCGGCGCATTGATCAACAACGGGCGCATCTACTCATTTACGTTACCGAGCAGTTGCGGCACGAATTGCAACAGCATCACGCAGGTGACTTATACGACGTCCAACTAAGCCGTTGGAGGATGAAGTTTGTCGAGTCGCGCAGTTGCCCCAGGTCTGGATTTTCAGGCCTGGGGCGCGCGGTAGGCTGCCAAACAAAATTCAAGTAGGCCTCGAAGCGTCAGGGCACGGCTTCAGCCGTGCCGCCAGCGCCCTGAGAGTGGAGGGCCTTAGCCCCTGCGATGTCGATCCCTTCCCGGCCTTCGGACCCATCACGCGCTTCATACAGCCCACGCACGTTCTTTGTCACTACTCGAACAGCAGGCGCAAGATCGCTATTCCAGACGGATCGCATGGCGGCTCTCTTTATCGAAGTTCTTCGAAGCTATATGCGCGCAGAGAAAATGACTGTTCACGACTTCGTACTCATGCCCAATCATATCCACGTCCTGATGACCCTTCCAGGCGAGATAAGTCTTGAGAAGGCGATGCAGTTGATCAAAGGCGGTTTCTCCTTTCGCGCCAACAAGGAACTTGGTTTTCGCGGCGAGGTTTGGCAACGCGGGTACTCGGATGCGCGCATCCTTGATGACAGGAGTTTTCAGCAGCATCGGGAGTACATCGAACACAATCCGGTGAAAGCAGGTTTGGCGAACAGGCCAGACGAGTATCCGTTTGGAACGGCATACTTGAAGAAGCAGAAACACACAGGGGCTGAAGCCCACAAACTATAGGGACATCTTTCGGCACGACTGAAGTCGTGCCCTGACGCTTCGTGGCCTGAATCGAATTTGGTAGTACCGATGGTCAGTATTCAGCCAAGCGATGGCAGGCTGGCTTCGGCTTGGCGGAGGCGGGCGAGGCACGTTTCGCGACCAAGGACTACCAGAGTTTCAAAGAGCGGCGGGGCGTTTTTGCGCCCGCAGACGGCGACCCTTATGGGCTGAAAGGCCTGCCCGGCCTTCAACCCCAGATGCGTAGCGGCGGCACGGAGAGCTTGATCAAGCGAATCGTGATCGAAGTTCGTTGAGGCCAGGACTTCTTGCGCGTGCTTCAGGACACGGAGAGCCATGGCCGCATCACCGCCCTTGGGTGGGATCAGTTCGGCGGGGTCATAGGGCGCTAGTTCTTTGAGGAAGAAGAAATCGGCGGCGGCGGGAGCTTCACTGAGCAGCTTGATGCGCTCGCGGATAAGCGGGGCGACGGCGAGGATTTTTTCAGGCGTGGCGTCGAAGCCGGCCTGCGCGAAGAAGGGCTGAAGCTGGCGGCTGAGTTCCTCGACGCCAAGGGCGCGGATGTGCTCGGCGTTGAGCCAGACGGCCTTGGGGTCGAATGGATCTTCTTCCGTAAAGTTGATGACGGCGTTGGCGCGGTTGACGGCTTCCAGGGTGAAGGCTTCGCGAATCTCATCGATCGCCATGAACTCGCGGTCGTTCTTGGGAGACCAGCCAAGAAGGCAAAGAAAGTTGATGTAGGCCTGGGGCAGGAAGCCGGCGTCGCGATAGGTGGTGACGCTGACGACGGGGCCGTGCTTGCGCTTGGAGAGCTTGGCTCCATCGGGAGCGACGAGCAGAGGCAGGTGCGCGAAGGTAGGCGAATCTACGCCCAACGCTTCAAAGATCAGCAGGTGCTTGAAGGTATTGCTGAGGTGATCCTGGCCGCGGATGATGTGGCTGATGCGCAGATCGGCGTCGTCGACGCACGAGGCCAAGTGGTAGGTTGGCATACGGTCTGACCGCAAAAGAGCGAAGTCTTCCACCTCGTCGGTTTGCTTGGACTGCTCGCCGTATACGCCGTCGGTAAAGCTGAGGGCGCGGTTTTGGCCGCGAGGCACACGATAGCGCAGGGCGAACGGCTCACCGGCGGCGGCGCGGCGGTCAGAGTCTTCGCGAGAGAGCTCTCTCATGCCGGGATTGAAGAGCCATGCGCCTTGCGCGCTGGATTGCTCGCCCTCAGCCGCATGGGCGGGGGTGAAGTCGCGATAGGCAAGGCCCTTGGCGAAGATTGCTTCGGCGGCCTGGCGATGCAGGGCCAGACGCTCGGATTGCTTGTACTCCTCGTCCCAGTCCAGACCCAGCCAGCGCAGGCCTTCGAAGATGGATTGCACGCTGGCCTCGGTGTTGCGCTCGACATCGGTATCGTCGAGACGCAGAACCAGGGTTCCGTGATTATGACGGGCGTAGAGCCAATTAAAGATAAAGGTGCGCGCGCCGCCGACATGCAGATAGCCGGTGGGCGAAGGGGCAAAACGAACACGCGGAGTGCATGCTGAAGATAGAGAGGAATCGGGCATATTTAGATGATCTTTCTATTTATGATGCTAGCATTCGCGGCCCCGTTGGCTCCCGATGAACAGGGTTCGGATTGAGGTTTGAGCTATCCCACCCATTCCGCAAAAAAACGCGGAATGGATGGAGCACGGAGCATTTGTTATTGATTCAATTCCGGGCAACTCGCTATGAGAGCCGAGATGCACCGGATGACAGCCGATGTTGTGCCGCGGATTACCGAGTCATGCCACTAGCGCGGCCGGAAGTGGCAGGTGCCGCCGGCCAGGACCGGGGTCCAAATGGTGGGATCGGCGGGCTGCTCGCTGGAGCCGAGGAAGAGGATGCCGTCCGGCGCAAGAACTTTGTGAATGCCGGCGAGTAGTGTCTTGCGCGTTTCCTGCGAGAAGTAGAGCATCACATTGCGCAGGAAGATGACGTCAAAGCGGTCATCAACGCGACTGAAGGGGAGCGGGACCGAGCAGAGATTGGCCTGGCGAAAGTTGCAGAGCTTTTGCAGCTCGGGCTTGACGGTCCAGTCTTCGCCGGCGTGATCGAAGTAGCGGACGACGAAGCGCGCGGGCAAGCCGCGGTTGATCTCGATTCGATGGTAGGCGCCGGACTGCGCTTTCTCGACGACTTCGGCGCAAATATCCGTGCCTTCGATGCAGATATTCCAGCCGGCGATCTGGGGAAAGTGCTCATGAAGCAGCATAGCCACGCTGTAACCTTCCTGGCCGGTGGAGCAGGCTGCGCTCCAGAAGCGGAGGCTGCGGGTGGGGCGGCGCGACTCGATGAGTTTGGGCAGCAGATCGGTGCGCAGCAATTCAAAAGGGCGGCCGTCTCGGAAGAAGCTGGTTTCATTGATCGTCATGGCTTCGGCGATAGTCCGTTCAAGGAGAGGATTCTTTCGGATTTTGAGATGCTGGACGAGTTCTTCCAAGTGGGTCATGCCCTGGTTGCGCAGAACCTTGGTGAGACGCGTCTCGAAGAGGTAATCGCGCGAGGGATCGAGGACGTTCTGCGAAAGACCATAGACGAGTTGGCGCAGATAAGCGTAATCGACTGCGGAGGCGGTTTGCATGGCTAGACCACCTGTTCCCGAAGCTCGCGGGCTTCTGAGTGTGAGCGGCTGGCTAACCGGAGGATTTCAGGGGCGATGGCGGTGAGGGGGAGAACTTTTTGGGCGAGACCGGCATTGCAGACGGCGCCGGGCATTCCCCAGACGGTGCTACTGGCTTGATCCTGCGCCAGCACGGAGCCGCCGTGGTCGCGAATGATGCGGCAGCCCAGCATTCCATCCGAGCCCATGCCGGTGAGAACGACGGCGAGGACACCGGAGCCATACTGCGCGGCCACCGAGCGGAAGAGCACGTCGGCGGCGGGCCGGCAATGGTTCTCCGGGCACCCCTGACTGAGGTGCATGGTGGCGGACAAGCCGGCGCGCGAGGGGCTGAGAACTTCCATGTGCCAGTTGCCTTTGGCGATGTAGACCACGCCGGGGCGCACCGGATCGCCTTCCGCGGCCTCGCGGACTTGCAGAGGGCAGCGGCCATTGAGGCGCTCGGCAAAGAGTTTGGTAAAGACTTCCGGCATGTGCTGCACGATAAAGACCGGAAGCGGAAAATTCGCGGGCAGCGCGGGCAACAGAATATCGAGCGCGGCGGGGCCGCCGGTAGAGACGCCGATGGCCAGCGCGGCGGGCGTGGCCGAGATGGGCTGCTGCCGGGGCGGAGGCGCAAGGGGAGAGAAGAGCGGCACGCGCGGCGACGCGGGAAAGACCGGCTGCGGCTGCTGGCCCGTGAGCGCTTGAATCTTGGGGATCAACTCCTGAGAGAGTGCCTGGATGGCCGCTTCGCGGCTGGCTTGTCCGGTTGGCTTGGCGACGTAGTCGGAGGCCCCGCAGGCCAGCGCCTCGATGGTGACTTTGGCTCCGCGTTGGGTGAGCGAACTGCACATGATGACCGGCATTTTATGACTCCGCGCGCGCAGCTTTCTGAGTGTGGCCAACCCATCCATGACCGGCATCTCCACATCGAGCAAAACCAGATCGGGACGAAGCGTTTCAATCGCGCTCAGCGCCGACTCGCCATCTCCCGCCGTCCCGGCCACTTCCAATGTGGCTTCGGCGCAGACAACCGAGCGCAGCAGGCTTCGCACCACTGCCGAGTCGTCCGCTATGAAGATCCGGGTGCGCCGGCCGGAGGGCATCGCTCAAGCCTCCACTAGACCAAGCATGGCCAGTTTTTCGGTCAGAGCCTCGTCGTCGAAGGGCTTCATCAGGTATTCGTCGGCTCCCGCGTCCAAGGCGCGAATAATGAAATCGTTTTCGGCCTCGGTGGTCACCATCATCACTTTCATTTCGCTGAAGCCGTCGGCGCGCAACTGCACGAGCATATCCAGCCCATTCATCACCGGCATGTTCCAGTCCACCAATGCAAGGTCGAAGGGCACGCCCGAGTTCAGATGGTCCATTCCGGCCTGACCGTCGGCCGCCTCCGCGCACTCGATTCCCTTTTCTTCGAGTAAACCGCGCAGAAACCCTCTTACAAATCGAGAATCGTCGACAATCAACGCTCGCATGGTTACCTCCAACTGAGAGTGCCCCGAGCCTCTTTGAGCTAGGCGGCCAAAACTGCGCCCAGGCGCATCGGTTCCAACTGCTCGGGATCCAGCATGACCATCAGGCTGTCCTTGAGCTTGTATGCGCCGGCAAATAACGCTCTCCGGCGCTCGTCCAGAATTGAGGGATTGGGCTCGTGGTCGGCCGATGAGACGGTCAGGACCTCACCCACCGAATCGACCAGCAAACCGAAGTTTCCACCGGAACTTTCCAGCACCAGCAGGTCTTGCGGCCCCTCCTTGGGCGGCATTCCCAGCAACTGGCGCAGGCTGACGGTGGTCAGAACGTCGCCGCGATAGTGAACCAGGCCGCCCACAAAGACCGGAGCCAGGGGCACGGGCTGCGGCCGCGCCGAGCCGACGATTTCCAGAATATGCGTGATGGGAACGCCAAAGAGCGTTGACCCCAGGCGCACCGAACACATCTCCACCAAGGCCGCCGTTGCTTTCTCCTTGCGGTGCACTGCAACTGCCGCTGTGCTCATACCACTGCCTCCCCAACATGACTCCACTCGGCGGCCGCAACTTCACCGGCCTGAAGCGGGGCAACGCCGCCCAGATCGACGACCCCGGTTACGCGATCCCTCAGCAGCGTGACGCCGCCGGTTCGCTGCGCCGTGCCGGCCTCGAAGAGGTCGCCGCCGGCCGCTACGTCCAGAACATGCGAGACGGCAATGCCGACATGGCGATTGCCCTCGCGGCAGACCACCACAATGATCTGCGCCTCGGGATCGGCTTGCGCCGCCGCCAGCACGCCGCCCGAGTCTTCCACCGGCAGCAGCTGGCCCTCGAAGTTGAGCACTGGCCGATAGCCGATGTACTCGATGCGCGAAAGCGGAAGCTGCTCGATGCGCAAGACTTCAGTGAGCGGCACGGCGGCCTGGCGTCCGGCGGCTTCGACCAACAGATATTCCAGGCTCTTGCCGGCATCGGTATCAGAATCGGCCAATTGCGACGATTCTTCCTCGCGCATGGTCACGCCGGTTTTCAACGCGATCGAACCAGGATCGAGAATCAGCGCCAGATCCGCGTTGCCCAGCACCGTTGCGCCGGAGAAAAGTCCTATGTCCTTGAGAACCGCGGAAAGCGGCTTGACGACGATTTCCTCCGGATCGGCGAGGCCATCGACCACCAGTCCGAAGCGGCGGCCATCGGCGTCCAGAACCGCGATGAAATTGTCGCGCTCGGTGGCAATCTTGTGCTCGACGCCGGGCATCAGGAGCCGGTCAAGAAAGACCAGCGGCAGCAGCTTGCCGCGCAATCGGTAGAGCGGCGCATTTTCAATCCACTCGATGGCTGTGGCGGCCTGGCCCGGCGGCACATGAACCAGCTCAGACAGCGCGCCCTGCGGCAGCGCAAAACTCTGGTTGACGCTGCGGACGATCAGGGCGGGAATAATGGCCAGCGTCAGCGGAATGCGCAGTCGGAGCGTGGTGCCCTTGCCGGTGCGGGAGTCAATCTCGACCTTGCCGCCGATCTTTTCCACATTTGTCCGCACCACATCCATGCCGACGCCGCGGCCGCTGACGTTGGTGACTGCGGCGGCGGTTGAGAAGCCGGGCAGGAAGATCAATTGCAGCAGTTCGCGCTCAGCCAAGTGGGCGGCGCGCTCCGGAGTGATGAGGCCGCGCTCAAGGGCCTTTTGGCGCACCTTTTCAACGGCAATCCCGGCGCCGTCGTCCGAGACCTCGATGATGACGTGGCTGCCCTCTTGCGCGGCGCGCAGCTTCAGCGTTCCCTCGGGGTTCTTGCCGGCGGCCTGGCGCACATCGGGCGGCTCAATGCCATGGTCGAGCGAGTTTCTCACCGCATGGGTGAGCGGGTCTTTGATGGCTTCAAGCAGGCTCTTGTCGAGTTCCGTATCCTGGCCCTCGACCTCGAGGCGCACGCGGCGGCCCAGCGATTGCGAAAGATCGCGCACAATGCGCGGCATCTTGGAGAAGATATTCGACACCGGCTGCATGCGCGCCTTCATTACGCTCTCGCGCAGGTCGGCGGTGACCATGTCGAGACGGCGCGAAAGCAGCGTCATGTTGGGATCGGTGGATGTGGCTTGCAGAACCTGGTTGCGGGTCAGCACAAGCTCGCCCACCAGATTCATCATCCGGTTCAATACGGTCACATCGACGCGCAGCGAACTCTCAGCGGCGCTGCCCTGAAGGCGCGGGCGGGCGGCTTCAGCCTCCGGCTCCTTGGGCGCGGGGGCCTGATAGGACTCGACAGATTGCGCGGGGGTTGGGTCCGGCACAGCGGCTGGCGGCGCGGACGGTGCAGGTTGCGGCGCGGCTGGCGTGGGCGGCGGGGCTTTTGCGGCTTGTCCGCCGGCGCGGGCATGGGCTGGCTGCTTGACCTTGGACTCCGCTTTGGTCTGGGTCTTGACCTGTGCCTCGCCGGGCTGTTGCAGCTCTTCCAGGCGCGCGATGAGGGCTACATCCTCGCCCTCGCCTTCGGCATCCTGGGCCTCGATGGTCTTGAGAATCGAGCGCAGGCCGTCCAGCAATTGCAAAAGGCCGGTAATGATTGGCTCGTTGGCGGTCAGCTTGTTCTCGCGCAATAGACCCAGCAGGTTTTCACCGGCGTGAGCCAGCTTTTCCAGCCGCTTGAAGCCGAGAAATCCGGTTGTGCCTTTGATTGTATGCACCGAGCGGAAGATATCTCCAATGAGTCCCGCATCCTGCGGCCGCTCTTCCAGGTCGGTCAAGCACCGCTCCATGCGGTCCAAGCCTTCCTGGCTCTCGATCAGGAACTCCCTCGTCAATTCATCCATCGCATCCCACTCATCCGCCTGGCTGGGTTTGATCTCCCGGCACAGCAAGCACTCAAGGCCTTTATCGGAAAGAAGAGGCCCAACTTGAGGAACGGTGTTTCCTGGGGCAATTTGGGGACCGAGGTGCCAGAGACTGAGGGGTTGGGCCCTGCTGTTGTACAGCGGGCGCAGGGATGTTTTAGGCTCGATTCACGAAGCGATGACGGAAGGGAGCCACATGAACGAGCAAACAACCACCGACGCCGCGCCGCCGAGCCTGCTTGAAATGGCGCGCGAAGCAGCGGTCAACGCGTACGCACCCTACTCCGGCTTTCGGGTGGGGGCGGCGTTGCGGCTTGTAAGTGGCGAATTCGTTACCGGCTGCAACGTGGAAAACATGAGCTATGGATTGACGATTTGCGCCGAGCGTTCCGCGGTGGCAAGAGCTGTCTCCCAATTCGGGCCGAAGATTCGCATCGAGGCGGTCGCCGTCGCCAACTTGAATGAGGCGGCGAGCCCGCCATGCGGAGCATGCCGCCAGATGCTGGCTGAGTTCATCCTGCCCGATGCGCCGGTGATCTTTGCCGCCGAAGATGGGGCGCGGGTGATGGCCTTCCGGGAGTTGCTGCCGATGGCGTTCGAGCTGAGAGGACGGCAATAATTGAGTCTAATATTTTCAGATTGTGAGATAATGGAGCATGGCCAGTCTTCCACAATTCGAGAGGAAAGGCATCCGTCCTACCCCATCCCAGCCGGTCAATTTCGATGAATTGAGCCGAAACAAGGGCTCTGCCAGTCCAACTCTGAGGATGAAGCGTTACCGCACGCTTATCGCGCGCGTAGTCGATGTTTTTGGAGACGAACTCAAGGCGTCCCGTTGGCTATCTCTTCCGAATAGGGAACTTGACGGACAGGTACCTATTCAAGTTGCAGAGAAGGACGGGTATAGCCTCAGGTCAATTGAACCATTGCTCATTCGTATCGAGCATGGAGTCTATAATTGACATCTGAAAGCCAATCGCTCGATCACAATTTCTTTTTGATCAATCAGCCGCTTACACTTTTCAGGCTCACGAAAACCAAATATGCAAACCTATCAGGAGTAGGCGCTGCGCTTGCTCCAAGCCGCTGGAATCGCATCGGCGAAGAGGCTATCTATACCTCTACCGAGGTTGGCACATCTGGGCATGAGATGTTGGCACATACTCCGAAAGACCGCATACCCTCTGGCCTGGCTCTGATGAGAATAAGAATTTCGGGGCAGTGGGAAACCCAAAAAAATGCACTGATCGATCCGAAGACAAACGCCTGCTTTTGGTTTTATCGCTCCCTCGCGGAAGCGAACGGCGCATTCAAACGTGCCCCGCATTTTTTTGCGGGTGGCGTGAATTCTTTCGCGGTGGCAGTCCCTTCAGTGATCGTTCCGGCATGGAATGTCGTTCTCTATCCAAACGGAATTGGATTTTGGGATCATGTTTCCCTTGAAAGCGTGGAGCCGTTTCAATTCGATCCTCGGCTGTTTCCAGAAGACACACCCAGCGAAGCCGCGCAAGAAGAGACCCAAAGTTAGCAGGAATCGAGCCGGGATCAATATAGCCGCTCCCGGCGCGATTGTTCTATTACGCTGCCCTTACTTCACTGGCTGGCGGCATTTGAAGACTCCTCAACGAAAGCGTGCGTTCTCACTTGCGCCGATGGCCGCGACAGCCGCTGTTCACGGCGTGCAGCACAACTCGTGCAGCAGAAACCTCACCTTGTCCAACTCCTCGATTGCGAGATCGCGCGTGGGATAGGTGTTTTGGGGCTCGGCAAGCACATTTCCATTACCGTCCTTCAGCGCCCAGCTCCATTGCATCGGCGCTTTCTCAAAGACGTCTATCGATGCATTCGATTGCGCGCCCTCGCGGTGCCAGCGCGCCGCCTGAGCGCGCTGCCGCACGTAGCGATCCAGATCGGCGACCGTGGCGAAGTCGCGATCAAAGGGCTTGCCGCTGTCGGCATGTCCCGGCTGACCGCTGGCATACATCCGCGCCACCTCAACCATGTGCTGCGGCGGAGGGAGCAACTCCTCCGACGGATCGAACGGTCCCGGTCCGAAAGCGATGCCGTTAAACCACGCATACTTTTCGTAACCCACGACCGAAGGCAAACATTCTTTGCGAGGCGCCGGCAAGCCGAACTGATCGAAGACCTGGGCGATGCTGGTGGCGCAGCGGTCACGCTCGCTGAGGTAGAGGGAGAGAGGCTGCGCCGGAACGAGCCGATCTTCAATGAAGCGCAGGATGGAGGTGTTTTGGTACTGGGTGCTGTCAACGCCGGCGGCCAGCCAGGGAGAGATCAGCAGCGCTGGAATGCGAGGGCCAAGCAGCGTGTAGTCGAAGCTCGAACAGGCGCCGTAGTGGTTGACGATGGATTGCGGCGTCCCCGGCTCAGGCTGCACGGTCGATGGAGGAACCACATGGTCGTACATGCCGCCATTCTCGTCGAAGGTGACGACGAGCAGCGTCTTCTCCCAGTAGGAACTGGCGCGCAGTGCGTTGTAAACCGCAGCCAGATAATTTTCTCCGGATTGGATAGGCGACTTGGGATGCATGCTGGTATCGGTTTTCGGCGTATTACCCGTCCAGCACATCAGGAAGCTATAAAACGGCAGCGTCTTTTGTTGCAGGTCTTGCGCAAATTCCTGGATGGGAGGACCGGCGTTGGGACTGCTCTGCATATAGGAATTCATCCACCAGGAATCCAGTTGCCCGCCCGGCGTATACATCTTCCAACTCTTGCCCTGCTGCTCGATCATTTGGAAGATGGTGTTATTCAGGATGGTGCCCGAGTCGTCGTCCGCGATGCCTACGTTGCCGGTAGTGGCGCAATGCATAAAGCATCGGTTGGGCAGGGTATGGCCGGGCATATCGCAATGCCATTGGTCGCAGACCACAAAGTTTTCGGCCAGAGTATGCAAGACCTTGAGCGACCCCTTTTTGAAGTAGGTCAATGCGCTGGTTCCCTGCTGCGGTTTTTCCTTCAATGCAAAAACGATGGAGGTAAGAAAGCCGCTATTGGTCGGCGGGTAGGTGATTGCAGGCGCGCCGATGGACTGTCCGTCTACCCATCCGGTGGCGCCGGGGCCGAAAAGGTCGGGCATCATGCCATCGCCAAAGTCGTGATTGAAGTCATGAGGAAGCTGATAACTGGTATCGATGGGCGAAGGGGGAATCGGCGGATTCTCGAGCGAACCCAGAGGCGAGGGCGGCTGGGTAGGAAAAGGCATGTTGTAAATTTCCGGTTTCACGGTTCCATCCGGAAGCAAGACGCCATCCACACCGGGAAGAGCGCCAAAGATATGGTCGAATGACCGGTTCTCAAACATCAGGACAACGATGTTTTCGATTGCTGCGAGGTTATTGCTCATGGGGAAGCTCCTCGAGGCAGATTTCATTTTCTGCCCTATGGGTCCGATTCCAGCACGGCGGGGAGCAAGTGTCAACGAAATAGCGCGTGGATTTTAAGAATATGCAAGGAATTACTCATGCCGCATTTCAGGTCGAAGCGGAACGTCGCTATGTTAGTAGCCGCCCGCGCGGATGGCGGTAATTTCTAGGCACCAATAAAACCGGGCCACCCAACCAACTTACCAAGAAAAATTAATATTGCGATGGAAGCCGTTACTTAAATTCTTCTTTTATTCTTGTCCAAAATAATATTTTTTTCGCTTGCAATTCGGAAGAAAAATCAATTGCTGCGACTGGACCCAGATTCCTCTACCCATCTTTTTGGGGCGGCTGTGATTGCGCGCAATAGGATGTGATATAGATCACAATGTCCGTATTCCTTCGTGATTATTGATCAATATCAATCGTTTTTTATGGTATTTTAGTTTCAGCATTCAAGCGAAATCTTTCTGAGTGGTCTCTAGACCTCGTCAATTCACAGTCTGTGTCTTCTACGAACTTGAGTGCTGGCCAGGATGCCGGCTGCCGGGGGCGAGGGCGAGCTACGACTGGTTGAGTCACAACCTGGGCTGCCCAGTTTGGCCGCGGCGCAGAGGAATCATACGTGAAGGCTCGGAAATCGGCTACGTTCCTATGTGTGATCCATGGGCGGACTGGGCGGCTTCTCGCCACAGCAATCGCGGTCGTGCTTGCTCTTTTGCTGCGCGTTGCGCTTGAGCGGCAAGCCATGATGCTGCCACCGTTTATCACGTTCTATCCGGTTGTGTTTCTGGCCATTCTGCTGGGCGGCATGTGGGAAGGAATTATTGCCACGGCGCTTTCCGCGCTGCTGGTCGACTATTTCCTGCTTCCGCCGGTAGGGCAATTCGCAATCCATTCGACCTCCGATATCGTTGGCCTGGCGATTTTCTGCGTCTCTGGAGTCACGGTCTCCATTGTCGCTGAACTAGTCCAGCGAAAGCGGGGGAAACTGGAAGTTAACAGATTTGAGGAAGCTTTCCCGATTGGCCGGGAATCTGGCGCGGATGGGGAACAATCGAGCCTGAACCAGACGAAATTCAAAGCCTCGCTTCGCCGGACGGTCATGGTTCCATTTATGGCCGCGTTGATGATTGCCGGAGCGGCGCTCTGGGCAGCCTACGACTTGAACGCCTCAATGAAATGGGTTGATCAAACGGACCAGGTAATCGGCGAATCGCGGCGGCTGCTCAAGCTGACTGTCGACATGGAGACCGGCGAACGCGGCTATCTGGTGACCGGCAACGATGCGTTTCTTCAGCCGTTTCGCGAATCATCGAAGGTGGTCGATTCCGAATACGAGACGTTGTACAGCCTGGTGGCAGACAACCCCGCGCAGCAGACCCGGCTCAACCGGCTGCATGAAAGCCTGCTTCATTGGCAGGGCTATGCCAACCAGATGATTGCGCTGCGGCGCACGGGAGGAGCGTACGCCGACCTCAAGATCAATCTGACCGGGAAAGGGGAAGTGGACGAGATCCGCGAGCAGATCGCCGAATTTCAGAGCGTGGAAGAACATTTTCGCGAAGAGCGCAACCGCGCGGCGCGGCGCGACTGGCGCTTGGTGGAGACCGTCTGCATTCTTCTGGGCCTGGGGGTGGGGTTGGGGCTTGCGGTTTTCACGTTTCGCCGCGTGGAGGGCATTGCGGAGACCTTTGAGAAGTCACGCCGGGCGCTCGAAGAGAGCGAGCGTCGCTGGGCGATCACGCTGGGCAGCATCGGGGATGGCGTAATTGCCACTGACCGCTGGGGACGGATCACCTTTCTGAACCCGGTTGCCGCCGAATTGACAGGCTGGCGATCCGAGGATGCTTCAGGCCTGCCGATTCAAGAGGTATTCCATATCGTCAACGAGCGGACGCGGGTTCAGGCGGAAGATATTGTGAAGCGCGTGCTGGATGAGAAGCGCGTTGTCGAGCTGGCAAATCATACGATATTGCTGCGAAAAGATGGCCGGGAGATACCCATCGCGGATAGTGCCGCGCCGATCGTCGAAGGCGGGGGAGCAATTGTTGGCGTGGTGCTCGTCTTCCACGATGTAACTGAACGCCGAAGAGCCGAGGAGGCGCTGCGGGAGAATCGGGCGAAGCTGGAGGCGGCGCTGGCCAGCATGACGGACTCGGTGATTATCACCGATGCGGAAGGACAGTTCGTGGAGTTCAACGACGCCTATGCAAAGTTCTACAGGTTCAAGAGCAAAGCGGAATGCGCGAAGAACTTCGACGATTTCACGAGCATCTTTGAAGTATTTCTTCCCGATGGCAAAGCCGCGCCGCGCGATATGTATGCGATCCAGAGGGCGCTGCGGGGCGAACAGGCCACGGGCGTGGAATACACGCTGCGCCGCAAAGATACCGGCGAGAGCTGGATCGGCAGCCTGTCCTTCAGCCCGATTCGCGATGCCGACGGCAAGATTAAGGGAACGGTGATCACGGCCCGCGATGTTACAGAGGCCAAGCGGACCGAGATGCGTCTGCGCAGATTCTATGAGACCGAACTATTCGCGATTCTCTACTGGAAGATTGACGGCGGCGTGGTGGACGCCAACAGCAGGTTCCTGGAGATGACCGGGTATTCGCGCGAGGATCTTCAGGCCGGGCTTTTGAACTGGTCGGAGATTACCCCGCCGGAGTATCAGGCGCTGGATGAAGATGCGCGAAGGCAGATCAGGGAAACCGGCATTCATCTGCCGTATGAAAAGGAGTTCATTCGCAAGGACGGCGTTCGTGTTTGGGGCCTGTTTTCCGCGGCGGCGTATGAAGACAACCGCAGCGAGGGGGTATCGTTCATTCTGGATATTACCGAACGCAAGCGAGCTGAAAAGGCGCTTGAGGCGAGCATGCAGCGTGAACGCGAGCGGGCCGAGGAACTCGGCGTGCTATTTGAATCCGTGCCCGTCCCAGTTTTCATTGCCCGCGATCCAGACTGCCGTCACCTGACCGGGAACCGTCTTGCGGAAGAGATCTTGCGCACTCCCAGCGGCAACGAGCTGTCGATGTCCGCGCCGGAAGAAGCCAGGCCGCGGCATTTCAGGACCTTCAAGGACGGGCGCGAACTGGAGCTTGACGAACTGCCCGCCCAGCGTTCGGCGCGAGGCGAACCCATCAAGGATTTCGAGTTCTCGCTTGTCTTCGACGATGGAGAAGTGCGCCATACGCTGGGCTACGGCAACCCTCTGCTGGATTCTCAAGGGAATCCGCGGGGCACGGTTGCCACGATGGTGGACATCACGGAGCGCAAGCGGGCCGAGGAAGAGCTGAAGAGGCTTAATCGCACGCTGAAGGCCCTGAGCAACAGTAACCAGGCGATATTGCATGCCACCGGCGAGCTGACCTTTCTCAAAGAAGTTTGCCAGATGATCACCGCCGATTGCGGCCATGCGATGGTTTGGATTGGCATTGCCGAGAAGGACGAAAACTGCTCGGTGCGGCCGGTGGCCTACTCGGGTTTCGAGGAAGGATACCTTGAGGGGCTGGGGGTTACATGGGACGAAAGCGAACGCGGCCGCGGTCCAACCGGCACGGCAATCCGAACCGGGCAGCCATGCGTGTGCCGGAACATGCTGGTCGATCCCGCATTTGCTCCTTGGCGCGCGGATGCCATCAAGCGCGGTTATGCCTCGTCGCTGGCGGTCCCTCTAAAGGAGGGGAACAAAGCCTGGGGAGCAATCACCATCTATTCCAGCGAGCCAGATGCGTTTTCAGCGGGGGAGATCAACCTGCTGATGGAACTGGCGGGCGATGTGGAGTTTGGCATTCAGACGCTAACCCTCCGCGCTGCCCAGGCGCGAGCCGAAGAGGCTTTGCGGCAGAGCGAAGAACTGCTGGGGCTTTTTGTGGAGCATGCGCCGGCCGCGCTAGCCATGTTCGACAGCAATATGCGTTACCTTCATGCCAGCCGCCGCTGGAGGACTGACTATAATCTCGGCGATCGCGCGCTTCTTGGAGTATCGCATTACGATGTCTTTCCCGAGGTTCCCGAACAATGGCGGGAGGCGCATCGCCGCGGCCTTGCCGGCGAAGTACTCCGCGGAGAATCCGACGAATTTACGCGCGCCGACGGCACCGTGCAATGGGTGCGATGGGAAGTGAGGCCATGGCGCGACGCAGCGGGCAAGGTTGGCGGGATTGTAATCTTCACCGATGACGTCACCAAGCGGAAGGTGGCTGAGGCGGCGGTTCTGCGAAGCGAAAAGCTGGCATTGCAACGCCAGCAACTGCAGGCGCTGGCCAAACGGCTGCATCAGGCGCGCGAAGAAGAGCGCAAAACAATCGCTCGCGATTTGCATGACCAGCTTGGGCAGATTCTGACCGCGATCAAATTCGACGTGACCTGGGTTATGCGGCATCTGCCTAAGTCGGAGGATGGCGTGCAGAAGCGATTGTCGGGATCGATTGAGTTAATCAACGATGGCGTCAAGTCAGTGCGCAAGATATGCAGTGGGCTGCGGCCGGGGATATTGGACGATGTTGGGTTGGCAGCGGCGATTGAATGGCAGGCCAATGAGTTTACCGCCCGCACGGGAGTTGCGTGTCATGTCTCCGTGCCTTCTTCAGTTTTGGAGTTGGATAGCGACCGGGCCACGGCGATCTTCCGCATCTTCCAGGAGTGCCTGACGAACGTAACCAGGCACGCCGAGGCGAAGGCCATTCATACCTCGCTGTATCTGAAAGATGAGGATCTCATGCTGGCCGTTGAGGATGACGGAAAGGGCTTTCGCGAGTCCGATGCCGGCGGCTCGCTGGGAGTTCTGGGAATGAAAGAGCGAGCCGCGGCGTGGGGCGGCAGCGTGCAGGTATCGAGTTCACCAGGCAACGGAACCAAAGTCACTGTTCGCATACCCGCGCATACAGCCGGCGCGGAACGGGAGGATCATGAATATTCTGATCGCGGATGATCACGCGGTGGTGCGCCGTGGCCTCATGGAGATTCTGGGCGAGGCGCTCCCTGGCGCGCGATTTTCCGAAGCCTGCAATGGCGATGAGGTGCTGAGACGCCTTGCTGAATCCCTGACCCGCTTGCTTGTGCTGGATATCAATATGCCCGGCCGCAGCGGCTTGGACATACTGCGCGATGTCAAACAAACCTATCCGCGCTTGCCGGTAATTGTTCTGAGCATGCAGCCGGAAGATCAGTATGCGATGCGCTGCCTGCGGGCCGGCGCCGCCGCTTATATCAACAAAGACAGCGCGCCCGAGGAGTTGGCGCAGGCAATTCAAAAGATTCTTGACGGTGGCCGCTACGTCAGTCCGCGGCTTGCGGAGAGTCTGGTTGCTCAGATTGATCAGCCCACCGAAAAGCCTTTGCATGAATCGCTCTCGAACCGGGAGCATGAGGTGATGAGAATGATCGCTTCAGGGGTGCCGCTTACGGAAATCGCAAATCGTCTTCACGTCAGCGTGAAAACGGTTAGCACGTACCGGGCGCGCATTCTGGAGAAGATGCAAATGAAAAGCAACGCCGAAGTTACCCGATACGCAATGACACACCAGCTTATCGACTAGATCAATAAAGAATGTAGGAAATTTCTTACGCCACAAACAGCGTACGCTGACTTTACTTAAGTCTTTGTTGCGGTATTATTGCTTCAATCGCATACCAACCCCAGGTACAGCGGCCTCACAGGAATACCGGCGAATTGGTTGCATAGGCTGGTGAAGTCGAAAGAGAGTAAGTGGAGGCGGGTGTGCCGGAGAAGTTATTTAATGACTTTATCATTGTTTTTTTAGTGGGCTTCCCCTCTCCTGCGTTAGCGCCGAT
>JBEKDN010000032.1:0-25236 GCA_050014335.1 Occallatibacter sp. | reverse complement strand
CTTCTCCTAAAAATCGCCGACCCCCCACCCCCCCTACCCTGTGGAAGCCCTATTTTACCCCTCTATATGCAAGTAAAGTGCTTTATATCAAAGATATACAATTTAACATAGGTTACCAATAAGTAACTACAAACCCCTCTTTTTGCCCCGTTTTTGACCCCGAAAGGCCGCCTTTTCCAATGAAAACGGCCATTCTTGAGCCCTTTTTCAATACTTTGAATCCGAGGCTCAGGTTCCGTAAAAGAGGATTTTCGGCGCGGTAAAATTGCAAAACATCAGCCCGGAAGAAATTCATTGTTCCCTAGGTTTCTCAAGTTTTGGCCAAGAGGAGCCTTCAGGGTATAATAAAGATTCGGCAAGCTGACGGAAAGGTGTGTCTTCTTTTCCGGTTGAATGCGCGCCGTTGAGCGCAATGTCTCACGAGCCAGAAATGCTTGTGGCAGCGCCGCGAATCACCAAAGTCTGGAGCAAAGTCATGGCACAGGTATGCGACATCTGCGGGAAAGGTCCGCAGTTCGGCAATAACATTTCACACGCCCACAACGTCACTCGGCGGCGCTGGAGCGTCAATCTACAGGCTGTGAAGGCGCTGGTCAACGGCCACGCCAAGCGGATCAGGGTCTGCACTGGCTGCATCAAGGACGGCAAGATCGCCAAGGCATAAAGCCCCTGGGCTCACGGGATACAGGTTCTGATAGAGTCTCGCGAAATTCAGAATTGACGCAAACCCCGTCCTGACTGGACGGGGTTTGTTGTGCTTGCTGCGGATCTTGTTTTTGAATCCGGCTTAATCGCTCTTGCCAGAGCTTGAGTCCGAGCCGGCGGGCAGATCCAAGGCAACCAGGGCGAACTGAGTCTTGCCATTCTTCGATGTTTCAAAGCCCACAATGTGCTGATGGCGTTTGGAGCCGGCCTTCAATTCCAGGCTATCCTTGCTGGTTCCGTAGTCGCCGTGATCGATCTTGACCTTGGAATCGCTATTGTCGTCCGCACAGGTCAGCCCTTCGGTCGTTGCCGTGGGCGAGCCAATCGGCGCATCGTTGCGGCATGAGATTACGTTGCCGTAGCGTTGCAGAGCTTTCTTATAGAAATCAGTTACTTGCTCCTGGGTGTCTGACGACTCATACGAGACTGCCCTGACCCGCAACTCCCACTCGCCGAAGCCGAGATGCACGTCCGCTGACTTGTGATTGTCGTCGCCACGGACGCTCTGCGCGCCAGGATACACTGGCAATCCCAAGTCGGTCGCGGTAGTCTGGTCGGTATTCACATGGACGCCGCCAAAAGGTGTGTCCACCTTGACGTTTTTATCTTCGCCGTTGGCGCCCTTATCCACCTGAACCCTGCATCCGCCGATTGCAGCGGCCAAGAGAAAACCCAGGACCATCGCCGCCATGACGCCTGTCCGATTTCGCGCATCAAATCTCATCATGAAAATCGCCCTCTAGCCTCGTTATACGCCTCGATCCAGAGATTGGTTCCTGGAATTTCATAAAGGGCGGACGAAGTTTTTGCTACTTAATTGATTGAAACGGGTTAGTATCCAGCATGACAGCCTTTGCGAATACCGCAGCGGGGTTTGCGCCGATGGCGAGTAGTGCAAGGGACACCAACAACGCGCCAGATTTCTCACCTATCTCGAAGCGGACTTTGCATGGCTGGAAGGTTCTGAGCGCCCAACGAAAGGATCATTTATGCGGATTTTTGCTTTTGCCTCCGCGCGGAGGCTGTGCGCGGCGATTGCCGCGGCTTCTTTTCTGACGATAGCTTACATGCCTTTGCAAGCCCAGGACGACCCACCAGCTCAGGCAGGCCGGATCTCGTCTGTCTCCGGCACGGTTTCGATTCAGATGGCCGACAGTGACGATTGGGGACAGGCCCAGGCGAATTTTCCGCTTGGACCTGGTGATCGCATCTTCACCGACAGAGACGGACGAGCCGAGATCCAGGTGGGTCAGACCTTCGTCCGCATTGGCCCCAACTCTGATGTCAGCTTTGCCAACATTCTGCCCATTGGTATCTGGTTTGGCGTCGCCCAGGGTTCGGTTCACATCCACTGCGCGGGCCTGTGGGATGGTCAGGTCTTGCACGTGAATACGCCAAATGGCAGTGCCAGCGTCTCTAGACCGGCCGATTTCCGCGTGGACGCGATGCCAGATCAGGGCGCAGCGATTATTACTGACTTCGCCAGCCAGGTTTTTGTCTCAGGCGCGGGCGACTATGGCCAATTGATCAATCAAGGACAGGCACTGGAACTGGCAGGCTCCAATCCGGTCACTCCGCAGTGGTTGCAACCGGCGGAATGGGATTCGCTGGACCGGTGGAGCAGCAGTCGCGATCAGCAGATTGCCCACGCAGCCTCTTATAACTATGTAAGCCCTGAAATCCCTGGCGGTTATGAACTGGACGCTAGCGGCACCTGGTTGCCAGGCACCGATTACGGTCCTATCTGGTTTCCGAATAATGTTTCGGCCGACTGGGCGCCGTACCGGTACGGCCACTGGGTGAACCATGCGCCGTGGGGTTCTGTATGGGTCGAGGATGAGTCCTGGGGCTACGCGCCCTTCCACTATGGGCGCTGGGTTAATTTTCAGGGTCGTTGGGGATGGGTACCAGGACCTCCGGCGGTGCATCCAGTCTGGTCTCCGGCGCTTGTTGTCTTTGCCGGTGGCATTCATGTGGGTGGCGCGGGCGTCTCGGTATGGTTCCCGCTGGGCCCAGGCGAAGTGTATCGGCCTTGGTATCACACCAGTCCGCATTACATCGATCAGATCAACATCACCAACATCGGCGAGAGCAGGCGCGTTCATGTGCAGACAACTTACGTGAACATCAACATTGTCAACGTCGCGTATGTGAACCGCACTGTCGGCGTTTCGGCTATGCGGCATGAGGACTTTGCCGCGGGCCGCTCGGCGCACGGTGCCGCTGTAGCGGTGGATGCGCATCAGCTTGACCATGCGCAGGTACTGGATCGGCCCGAGATCCAAGCCAACCCGCATCCGTTTGCCGGCCATCCGCCTGCCCGCCCTATGCCCGTGAGCAATGCACGCCCGGTGCTGATTAACGAGACGGGAAAGCTGGTCTCAACCAGGCCGGGAGCCCAGCCTGTGGAACCGCCGGTTAAGGCCGTCCCGCCGATCAAAGCTTTGCCGGGGCACGCTGTGGTTGCGCCACCTCCAGGAGCCAAGGCTCCTGTGACGCCCGCACCTGCCGCCGCACAGAAGCCGAGTGGAAGATCCCCAGCTGATACGTATGTGAAACCGACTCCTCCGCCAGCGGCAACTCCAATTACAAGACCGGCGGTGCCGTCGAGTGCGGTACCGGTAACGCCATTTAGCGGAAGGCCGTCGACTCCGCCAAATAATGGACCAGCCATACCGGCGAAGCCAACACCGGCTACGCCGCCAAATAATGGACCAACGCCACCGCCGACGGTTCCGCCAAGCAATAGGCCATCGGCATCGCCAAGTGCGGCACCGGTTGTTCCACCGAGCGCAAGGCCGATAACTCCGCCCTCCGCAAAGCCTGCGACTCCACCGTCCGGCAAACCGCAGCAAGACAAAAAGAACGAGAAGGACAAAAAAGACGAGAAGAAGCCGCAGAGTTAGGCAGAAAACTCCAACCATACAAAAGGGCCGCTGCGCGAAAACGTGGCGGCCCTTTTCAAATTGAGAGGATTGAGGCTCTAAAGTAGAAGCGCGGGAATCATTCGGCCGAGGAGCCGTCTTCCTTGCTGCTGGTGGCGAAGAAAATGCAGAGGCCAAAGACCAAAACAATAACGGGGACAACGAAAAACGGGGAAGTAATATTCATTGCGCAAACTCCTTCCCGGTAGAGTAGCAGACCGTGCATCGGAGCGAGAAAAGTTGACCGAAAGAATGAGGCCTCATTCGGTCTCAGCCTATCAGCCCATTCGCCTTTATGCGTGAGCATTTCCCGGTTCTTGCCTTCGTTAAAGCACTTTGTCTTCCATCTTCATATTCGCGATCTCAGAGGTGCGATGGGCGGCTCGCTCGAGATTCTGCGCCATCTCCAACGTGGCTAGATGCTGCTCTTCAGCTGCGGCAGCCATTTGGTGCGAGAGACCGGAGAGATCCTCGGTTTGCGTGGAGATCTGGGCGATGGCGCCCATTGCAGTGGCCACATCGACGCCAATGGCGGTGACTTTGGCCTGAATCTCGGCTGTAGCCGAGGCGGTTTGCTCAGCCAGCTTTCTCACCTCGCTTGCCACCACAGCAAAACCCTTGCCATGCACACCGGCGCGGGCAGCTTCAATGTTGGCATTCAGAGCCAGCACACTGGTCTGGGTGGCGATGGAGGCGATCAACTCCGCGACCTTGGCAACGCCGCTGCTGGAGGCTCGAAGGCTCTCGATGGCCGTCTTGGTTTCCGCGCTGGCAGTCCGGGACTTTTCCGCCGCCTGCGCCACATTGGAGGCGTTTTTGGCAATCTCGGCGATGCTGGATTCAATCTCGTGTGTTGCTGTGGCTACCATCTGTAGATTGCCATTCAAGTGCGAGATGTCGGCGCGCTGCGCTTCCTGCGCGGCTCGCAGAGCGTCGATTGCCTGCTGTGTGCTTACGCCCCAAACGACTACTGCGCCAATATAATTGCCCCGTTCGTCAATCATCGGCTCAACCTCCAGGTCGAGCTTGACCGGTCCAAGCGGAATCGTCGCCTTGTGCGGCAGATGATGAAGTCCATTATGTTGCTTGCCACCAAGAATCTTTTCGATATTCGGCGGTGATTTATGGAAGATGTGGATCGATTTGCCCACGATCTGGTCCACCGGCACTGGCAGGTACTGCTGCAGAGTGAGCAACGTTTTGCGCGAAGCACGGTTGAGATAGCACAGGACCAGCTCCCGGTCACAGAACATCACGTTGCAGGAAAGCGCATCGAGTGCATATTCAAAGCTGCGATTGACTTCCGGCTCAAATTGAGTTTCCGGAAGAGCGCCGATCCCCATCGAAACTGGCAAATCCTGTACGCTGCGTTGTGAAAACAGACCGCCGAGCAAACCGTGTGACATAGCTGGTTCTTCCTCTCCAGACTCCTGACTCTTGCCCATTTCATCACAGACTGGAAGTGCGGAAGACTAACAATCCGCGACCACAAAATGGGTTTCCCGGATGAGAACTGGGCATTCCCGCTTTGAACGGCTAAAAGGTCGCAGGAGACGCTGCCAGCGATTGAGAATGCTCCGGCCCTCATCGGAATTTGCGTCTTTCGCTGAAGGAGTTGAGAATGGGTTGCCATGGGATGGTTTGAGCAGAAGCAGATCGATTGCGAGGAATGGGGGCTGGCGGGCTTGACCAAGCTGGCGCGTCGGAAAGGGCCAGAGCGAGAACTTCCGGCTCACCTGATCACCGGCATTGACGGAGAAATGGCGGCCCTCTTCCACCTGCGCCGTAACGGCTGCATTGTTGTTGCGCGGCGCTGGTCCCCCGGCGACGTTCCCGGCGATGTGGATTTGATCGTGTGGCAGGGGCCGATTCTGTGCTTTGTCGAAGTGAAGACTCGCACTGCTCGCGATGCTTCTCCGGCTGAGATTGCCGTCGATTGGCATAAGCGGAATGTGCTTCGCAGGCTGGCTCGGCGCTACATCCGACAGTTACCTCAGCAGACGGCTCCACCGATACGCTTTGACGTAATCAGCGTTTATCTTGTGCCAGGCAAGGAAACGGAGTTTGTACACTTTGAAGGAGCGTTCGGGTGGGATGAGCGGGAGGAGTTTGAAGAGTGGTGAACGCGTGAGCGTACTTGATTCAGTGCAATCGGTTAAACCTGATACCTTCAGGCTTGGCTGGCGGCATTTTGGATTAGCTTTGGCTTTACCCCTGCGCGTCCACAAACTCCTCATGCCATGCCATCTGAATGGCCTCCAATCGGGACTCATTCGATTTCCCCGGGTCGTCCGCGAAGCCCTCCAGCTCAATCACGTAGCGGTGCAAATCGGTGAACCGGACCGTCAAGGGGTCCAGCTCTGGAAACTTCTCCTGCAGTTGAATTCCGATCTCCTCGGCGTCAGTCCACAAAATCTCGTGCGGCATGGGCAATCCCTCCTGGTTGAGCGAGTGGCGGATGCTCTTCACGGCTCAAAGAACTGCCAATAGTATTTCATGAAGCCGACATTGGATCGTCAATTTCCCAACTTGCTTTGACTCGCACTGTTAGATCAATCTCTAATCTGCACCCGGTCGAGGAGTGGAAAGACAGCGGCCGCGATCAGCGAGTTCCCCACCGCTTTCATCAAGTCGGAAAACCAGTTCCACTGGAGATCCAGGCCGAGCAGGATGCGGTAAACGAAGATGTAAATCGCGCTTGAAAGCAGTGAAAGCAGAAAGGTTAAAATCACTCGAATGGTCGGGTTCTCAACGTCAATGCGAATACCGACCGAGCCAGCCAGAAACCCCGCCACCGTCTTTGCGACGCCGTTGATGCCGATGGGGTGATGGGTCAGGGCATCTTCAAAAAGGCCAAGCCCCATTCCCATCAGGGTTCCCTGAACGGGGTCGCGGCGGACCAGCGCAAAGTAGATAGTGACAACAAGAGGCAGATCAAACCATACATAGCCCATCAGTAGACGCGGCAGCCAGGCCTGCAAGACAAGCGCCACCAGCGGCGTCATCACATAGACCAGCACCGGGTAATGACGAATTCCAAGATCGCGGCTGTGACTTGCCCCCAATAATGCCATGGCTATTGATTCCTCCGCGGGGCGTCAGGCTTTACTTCGGGGTTGGGTGCGGGCTTCTCTTCCTGACTGGACGGCGGTGAGGTTTCATTCTCCTGGGTTGGTGAAGCTGTCGCCCCCGGGGTAAATCGGTCGGGATGCATCGAAGGCAAAAGCTTCGGTGCCGGGTTGGGTGGCAGAGGTGTCTGGCCGGGTTGGGCAGTTTGGCCGGCGGCTGGCACGGTCCCCGGGGCAGGCAAGGGCGCATTGGGGTCGGTAAGCCCCGGCAGACGCTCCGCCATGATCGCAGAGGCCTTGCGCTGTTCCTTGATGGCCGCCGCGTCCGCGCCCATCAACTCTTCACTGGTGGCCATATCCTGCAACTGGTCGGCTGGAAAGCGCGGCTCGGTTGAAGTAATGACGAGCACTTCGTCGAGTCGGTCAATATGGGCCGCCGGCTTGACAATGACATTGATGAACGAGTCGCGCTCAGGATCGGGAACAACCTTCTCGACAACGCCCACCGGCAGCCCGCGCGGAAAGATCTGGTCGCCCCCGGCGGTGAGTACTTTCTCGCCCGGCTGAATGCGCTGGTCGGCCAGAATGCCCACAATCTGCGGGCGTCCGGAGGCGCTGCCGCGCAAGATGCCGCGCACCCTGGTGGATTCCAAGATGACTCCTGCTCCACTGGTCTGGTCATTGATGGCCAGCACCTGCGCCGAGCGGGGAAAGACCTCGCGCACCTTGCCGACAATACCGTCGGCGGTGATTACGGCCATGTCGGGCGCCAGTCCGTAGTTTGCTCCCTTGTCGATGTAGAAGACTCGGGACTGATCGCTTCCGCTGGAGCCTATGGCCTGCGCGGCCAGGGTTTTGTAGATATACTTCTGCTGGAAATCGTTGAGAGCTTGTAGCCGCTCACCCTGTCGGGCATCTTCCAAAAGCGAGGCTTGCTCCAGTCGCATGCGGTCGATGGTCTTCAGAAGGTCCAGATTCTGCTCGCGGATGTGACGCAGATCAAGGTAGTTTTGCCAAAGGCCCATCACGCCAAGCTTCGAGCCATGCACCAGTTGCTCTGGCGGAGTAAGAAGCCCATCGGCCCATAGACGGATCAGCCGCACGCCGGTGCCGTCGGGCAGGTCAAGGACATTGCGCCCGCTGTCTGTGCGGCGAACCTGCACAGCCAGCCCGATGATTTGCACCAACAGGAGGGCCAGCAGCACCAGCAGATTCCGATAGCGGACAAAGAACGATTCCATGGCAAGAGCTCATGCAGGGTCAGAACTGCACGGAAGCAGGAGTATCACCAGTATACTGACAGCCAACGGAGAGGCGCGGCTACCGCGCAGGCCGCTCGGCGAGTAGTGTGTTCAGCGCTCTATAATCGTTCCGTTGATCGTAGCGCGGCCCCAAGCGAAAGGAGCGGCATGGAAGGCTCTTCGCGACGCAATTTTCTTCTGGCATCAGGCGGGATTGCCGCAGCCTGCGCCTCTCGTTCTCTCGTTGGCAGTTCTGAGACACTGCATTCTCCGTTCCGGATTGCGGTTATCAACGATGAGATCTCACAAGATTTCGACCACGCTTGCTTTGTTGCCGCGCACGATTTCGGGTTGAAGTGGATCGAACTCCGCTCCATGTGGGGCAAGAATGTAATGGAGTTGAACGCGGCAGAAATTGATGACGCACGGAAGATTCTGGCCAGGCACGATCTCCGCGTGACCGATATTGCCAGTCCGCTCTTTAAGACCGACTGGCCAGGCGCGTCCCGCTCGCCCTATGGCGCTAAAGGTGATTTGCACGGTGCGGCGGAGGCTACCTTCAAACAACAGGGTGAGATTCTGGAGCGGTCGATCATGCTGGCAAAACAATTCGAGACCAATCGAGTTCGTTGCTTCGATTTCTGGCGGCTCGACGATGTTACGCCGTACCGCGCGGCGATCGATGAGAAGTTGCGTGCGGCGGCCCAGGTTGCGGGAGGCGAAAGCGTGCTGCTGCTGCTGGAAAACGAATTTGCCTGCAACACAGCGACGGGCCGCGAGGCGGCGCGTACTATAAATGCGATTCAATCTCCGCATCTGGCGCTTAACTGGGATCCGGCGAATGCCGTGATGCGCGGCGAACTCGATGCCTTTCCCGGCGGCTGGGAGGCCTTGCCCAAGAATCGCATCCACCATTGCCACTGCAAGAATGCCGTCCAAAGCACGCCGGGCAAGATCGAGTGGTCGGAGGTTGGCAAGGGTCTTATCGATTGGACTGCGCAGTTCCGCGCGCTGAAGTTGGCGGGCTATTGCGAGGCGATCAGTCTTGAAACGCACTGGACAGGAGGCGGCACGCCAGAGCAATGTTCGCGAATCAGTTGGTCGGGGATGAAGCAAGCTCTGACAAATTCTGGCGCACTTTAATTGCGTGGTCAACCTTAACTTATTCATCTGGAGAAATAATATGCTCACTCGACGCGAATTCTTGGACACCCTGGCAGTAGGTGCCGCCGGCTTGGCTATTGGATCAACCGCAAAGAGTTATGGCCAGATTATCGGCTCGAATGACAGACTCAACTTTGCAGTGATTGGACTGAACGGACGTGCTAATGCGCATCTTTCGTCGCTCAAGGCAAACAAAGATGCGGCCCGTATCTCACATGTCTGCGATGTGGATGGCGCAATTCTAAAAAGGTTTGCCGAAAGTGTGGAGCACGAGTTGGGTTATGCTCCGGCCGTCGATAAGGATTTTCGTAATATTCTCGCGCTGAAGGAAGTTGATGCTATCACAATTGCCACGCCGGACCACTGGCACGCTCCGATGGCAATTGCCGGATTGCAGGCCGGTAAGCATGTTTATGTAGAAAAGCCATGCAGTCACAATCCTGCGGAAGGAGCCATGCTGGTTGAGGCGCAGCGGAAGTATGGCAAGATGGTGCAGGTGGGAACCCAGCAGCGCTCATCTCCACACACAATAGAGATCGTCGACAAGATTCACAACGGATTAATCGGGCGTCCCTACTTTGCAAAATGCTGGTACAGCAATGTTCGGAAGTCGATTGGCGCCGGCAGGGAAGTACCTGTTCCGCCGCAGCTTGACTGGGATCTCTGGCAAGGACCAGCGCCGCGAAAACCATATAAAGATAACATTCACCCTTATAACTGGCATTGGTTCAAGGCCTGGGGGACAGGCGAAACGTTAAACAATGGCACGCATGAAGTGGATGTCTGCCGTTGGGCACTCGGCGTCGATTTTCCGCGCCGAATCACCGCTTCGGGCGGACGTTACCAATTCGTGGACGACTGGCAGTTTTACGACACATTGATTACGAGCTTTGAATATGAAGACAAGATGATTGCGTGGGAGAACAAGAGTTGCCAGGGGATGAAGTATTTCAATCGCGATCGTGGCTCGGAGATTATGGGAACGGCGGGCGCGGTGGTTGTCGATCGCGACGGTTACGAAGTCTTTGATTTGAAAGGCAACAAGACGGACGTTTTTGATACGGGCAAAGCGACATCATCCACTGACCTTACTGGCCGTGACTCGATGACAGATGCGCACTTTGCGAACTTCATCGCGGCAATCCGCCAAGGCGAGAAACTGAACGGCCCAATAGCTGTGGGCAACGTAGCGGTGACCATGTTGCAACTTTCCAACATAGCTTGGGAGGTGAACCGTGAACTTGAAATCGATGCTATGGACGGGCACATTCTGCACGATCCGGAAGCGCTGAGTAAGTGGGGACGCACTTATGAAAAGGGATGGGAACCGCATCTCTGAGAATCTGACTCGTTGTTAGATAGTCGCTTGTTGGCAGGTTCATCTTAGGAGTATTGAACTTATGAAAGAAGTTATTTCGCGCCGCGATTTCGTTCAATCCGGCGCTTTGATTGTGGCTGCGTTCGCTTCGCCATACGAAGTTTGCTCTTTTGCGCAAACGCCGCCGACTGCGAGAAAGACTTCGCCAATTCAATTGGGGCTGGCTAGCTATACTTTTCGCAATTATACTCGCGCGCAGTTAATAGGCTTTATGAAGCAGCTCAACTTGACCGGTTTGAACGCGAAGGATGTCAAAGACCATCTTCCGGCCGACCCGGACGAGGAAGCACGGGCGCTGGCGGATTATGCGGCGGCGGGCATCAAGCTTCACGCGGCGGGGACCATCTCTCTGGCAAAAGACGACGATGCCGACATGCGCGGGAAGTTTGAATACTGCAAGCGGGCTGGAATTTCTGTAATGGTTGCAGGCAATCCATCGCCAGAAACTTTCCCACGGATTGAAAAGTTTGTCAGCGAATTCGATATCCGCGTTGCTATTCATAATCATGGACCCGAGGATAAATTATGGCCTTCGCCGCTGGATGTGTTAAAGCAGGTGAAGAAATTGGACCCGCGCATCGGCTGCTGTATGGATCTGGGACATGCCGCCAGAGCAGGCACGGATCTAGTTCAGGCAATATACGAGGCGGGTCCGCGACTTTTCAATGTTCACATAAAGGATCTAACGAACTTCGAGAGCAAGGAAAGCCAGGTGGCGGTGGGAGACGGAATCCTGCCTGTGCGGAGGATTTTCGAGACTCTTATTGCCATCGGATATAAAGGATTTGTCGATCTCGAATATGAGATTCTCCCGGATAATCCGATGCCTGGAGTCACGGAAAGCTTTGCCTATATGAGGGGCGTTCTGGCTGGCATGGGATACACCAGTCGAGATTGATCGGGTACAAGTTTTCGTTTCAAGAAAACCAGAAGAAAAACTTATGGAAAAGGCTTTTCAGTGTGCAAGTAATTTGTCAACGGTCCAATAATTGCGTATTGTAGTCATGTAGGTTCAAAAGCCTTTGCGCAGCATTTTGACTTAGCCGCTCAGGGATGGGACCAGTTACAAGAACAGACCAGGGAGGATACATGGGAGTACCGGAAATTCTGACAATCATCGATCGCGAGATTGCCCAATTGCAACAGGCAAAAGCATTGTTGACAGGCGGCGTGGCGCCAGTAGCAAAGAAGAAAGTAGGCAGGCCGCGGAAAGTAGTTGAAGTTGCCGCGACGAAGAAGACGCCCGCCGGCAATAAGCTTGCTAAGAAGAAGAGAAAGCTCTCGGCTGAAGGCCGGAAGCGAATTGCCGAGGCAGCCAAGAAGCGCTGGGCGGCACAAAAGGCAGCAGCGGCTTCCAAGTAGGCGAGACGGTGTGCGCAACTGAACTGGCGCCGATCTTCAGAAAAGCGCCAGTTCAACTCTTCGTTCTAAGTCCGTCCCAAGCCACTATGCACGGCGTTTAGTGATCACTCGACTTATTGCGAAAGGTCAATAGATTTACGCTGTCAATCTTCTGAGCGGCTACAAGCAGGAACACTTTCCCAGATCGAATCAATAATGATTTTTGACCGACTGCGGTTTTCTCACAGCAGCACTGATTCCCATTGGCCTGAAGCGGCTGAGTTGAATACGGCTTCGATGACAGCCATATTTCTAATTGCGTCTTCCAGCGGAACGGGCACTTCCGTATTCTTCATTACAGCTCTCGAAAAAGCATCGCCTTGCAGCGTGTATTGATCGCAAATGGGAAAGATTTCTGCTGCTATACCGCTGCCGGAGAGATCTCCGCTCGAATCGATCAGGAGGCGTGTTGGGCGGTCAGGCGGCGCGTTGAAGGGAATCTCCAATTCGATGCGTCCGTGTGTGCCAAGGAATTGAACGCGCTGGTACGGGACTAACTGTGTACTGCAAGTGAAAATGGATTGGCCTGCGGGAAAGTCGAGAATCGCCGAGGTGAGCCGGTCGGTATCCAATTGCGGGTCGCGCTCGATGCGGGCAACGACGCGGGTCGGCTCCTGGGAGAAGGCATAGCGTGAGGCATGGATGAGATAACATCCAATGTCCATCAGCGCGCCGCCACCGAACTCCATGCAATTGCGGATGTTGGCTGGATCGTCGTTGAAGTAACTGAAGACTCCGACAACAGAGCGTAATTCCCCGATACGGCCTTCTTTAACGAGCTCACGAAGGCGAAGCCACTGCGGGTAACTGCGGATCATAAAGGCTTCGCCGATTTTGACTCCCGTGCGGGCGCGCACTGCGAGCAAACTTTCAGCTTCGGCGACGGTAAGGCTGAGCGGCTTTTCACAGAGAACATGCTTGCCGGCTTCTGCGGCCCTGATGGTCCAAGGCACGTGCAAATGATTGGGAAGGGGATTGTAAATGGCGTCGACATTGGGGTCGGCAAGCAGTTCCTCATAGGAGCCATAGGCCACCGGAATGCCAAGCGCAGCCGCGACTGATTGAGCTTTGGCGAGGTCGCGAGACGCGATGGCGACGACACTGATATGTTGGCCCCGCTGCATGGCGGGGATTACTTTCTTAACGGCGATATTGGCGGTGCTGAGAACTCCCCAGCGGAGTTTGTTGGACATGGAGTCAATGATAAGGCCGTCAACGCTTTTGTACTCAAGATTCCCTTCAGCATGAAGCGGTAGAACTAGCCAAGCACTCCCCAAGCCTTGTAAAGTTTGATGCGGTTGCTTTTTTCATTTTTAGCGGTTGGCAAAGAGTTTGCCGACTCTGTAAATTCCTAGAAAATGTTACAGGAGTTGCATAGATCGTTGCCGCTACCCTCAAAAATCCGGGAGAATATCTTCATGACGAATTATCGCTGGTTCGCTTTGCCGCTGGTCTTCGCAACTCTTACCGCTGGCGCGCAGGTGCAGCAGGCCGCATATCTGGATACCAAACTCTCTCCGGCCGAGCGCGCCCACGACTTGGTGGGCCGCATGACGCTGGACGAAAAGGCCAGCCAACTTGAAGACTGGGCGACAGCGATTCCGCGGCTTGGCATTCCCGACTATCAGACCTGGAATGAAGCTCTGCATGGCGTGGCGTTGGCGGGCTACGCTACGGTCTTTCCCCAGGCGATCGGCATGGCCGCCACTTGGGATCCTTCGCTGGTCCAGAGTATGGGCAATGTGATCTCCACTGAGGCGCGCGCCAAGTACAACCAGGCGCAACGCGAAGGCAACCACCGCATCTTTTTTGGGTTGACCTTCTGGTCGCCAAATATCAATATTTTTCGCGATCCCCGCTGGGGACGTGGGCAGGAGACATACGGTGAAGATCCGTACTTGACCTCTCGGCTGGGCGTCGCCTTTATCAGCGGCGTGCAGGGCGGCGATTTGAATCACCTGCGCGCTGTGGCAACCAGCAAGCACTTCGCCGTGCATAGCGGACCCGAGTCAATGCGCCATGTCTTCAACGTCGATCCCAGCCCACGTGATCTGGAAGAAACTTACCTGCCCGCCTTTCGCGCCACCGTCACCGAAGGACATGTGCAGTCGGTGATGTGCGCTTATAACTCGATTGATGAGTGGCCGGCGTGCACCAGCAAAATGCTGCTAAAAGAACATCTGCGCGATGCATGGGGCTTCAAGGGCTTCGTCGTCTCCGACTGCGGCGCGATTGTCGACGTGAACCAGGGGCACAAAAAGACCGCCGACGTACTGCACTCAGCGGCGCTTGCGCTTGAAGCCGGTACGGACCTCAGTTGCAGCATCTGGGCGCCGGGTTTCAATACGCTGGCCAATGCGGTGCGACAAAAGCTGATCAGCGAGGATTTAGTTACACAGGCTGCTGAGCGGCTTTATACGGCGCGTTTTAAGCTTGGACTCTTCGATCCGCTTGGCTATAACCAACTGGATAGGGTTCGTTTCAGTGAGGCGGCCTCGACTCCCAACCGTGAAACGGCTCTCAGAGCGGCTGAGGAAAGCATTGTATTGCTGAAGAATTCTGGAGTTTTGCCACTGAAGAACCTGCTGTCAAAAATTGCCGTCATTGGCCCGACAGCCGATCTGATGCCGTCGATTTTGGGCAACTATGTGGGTACGCCGGCAGCTCCGGTCACGCCGCTCGACGGTATTAAGCGCCAGTTCCGTGCGTCAACGATCCTTTATGCGCAGGGCTCGACGCTGGCAGCCGGCCTGAGTGTGCCTGTGCCAAGTACCGCCTTTGGCGAAGGACTCAAGACTGAATTCTTCGCGACCGCCGATTGGACCGGACGCCCCGTTACGACGGTGACGCAATCCGAGGTCCAGAGCGACTGGGAGAACGCAAAGCCGGTACCGGACCTCGACACGCCGAATTACTCGGTGCGTTGGAGCGGCAAGCTAGCGGTTCCCGCACCCGGCCACTATGTCTTCAGCCTTGAGCAGGGCTACAGCTTCCCGTATTCGCCGGCGGAAAGCTACCGTTTTATTCTCGATGGAAAAGTGCTGGGCGAAGGTAGCCTACGGGAGGATGGCAAACTTCAACCCGCCGCAGGGGCATCGCCAACCGCGCCTCCGGTCGAAAACTTTCCCAAGATACCTTCCATTGCGGTCGATTTTACCGACACGAAGCCGCATGACTTCCGGCTTGAGTACTCGCACTCTGGCGACCGGGCCGGCGGCGGCTTGACCCTGAAGTGGGAGGCGCCCGCGCAGGCGCAACTCGACGAGGCCTTGACCCGCGCCAAGGAAGCCGACGTGGTGGTGGCTTTTGTCGGTCTCTCGCCGGATTTGGAAGGCGAGGAAAAGAAGATCAAAATAGATGGCTTTGACGGGGGCGACCGCACCAGCCTGGATCTGCCCGCGGCGCAGCAGAAACTGCTGGAAACCATAGCGGCCACTGGCAAGCCACTTATCGTGGTCTTGCAGAGCGGCAGCGCCGTCGCGCTCAATTGGGCCAATGAACACGCCGCGGCGATTCTTGCAGCATGGTATCCCGGCGTCGAGGGCGGCGCGGCAATTGCCCGTACCCTGGTGGGACTTTCAAATCCTGCCGGTCGTCTGCCCGTCACTTTTTATTCGTCGCTTGACGGCCTGCCAGCCTTCACTGACTACTCGATGAAGGGGCGCACTTATCGCTATTTTCAGGGAAAGTCGTTATGGGGTTTCGGCTACGGGCTCAGTTACTCCAGCTTCAAATTTGGCCCCGTCAAGCTCTCGGCTGAATCGCTCAAGGCCGGTGATCCGCTTACTGCGACGGTTACCGTCACCAACACAAGCAAAATCGCCGGAGATGAAGTCGTGGAAGCGTACTTGAAGACGCCGCAGGCTGACGGGCCAATTCACGTTCTTGCCGGTTTCCAGCGTGTCAACATTGGCGCGGGCGTGAGCCGAGAGGTTACCATCGCAATCGATCCGCGTTCCATGTCGAGCGTCAACGACCAGGGTTATCGTGCGATCCTCGAAGGGAAATACAAGCTGACGTTGGGCAGTGCGCAACCGCGGGAGACTGAAACCAAATCCGAGGCGGAATTCGCAGTTACCGGAACTCTTCCCTTGCCGAAATGAATCTCGATCAATCGGCTTTCAATATCCGATCGATTGTCTGGATGTCGACTAAACCGTTGCATCCGTAAATGGCCGGAAGCGCTTTCTCTGCGGGATAAGTCCTTCTGAGTTCCGCGACTTTTTCTGTTCCTGCGCGATAAGCTGGGAGATACATGCGGCCCAGCAGAGGATGGCGTCCCCATGCGCCGGAGAGCTTGTCGGCGCGTTCTGGAGTGACGAGAAAATCGCGGCGCAGCGTGGCGGCTACCTCTTGCTGCTCGCGCCCTTCGCCCCAGGTCAGATACGAGGATTGGTTCTTGGCGTCGTCCTGCAAGAGAGCCAGAAAAACGCCAATCTGCAAGTCCTCATCCGGCAATTGGTCCACTTCCGTAACTCCGTGCGCAATCAGAATCGCATTGTTGGCAATGCCTTCAAAGAGCGTGGCGGCGCGCGTATTCATGGTGAGAACGGTGGCCTCGAAGCCAGCCTTTCCGCGCACGTACAAATCCTGCAAATAAGCAAAAGTCGTAACGTGGCCCGGCACAACCTCGTGACTTACCAGTTGCTCAAACTCCGGATAGGAAATCTGCAACGACGCATTGATCTCGTAAGCGGCCTCGTACTGCGGAGAGCCGTCACTCTTGCGTGCGCGGCCAATATAATTCATTGACCCGGAGAACCAGGCGTCCTTGATCGGCTGAAAATCGATGTTGGCGCGGGGCACGCGGGCAAGCTCAGCGGGAAGATACGGCAGCAGATTCTTTACGCTGAGTGCGTCAAAGTGCGCAATCACTGCCGCACCCAGAGCGCGCACCGAAGCCATCGGACTGACACGTTGGCTGCGCCATGCATCGACGGCCTCCAGCAGCCCGCCCGAGTAGGAGGAGATATAACCGGCATGGCCAAGCAATTCGGCGACACGCTCGCGCTTTGCTTCCGGCCTGGAAGGCTCCGGCGGCTTGGCCGTCGAGGCTTCAACCGAGCGCGCATAGGGCACTGGATCGCCCTTGCCGAGAAGCTCCATTGCCAGATCCCACATGGTTTCAAGGCAAAGTGCGAGGCCGTCAAGATAAGCCTGTCGCAGCCCGCCGATCTTTGCTGCTTCGGTTCGCACTCCGGCAATGGCCACGGGAAGATTGACGGCGCGCAGATACTCTTCAACTGCTTCGCGATTCTTAACCGAGACTCCGCCGGCTTGGCGGAGACGCGCCGCGGCCGGATGCGTGTAGGCCGTGGGAAGCTGCTCGTCGGAATACCATGAATCGGCAATGAAGCGGCCTGTGCCGGAGGGGCACATCACGTCCCCGCCCCAGAGAGTGTCGATGCCGAGAACTGCGTCGGCGATATATATTGCGGCTTGATCCATCAGAGTACCTTCTCTTTCTTCAGAGAACCGAACCAGACATACAAACAGAGGCCAGCAAACAGCAGCGCGGAGACCGATTGCGAGAGAGCGTCGTTAGCATAAAAAGGCGTGGTGACAAGGTCTTCGCGATACCAGTGAAAGAGCCGCAGCGCAGCGCCGAAGACGCCGCCCAGCGCGCCGCCAGCCATGAGCCCTGAAGCAATGATGACGCCGCGTTCGCGAATCCCCTTGCCGCGCGCGCCTCCGGCTTTCTCCGAGCGATTGTTGAGGAAATGCGAGAGGAATCCACCGACCAATGCGGGCGTGTTAAGTTCGAGCGGCAGATACATTCCCAGTGCGAAAATCAGCGAGGGCTGGCCAAGCATCTCCAGCACCAGCGTCACCATTGCGCCAATGCCGAAGAGCAGATATGCGACCGGCTGATGGCTCATGAAGCCTTCCACCAGCGCCTTCATAATGGAGGCCTGCGGCGAAGCCAGAACCGGACGCGCGTCACCGGCAAGAGCTTCGCCGAATTGAAAGGTATGCGCCAGCATGACGATGGTCAACCCCGCGGCGATGGCCGAAGCGATGACGCCGACGAATTTCATCTTCTCCTGCGCCGCCGGAGTGGAGCCGAGCCAATAGCCAACCTTGAGGTCGGTGATTGTCTGGCCGGAGATCGATAGCGCGGTGCAGACCATACCGGCGATGGCCATCACAAAAAACATTCCTGCCGTGCCCGAAAGGCCAAACCGCAATAGAACGCCCGAGGCGATGATAATGGTGAGCATCGTCATGCCTGAGACGGGATTTCTCGCCGTAGTGGCGACTGCATTGGCCGCGACCGAGGTGAAGAAAAAGGAGAAGAGCAACGTCAAAGCCAGGCCCACTGACACCACCATGAAGGAGACGGGAAGATGGCCCAGGAATGCAGCGACGCCGATGGCTCCCAGGACAATGCCCCCAAGAAGGACAGCAATGGGCAGATCGCGGTCGGTGCGTACCGGTTGAGCCGCCTCGCCGTGGCGGAAGGTGCGCAGTGCTATCCCAAACGATCCAGCGACCACGCGCAGTGATTTAATGATTCCGACAATGCCCGCCGTGGCGATCGCGCCGACTCCGATAAAGCGCGCGTAGTTGCGATAAATATCCACCGCGCTCATGAGAGAAACTGGGACATGCGCGGGATAGACCGCGGTATCGAAGTGGCTGCCGATAAACCAGATCAATGGGACGAGGACGAAGTTGGAAAGCACGCCGCCAGCGCAGAGAATCATGGAACTGCGCAGGCCCATTACATAGCCGAGACCAAGAATGAAGCCGATGGCGTCAAATCGAAAGACCATCCGCGCCCGATCGGCAAGCGTGTGCATGATCGGCACGAATTGAAAATCCAAGTACTCTTTCCACACCTGGAATGTAGTGACAAAGAGATCGTAAATACCAGCAATAGCGGTGGCCTGCAGGAGCAGGCGTGCCTGAGATCCGCCTTTCTCGCCGGTGACGAGCACCTCGGTGATGGCGGTCGCCTCGGGATAGGGAAGCTGGCCATGCATCTCACGCACAAAGTAGCGGCGTAGTGGAATGAGGAATAGAACACCCAGACAGCCGCCGGCCATACAGATGAAAATTGTCTCGATAGGATGAGGGTTCAGGTGCAGAATATAGAGCGCGGGCAGCGTAAAGATAGCGCCGGCCACAACGCCCCCCGCCGCGCCTCCAATGCCCGTGATGATCACATTCTCAAGCAGGCTTGACCGGCGGCTATAGACGCGAGCCAGGCCGATGGCGAGAATCGAAATGGGGATAGCGGCCTCCATCACCTGGCCAACCTTCAATCCGGAGTATGCTGAGGCAATCGTGAAAATGACGCAGAGGAATATGCCCCAGAGGATGGAGCGCGGCGTCAGCTCCGGCAGCCTGGACGCAGCGGGCACAACCGGCTGATAGGATTCGCCCGGTTTCAGCGGCCGGTAGGCGCTCTCTGGAAGCGATTTGGTCTCAAGCTCGTTCATCGATGGGATATCCTCAGCGAATCGCAACTTTGCCGCTATCGTATGGATTCTAATTCCTTGCCCTTACCAGAGTTCAAGGAAGATTTATGCTGGCTTCTGGTATCGAATTTGTGAAACTCGAACGAGTGCACGACTGGTAGCATGAGCTTGGGAAAGGCGATACGATGCACGCGCAAGAATCTACCGCAAAATCTCAGCCGGTGCCCATGCTGGATCTCAAAAGGCAGTACCGGCCGCTGCACAGTGAGCTTCTGGAGGCCGTTGGGCATGTGCTTGAGGCCCAACAATTCATTCTGGGTGAGCCGGTGGCCGCTTTTGAGCGCGGTGCCGCGGAAAAACTGCACGTCAAGCACACTGTGGGCTGCTCATCAGGCACGGACGCATTGTGGCTGGCGCTGGCTGCGGCGGGTATCGGACCAGGCGACGCCGTAATAACCACGCCATTCAGCTTTTTTGCCTCGACGAGCGCGATTCTCCGTGCCGGGGCAACGCCGGTGCTGGCGGACATTGAGCCTGCGACTTTTAATCTGGATCCGGCTGCGGTGGAGGTTATTCTCAATGGCCCGCGCGGCGAGTATCTACCCGCCATTCTGCCGGTGCATCTTTTTGGTCAGTGCGCCGATTGGACGGCGCTTCACCGACTCCAAGAGAAGTATGGATTGAAGTTAATCGAAGACGCCGCGCAAGCCTGGGGTGCTGAGTGGCAGGGTGTAAAAGCTGGCGGGCTGGGCGATGCGGCGGCCTTCAGCTTTTATCCGACCAAGAACCTGAGCGCGGCGGGCGATGCCGGCATGATCGCTACCAATTCCGACGAATTGGCCGAGCGGGCTCTCATGCTGCGCCAGCACGGAATGCGCCGCCGCTACCGTCACGACGAAGTAGGCTGGAATACCCGCATGGACGGCATGCAGGGCGCGATTCTCGGCGTCAAGCTCAAGCACATCGACGGCTGGAATCAGGCGCGGCGCACTGTGGCCCGACGCTATCATGCCCTTTTTCATGCGGCGGGCCTGGTCGAGACTGGGCCGTATCCCGCGCACGGTCTTGTGCTGCCCCACGAGGTTCCCGGCAGTCATCATGTCTGGCACCAGTATGTGATCCGCACCGCTCGCCGAGATGGCCTGCGCCAGTTCCTCGCCGAGCGCAAGATCGGCTCGGAAATCTACTATCCCGTTCCATTGCATTTGCAGGAGGCTCTCAAGAATCTGGGCTACATCCAGGGCAGTTTTCCAGAGTCGGAGCGCGCGGCGAATGAGGTATTGGCGCTACCCATCTTTGCCGAGCTGCGCGAGGACGAACAGGAGACAGTGGTCGCCGCGATTGCCGAGTTTTTGAGCTGAAACCCGAAGCGCAATCTCACATGTCAGAAAGTATGGGAGGATTTGCAATGGGCGAGATGGCTCTTTTTGAAAAACGCCAGGTGCGTCGGATCTTTCATAACGAAGAATGGTGGTTTGTTCTAACCGATATCGTTGGAGCACTGACGGATTCCGTTGCCCCTTCTGACTACGTGAAGAAGCTGCGACGCCGCGACCCCGCGCTGGACGAGGCTTTCAACGGGGGGGACAATTTGTCCCCCCCTTGCGCTGCCCTTTGAAACAGCGGGTGGACTACAAAAACTGCAATGCTGGAACGTACCCGGAGTGCTCAGGCTTATCCAGTCCATACCCTCCCCGAAAGCGGAGCCGTTCAAGCGCTGGCTTGCAAAGGTCGGCTACGAACGCTTGTGGGAGATAGCCGATCCGGCACTGGGTCTGGAGCGCACCAGAGAATACTGTTCTCGGTTTACTGCTGCTGCTGTTGCTGCTGCATCTGCTGCAAATCGATAAACGGAATCGGCGCAGCGGGCGGTTGCTGGGCGCGCTCCACCAATACACTCCAGTCATCGGGGATGGGAAGCTTGCGATCAAGAGCGGGCGGCTGATCGCCGGCTTCGACGTGGACGGCAACATATAACTCGCTTTCGGTATTGCCGCGGAAGATGCCGTGTGTAGGCGGCACGTCGGCGTAATCGCGGCCCACAGCGGTGCGGACATGGCGATGGTGGGCAATTAAATTATTCGTAGGATCAAAGCCGACCCAACCCAGATGCGGCAGAAGAACATCGACCCAGGCGTGCGTGGCGTCGGGTGTCGAGCGATCGTGATCCTCACGGCTGCGGTACAAATATCCCGACACGTAGCGCGCGGGAATCCTGACATGGCGAAGCAGCGCGATCATGGTGTGTGCAAAATCCTGGCAAACACCTTTGCCGCTGACGATGGCCTCATCGATGGGCGAGTCGACGCGGGTGGAACGCGGCTCGTAGTCAAAGTAATCAAATAGTCTCTGATTCAGTTCCTGCACCAGCATCAGTGGATCGTCGCGCCGGGTTACGCCCATCTGCTCGGCCAGCAGGGTAAGCGCGGGAGTTTCGACGGCAAAGGTCGAAGGAAGCAGCATCTCGGAGTAATCGCCAGTCTCGACGAGATTATCGAGATCGTTCCATGCGTCAGGCGAGAGAAAGGCGGGCACATCGGGCAGCTCCTGCTGCTCGACGACGGACTCGGCAACGATGACCAATTGGTTGTGCTCGCCGGGAATGTCGAAGTGGTGCACGTTATTTCCCAGGTGGTCGCGATAACTGAACACGCGGCAGCGCGGACTCACTGAGAGCGTGAATGTAAGGCAGTGCTGGTTAGAGTCCGAGCGAGGATTCATGCGCGTTTCCATAATGCTCTCGCTGATAGGTTGCGAGTAGCGGAAGCGCGTGAGATGACGAATAGAATAAAAATTCATGGTTTCCAACGTCCCTTCAGAAGTTGCATCCTCCGCAGCTTATAACTCTTTCCTCTTGCCGCCAGGGGAAATTAACCTCTAACCAGCTGAAAGCTAGAAGCTGTACTTTAACTGGCCAGCGCTGACTGGATGGAGTAATGCACATAGAAGCGATAGATGAGTTCGTGAATGCGCAGGCATTGCTCGCGAATGTTATGAAGAAAGGCCGAGGTATCGCCGCCAAGGATCTCGCCGATGGTGGTGTAATCGAGCATGGCGTGCAGACGGCCGATGCCCGAAACTAACTCTGCTGGGGGCAGGCGACCGCCCGTGCGCTGAATCGACTGGACGACATCGCGCAGATTGTCCACCGAGTAGCGAATGGCGTGAGGGAAGTCGCGATTGAGCAGCAGAAACTCCACAATTCGGGCAGGAGAGACATCCGCGGTGTAGACCTGGCAATAGGCTTCAAAGGAAGTGCAGCAGCGCAACAGTCCCACCATTTCAAGGTACTGATATCCAGCGTGCTCTCGTTCCTGCGGATGAAAGAGCTCTGGCTGGTGGACCTCCAGCAGCGTGGCCGTTGAATAAGCGCGCTCAAGATAGCGGCCCAGGCGAATGAATTGCCAACCCTGGCCGTGAATCATCGTCGTATCGCTCACTCCTTTGAAAAGGTGGATACCGTCAATGATCGAAGCCAGCATATCGTTGATGCTGGAGTTGAACTGATCCTCTGCCTGCGGAGAATTGATCTGGTGGAAAAGCCGGTTCAGACGCTGCCACTGCTCGGTTGAGATTTCCTCGCGCACCTGGCGAGCGTTTTCGCGCGCTCCATTCAGGCAAAAAGTAACTGCGGCATTGTTGAGATTGTCAAAAATCAGTTTGTGCGCCATTGCTTCCAGATTGCCGTTCCAGTCCATGCCCGCCGGCTTGCCGAGCGCGGCCACAAGGAGTTGCCAACGCTCCCTTTCGCTTGCGCCGCCCGTGTCAAGCATAAGGCCCATGGTCACATCGAGCTGACGGGCTGTATTCTCCGCCCGCTCCAGGTAGCGGCTCATCCAGTACAAACTGTCGGCAACCCGCGATAGCATCTTCTCGCTCTCCTCAATCTCGTGTTGATTGTTCCTCAAGAACCCAGGTATCTTTACTGCCGCCGCCCTGCGAAGAGTTGACTACCAGCGAACCTTTCTCCAATGCCACGCGGGTCAGACCGCCGGGAACAATATTCACTTTATCGCCGAAAAGAATGTAAGGGCGAAGATCCACATGGCGCGGCTCCAAGGAGTTGCCGATGAGGCAGGGAGCGCGGGAGAAGGCCAGCGTGGGCTGAGCAATATAGTTGCGCGGATTGGCCTCGATCTGGCGCGCGAATTGCTCGCGCTGCTCGGCCGTCGAATGCGGGCCGATCAACATGCCGTAGCCACCGCTTTCGCCCACTGCCTTGACTACAAGCTTCTCCAGATTTGCCAGCACATAACTGCGCTGATCCGCTTCGCTCAATAAATAGGTCTCCACGTTTGGCAGTACGGGATCTTCATCGAGATAGTAACGGATCATCTTGGGAACATAAGCATACACGGCCTTGTCGTCGGCCAGTCCGGTGCCGAAGGCGTTAGTCACCGTAACATTGCCGGCGCGATAAGCGTTGAAAAGACCGGCGCATCCCAGCGAAGAGTCGGAACGAAAGATCAGCGGATCGCTGAAATCGTCATCCACCCGGCGATAAATTACATCGACGCGCTTGAGACCGTCTGTAGTGCGCATGTAAACGATGTTGTCGTGCGTAACCAGATCGCGGCCCTCCACCAGATCGATGCCCATCTGGCGCGCCAGAAACGTGTGTTCGAAGTACGCGGAGTTGAAAACGCCCGGCGTCAGAAGCACGATATTCGGCTCCGGCCTGCCCTCTGGAGCCAGCGAACGCAGCGTGGCAAGCAGCAGTTGTGAATAGTGCTCGATGGGGCGCACACCGTAACTCGAGAATAACTCGGGAAAAGTTCGCTTCATCACTCGGCGGTTCATGAGCATATAACTCACGCCGGATGGCACGCGAAGATTGTCTTCAAGAACGACGAACTCGCCGTTGTCCAGGCGCAGCAGATCGGACCCAACTACTGCGATGTAGACATTGCGCGGGACTTGCAAGCCGCGCATCTGGCGGCGGTAATGCTTGCAACTATAAACCAGCTCACTCGGAATGACTTTATCGTTGAGGATCTTGGCGTCGGAGTAAACGTCGCGCAAAAAAAGATTCAATGCAGTTATACGCTGCGTCAATCCGCGTTCGATGCGCTCCCACTCGACGGCGGTGATGAGCCGCGGAAGCAGGTCGTACGGGAAGATGCGTTCGGTGCCCTCATCGCGTCCATAGACCGTGAAGGTGATGCCCTGCGTAAGAAACGAAAGGTCCGCCGATTGCTTGCGCCGGTGCAACTCCTCCTCCGGCAAGCGAGCCAGCGTCTCGGCCAGCGCGCGATAGTGCGGGCGCACCTCTCCACTGGGCTCGCGCATTTCATCAAAGGCGCGATCCAGAGGATAGTCACCGTAAAGAGTGTCCAGAACCACTGGATGACTTGCGTTCATGAGTGCTTAACCGCTTTCCTTACAGCGGATTCAGGGCATCGCCAATGAAACTGAAGCCTTTCGTAACCATCGTACTCTAGCCCTGTACTCTAGGTGTATCAGAACGGACATAAGGGACTTGTGAAGAAACCGGGTGAGCGCGACGGGATGGGAATAAATCGGTGTAGCAGGGATAAGACGAAGTCTAACGGGTTCCCAGATCGCTGAATCAAGAGCTGGGAACCCGATGTAAGTTGAGCCGTCTCAGACGGCGCTGTAGAGCAGAATGCCGGCGGGCTTCTCTTCGGTTGCGGTCTCGTCGTCGGTGATGGGCCGGTAGAAGAGCTGGTTGGCATCCAGATACACCTCGAGAAAGGCTGGCCGCGCCGTGATTCTTCCCGCGATCAGGGCCTCGCTCAACGGATCCTCAACGTAGCGTTGCAAGGCTCTGCGCAACGGCCGCGCTCCGTAGCTGCGGTCGATCAGAGTCTTGTCGAGTATCCACTTCTTGGCATCCTCGGTGACCGAAATAGTGATCGATTTCTGCGCCAGGTTGGCGTTCAACTGCTGCACCAGCAGCTCGACAATCTG
>JBEKDN010000031.1:0-25520 GCA_050014335.1 Occallatibacter sp. | reverse complement strand
AAACGATTCTCGCACACAGGCGGGCCGCCGTTTGGCCTCCCGACTAAGGCAATCTTGCCTCATCATAGTCGCTTACGGTGTGATCTGCCTCACTCCATGGATGGAGTACTTACAGCCGAGCGATGATTCTCTGTAGCCTCGCGTCAAGGTTCGTGCTCAAAATCCGATAAAGTACTCATGAGTTCACTCCGTATCTCGCAGACAATCTATCTTCTCTTGGGCCTCGCGTTACTTGCGGGAGGCGGTGCATCCATGTATCTGTTGATTCGCTGTGCCGAGGTCAGCGCCAGCTATACCGCGATCATTCAAGGGGAGATTGCGCAGGCGGAGCAGGTCCGCGTGGTGCAGGTCACCTTCAAAAAGCAGGTGCAGGCCTGGAAGGACATCCTGCTGCGCGGCAAGGATGACGCTGCGCTAGCCAAATATGCGATGGAATTCCACGCTCTTGCCAGCAAAGTGGACGCCGACAGCGCAAGCTTGCAAAGTCATATTCGCGATGAGCAAGCGCGCTCGGAACTCGCCAGCTTTCTCGATCAGCATCAGTTGCTCGATAACCAATATGAAGCCGCGCTGGCGCAGTATAGCGCTAGCCGGGATTTCGAGCAGTCCGACGCGGCGGTAAAAGGCAAGGACCGACCACCCACCAATTCTCTTGACAATGTCGCCGACAGGCTCACTTGGCTGGCATCGTCCGTATCCGCAGACGAGACTTTGCGCCTACGCCGTGAAGAGATTGTTTCAGTTGCTGTTCTGGCAATTCTGTGGTTCGTTCTAGGAATGGCGTCCCTTGCATTTGCCCGTTCGCTGGGCCTTCGGCTGGAAAGATGTGTTGGTTTTGTGCGCGTTATCGCAGGCGGGGATTTGACGGCCGAATCCCCCGCAGAGGGCCGCAGCGACGAATTGGGAACACTCATCGGCGCCATGAGTGAGATGCGCGACCAACTGCGCGCGATGGTTGGCGAGATTCAATGCGCAGCCGACGCGCTCTCAAAGAATGCGGAGAGCGTTTCCAGTTCTTCCGTCGAGATTGCGGCATCGGCATCGGAACAACGAAGTCAGGCTTCTCAGGTAGCTGCGGCGTTGGAAGAGATGATCGCCAGCGCGCGCGAGGTAACCAATCACTGCAACGAAGCGGCTCAAAACGCCATTCAAACCGGAAACCTGGTCGTGGATAGCAGGCAATCGGTTGAGGCCGTCGCGGGCGAGGTCCGCGACATGGCTACGGAAGCACAGCGTAACGCAAAGAGCGTGCAGGAACTGGGCGAACGCTCTGGACAGATCAGCCGGATCGTAAACCTGATTCAGGAGATCGCAGGACAAACCAACCTTCTGGCTCTTAACGCCGCGATTGAAGCGGCGCGCGCCGGAGAGCATGGCCGTGGCTTTGCCGTCGTTGCCGGCGAGGTTCGGCGCTTGGCCGAGCGCACCACAGATGCTACCAAGGAAATTGCCGAAGCCGTGCAATCGATTCAGCAGCACACTCGCGAGGCTGTCGAGCATATCCAGAACAGTTCCAGCCGCGTAGAGAAGAGTGTTGTGGCAGCGGACGCCGCTGCGCGGTCGCTAAGCGCGCTAGGCACAGGAACCGCCGAAGTTCAACAACGCATCGAACAGATTGCGCAGGCTACGGAGGAGCAGTCGCGCGCATCCGCACTGGTTGGCCAATCGATGAATGAGATTTCCACCAGCATTGTCTCGTCCTCCGAAGGCGCGGAGGCGAGCAGCAAGTCAGCCAACGAACTCGTTACGCTTGCCCGTCAACTCAGCGAGCAAGTCAGCCGGTTCAAAACCGGAGAAGGAAAGCGCCAGCCGTTTCTTGTTGCGCGTGGACGAGCCGCCTGAAAGCCCCGCGCGCAGAAGATTGGACGCACGATAGGAGTTCTCAATGAAAGGCGGCCCGAATCGAACATCCCGTATGGAATGCGAGAGTGTATTTGCATTTCGCGGCAAAATCGAGAAAGGGGAAGACCGCGAATCCCGCCACTCATCCGAAGAGAAACTCCTTCTGGCGCAATTCCTTGATTGAGTCGCGCAGCTTGGCCGCGCGCTCGAACTCGAATTTTTTGGCGGCCTCGCGCATTTCGGATTCCAGCTTGGAGATGTAGCTGTCGAGATCGGCCTGCGAAGCAAGTTCCGGCAGAGTCGCCGCTTCTTCCTCGACCACATCGCCGTACTCGGCCTTCAGAATTTCCGCCAGCCCCATATCCATTGTGTTGACGATCGACTGCGGCGTAATTCCGTGCTCCTCGTTGTAGGCGCGCTGCGTTGTCCGCCGCCGATCGGTCTCGTCCATCGCGCGCCGCATCGAGTCGGTGATGCGGTCGGCGTAGAGAATCGCTCGGCCCTCGACGTGGCGCGCCGCTCGGCCCATGGTCTGAATGAGCGAGCCTGTCGAGCGTAGAAAGCCCTCTTTGTCGGCGTCGAGAATCGCAACCAGCGAAACCTCCGGAAGGTCGAGGCCTTCGCGGAGTAGATTGATGCCGATCAACGCATCGAATTCGCCCTTGCGCAGACCTGCGAGCAGCTTGACTCGCTCCAGGGTTTCTATCTCCGAATGCATGTAGCGGCATCGCACGCCGACCTCAGTGTAATAGCCAGCTAGATCCTCAGACATGCGCTTGGTCAGCGTGGTTACCAGCACGCGTTCATTGCGTTTTGCGCGGTCGCGAATCTCGGCTAGCAGATCGTCTATCTGTCCTTTCACGGGCCGTATCTCGACCTCTGGATCCACGAGGCCTGTGGGACGAATTACCTGCTCTACCACGACGCCAGCCGAGCGAGTCAACTCATACGGTCCAGGAGTGGCGGAAACATAAATCGCCTGCTGCACGCGATTTTCGAACTCCTCGAATTTGAGCGGCCTGTTATCCATGGCGGAAGGCAGACGAAAGCCGTAGTCAACGAGATTGGCCTTGCGGCTGCGGTCGCCAAACCACATGCCATGCACTTGCGGAATTGTCGCGTGGCTCTCGTCTACAAAGAGCAGATAATCGCGCGGGAAATAATCGAGCAGCGTTGGCGGCGCTTCGCCAGGCAGACGGCCGCTGAAGTGGCGCGAATAATTCTCGATGCCGTGACAGAAGCCCATGGACTTGATCATTTCAAGATCGAAGCGCGTGCGCTGATGAATGCGCTGCGCCTCGACCATGCGTCCTTGCGCTTCCAACTCGGCCACGCGCTCATTCAACTCGGCGATAATAGTTTCAATCGCTTCGGCGCGGCGCTCAGGCTGAACTACATAGTGGCTCTTGGGATAGATTGGCAGGCGCGCGTACTTCTGTTTGACGGTGCCGAAGAGCGGATCGATTTGGCTGAGGCTTTCTATCTCGTCGCCGAATAACTCGATGCGATAAGCGGTTTCGTCGTAAGTGGGAAAGACTTCGATCACGTCGCCGCGCACTCTGAAAGTGCCGCGCCGGAAATCCGCATCGTTGCGCTCATAAAGTATTTCGACTAATCGGCGAGTTATATCTTTGCGGCTGATGCGCTGGCCTTTTTCCAGAAGGAGAAGCATTCCATAGTAAGCCTCTGGCGAGCCTAAACCGTAGATGCAACTAACCGAGCTGACAATAATTGAGTCGCGGCGTTCAAACAAGCTGCGCGTTGCCGAAAGGCGCAACTTATCCAACTCTTCGTTGACAGTAGCTTCCTTCTCAATAAATAAGTCGCCAGCGGGAATATAAGCTTCGGGCTGATAGTAATCGTAATAACTTACAAAATACTCCACGGCGTTGCCGGGAAAGAATTGCTTGAACTCATGATAGAGCTGCGCGGCTAGAGTTTTATTGTGGGCCAGAATCAGCGCAGGCCGATTGGATGCCTCGATGACTTTGGCCATGGTAAAGGTCTTGCCAGAACCAGTGACTCCGAGCAGGACTTGATGCTTCTCACCCGCAGCGAGACCGTTCATCAGCTCGTCGATCGCTCTCGGCTGATCTCCCTTCGGCTTGTAGTTGGTCACCAGTTGAAAGTCCATGGTGAGATTATACGCGAATGGCGAATAATGGGCGAAGATATGATGTTCATTTCGGTGCGAAAAGTGGCAAAAAAGCGAGGTTTTTTGAGGGAAAACGCCGTTTTTGGGGCCGAAAATGGGGCAAAAGGCGGGGTTTGCAGTTACTGATTGGTAACCTATGTTGAATGGTATGTTATTGGAAGATAGTTAGTTAAACGGAGTTCATGGCGGAAAAGGTGGTCTCCACAGGGGGAGGGGGGTGGGGGTGCGCGGATTTTGGGGAGAAGAAAAGGGGAAAAGGAGGGGGCGGAAAACAGGGACCAGGGAATAGGGACCAGGGACTGAGATTGCGCGGATTGGAGATTGGCGGGCGGTCATTTGGGCCTCGGAATCGATGCTGATTTCATTGTGCTCGCTGGGATGGAAATTATATGCAAACCACCTACGGTGGGGCCAAACGCTCGCAATCCGCTCGCAGGAGGTCTGTGGCTGCTGGTCTGAGATCAGGGGCAGAGATCGGATGTCAGGAGCGCGCGATTTGTGATTCATTCTCTGCGGCGTTTGAAAATCCGGCAATGTGTCACCCATGTCCTTACACTAACCCTGAAAATGCGCTAAGGTCTGGCCATTAATTTGGGCGCGTGGACCGGAATGTCCGCGTTACAGCCAGACACCACCCCACGGACGAAGACTTGGCCGTGGGGGCCAGGCCAGGACTTCGGTGATAAGGAGCGCGAATTGCGGCGGCTGACGCTAGAGGATGTCTTTCAACTTGAGCTTGATTTGCTGAGTGGCGTTGCCGCGCTGGATGGTGACGGTGACTACGGTCCCGGCGGGTTGAAGGAAGGCAGGGTCGTCGCTGTACCAGGTTGGCCGGGGCGGACGGTTGTCGATCAGCAGGATGCGGTCTCCGACACGGATGCGGGCTTTGCTGGCCGGGCTGCGAGGATAGACGGTGGCTACGACGAATGCGCCATTGCTGCCGGCCGGGGAATCGGGCGGATTCAGGTCAAGTCCAGTCTGGTTGTAGACGGTGGTTTGCCTCCAGTGGGAGGTTTTTTCAAGGTAGATGGCCCGGCGCCGCCAATCGATGGTGAAAGTGAAGCGGCTCAGAACATCGTTGCCGATGCGTCCGGCGAATTGGCTTTTGTCGTCGCCGTCGCTGAATTCGCCAACGATGCCAGGGACGCAGGCTGCGCCGAGGCACAGGGTCTTGATGCGGTCAAGCGTAGCGGCGGGAGCATTGCCGTCGGCTCCTCCGGAGAATACCCCGTGATAGAGGAAATGAAAGAGATGGTTGGGAATATGTTTTTGCTTTGCAAACCAATGGTTGACGCCGACGCCGATGCTGCCGACGGCTCCGGTGTCTAGGATGAACTGGCCCGAAACTTTGCCGATGCGGGCATGAACGATAAGACCAAGCTGGTCTGGGAGGAGCGCTAGTTTCTCTCCCGCTCCGTTGTAGACGAAGTGGGCGGGATCGTAAAGAGTGAGCTGATGGCGCTCGTTGTCGGCTTTAATAATCAGGCGGCTCATCAGCTCGTAGCCGACGGCTCCGACGATGCCAATGACCGGCTGAGGCATGGGGACGGAGAAAAAGGTTTGGCCGGTGAGGACGAGATCACCGATGCGGAGCTGATCGGCGCGATAGGGCTTGGCGTCGAGCGCGCCGCCGCTGAAGCCGTGAAGCTCAGTCTGGTCGCCCTCAGGAGTCAAGCCGAGTTGTGCGATGACTTCAGGATTCAGGATATTGACGTTTGCGCCCGTATCGAAAAAGAGCTTGAAAGGGCCCTTGCCATTGATGGTGGCTTCAAAGATGCTCTGGTCACTGAGGGGAATAGAGGTTTGGCTGGAGGAATCGAAGTGGAAGTCACGAGGCGCGGCTTGACCGAGCGCAAATGCGGAAGGGGCCAGGACAAGAAGCAGGTTGACGGCGAAACGGGGAAGCGAGAACATTTGCGCATCTCCTCAGCAACTGAAGCAAGCACTTCAGATTTGAGGAGAATTTTAACAGGGCCGGCAATGTCGTTCCTCGCCAAGAAACGCGCGTGGAGTTGAAGGTCCACGCTACTGCCGGCCAGGATTCCGGCGATATGGCCGATTACCAGGGTAGCGTCTGGCCCAGGTGAAAGAAGCCGCCGGTGGGGCCGTCGTCGGGCAGGGTGGCCAGGGCGATGCTGGTTTTGGCGCCTTCAGCTAATTCCATGATGGCGTTGGGACCGCCCATGTCGGTTTTGACCCAGCCGGGATGGGCGGAGTTGACTTTGATTTTGGTGTCGCGGAGATCCCACGCAAGATGGACGGTGAAGGCGTTGAGCGCGGTTTTGGAGGCGTCGTAGGCAAAGGACTTGGCGTTGTAGATGGGCGAAGCGGGGTCAGAGTGCAGCGCGAGCGATGCGAGAATGCTGGAGAGGTTGACGATGCGGCCGGCGGGACTCCGTTTGAGCAGCGGAAGTAGCGTCTTGGTGAGTGCCACCTGGGCAAAGAAATTGGTCTGGAAGATATGATGCAGCACGTCGAGCGGAACCTCAGCGGCGGAGTGCGCGGGGCCGGAGCCGGGAAAAGTGCCCGCGGCGATGCCGGCATTGTTGATGAGAATATCGAGCCGGCTATATTTGGAATCGAAGTAGTCGTAGGCGGATTGATAATCGCCAACTCTGGTGATTTCGAATTGCAGCACGTCAGCGTCAACGCCCGCTTCGCGCAGCTTGGCGACGGCCTCTTCGCCTTTTGCCAGATTGCGCGAGCCGATGACAACTTTTGCGCCGGCATCCTTGAGTCCGAGCGCAGTCTGGAAGCCGATTCCGCGATTTCCACCGGTGATGAAAGCAATTTTTTGAGACATGGGGAACTCTCTCCTGTGCAATTTTGGATTCGTGGGCAGGAAAGAGGGTGCATGAAAAATCCGACAGATCGAGACCGCGGGAAGCGTGCCGATGAGCCGGATTGATTGCCCAAGCTTGAGAGAGCTATTCGCTTTTGGTATTTTGCGTGGTCAGATAGCGCTCATAGCCGAGTTCGGCGATCTGATGCAACTGCGTTTCAAGCCAGTCGGCATGCGCTTCCTCGTCCTTGAGCAGCTTGATAAAGAGATCGCGCGAGCTGTTATCGGCCTCATCGGCGGCAATTTTAGCGGCCTGGTTGTACATGGCGACGGCGCCGAGTTCAAGCTTCAAGTCGGAGGCGATCATCTCTTTGACGCTTTTGCCGATGGAGAGGGCGAGCGGCTCCATGCTGGGCGATCCGTCGAGAAAGAGCACGCGCTCGATGAGCGCTTCGGCGTGCTTCATTTCGTCGATCGACTGCTTCTTGATGTACTTTGAGAGGCGGTCGTAGCCCCAGTTCTCGCACATTTCGGCGTGAATAAAGTACTGGTTGATGGCGGTAAGCTCCTCGCGGAGCGCCTGATTCAGTTGCTCGATGACTTTTGGATTGCCCTTCATAGCGGCAATTCTACAGGAGGCAAGGCAGAATTGGAACCAAATAACGTTGGCGTGCCCGGCGGCCAAAGCTAGAGAATTGCCATCCTGCAAATTGTATTTATTTGTACTGCCATTTTGCAGGGTTGTCATTGAGAATGGAAGAGTGAACCTGAGAATTTGGACCTTTCTTCTTCCGCTTCTTTTTGCGACCGGCTTGGCCTCCGGCCAATCGCTTTTGCAATCGCTCACTGTGCATGGCCCTTATGCGCCGGAGAGCTACAAGCCGCTGGATGGCCACGAGCGCTGGGAACGCTGGATCAATGAAGACGGCCGCACCGGCGCTCTGCATATTGAGTCGATTGGGACTGCCGCGTATTTACAGACCTTCAACGTGCCGGCCGATTGGAACAGAAGCTGGGGCGGATTTGCGCGGCGCCTGGGCAGCAGCTATGGCGGCAACCTGATGCAGAACACGATGCATGAGAGCTTTGCCGCGGCGGAGGGCACCGATCCCCGTTATTTTGCCTGCGGCTGCAAGGGGCTTTTTCATCGCGGCGGTCATGTGATCAAGATGAGTTTTCTGACTTACTCGCGCGGCGGAAATCTGACGCTGGATCTGCCGCAGATCACCAGTATCTACGGCAGCTCGATGATCCAGGCGATGTGGTATCCGAGTCACTATACCGCGCTTGTGCAGGGCGTGCAGTCCGGCCACATAGAGGCTGGTTTTATCGGCACCGAGCATCTGGTGCAGGAGTTTTCTCCAGAGCTGAAGCGCTTTTTTCATCTGCGGTGGTGAAGAGGCAGGGAATAGGGACTTCGGTACAATAAACGCTATCGCCAGGAGGTTTTTATGCGCAGGATACTTCTTGCTGTTTTCGCTTTTGTTTTCTCCGCTTCAATGGCCGCTCCGCTTGTGGCTCAAGGCGCGCCGCCGCAGGGCGCAGCCGACCAGCCCTACACGGTTGAGTATTACTACAAGTGCCAATGGGGTCATCAAGCCGAGTTTCTGCAGCTCTTCCTGAAGAACCATTATCCGCTTCTCAAGAAGATCCAGGCTACGGGCCGCATTCTGTCTGTGAAGATCGAGTCGCCTGCCTACCATACATCCGAAGAGTTGCGCTGGGATTATCGCGTCACGATCCGCTACAAGAACTCAACCGTGGCTACTACCGCGAACCCCGACGAGGAGGCTTTTATCAAGGAACTATGGCCCGATCAGGATACTTACAAGCGGGAAGAGCAGCGGCGCTTTGAAATTCTGCTTGGACACATCGACCTGCCGGTTACCGATATTACGCCTGCGCCGTAGGCGATCCGGCTGCCTTGCCCTCGATAGAGAAGCGGCACCTGAGGTGATCCGCATCACGGGTTATTCTTTTCAAATGGCGAAGAATCTAGATGGTGAGGTAGTCCCCGCGATCCTGCCAAGTGGTTGGCTTCAGGAGATTTTTACAATTCCTGTGGGGGTTAGTTCGTGATTCCCATCCATTTCAGACAGAACGTGAAATGGATGGGGCGCAAAGGTTCCTCGCAGGGGGCCGGTAGCTGTCGCTCTCTACAAATGGGACAAGCTGGAGTCCTTTCTTCATGTACAAGATTGTCGAAGCACACGGCGTCGGCCTCAATATCAAGCAGTTCACGATTGAGGCGCCGCGCATTGCGCGCAAGCAGCAGCCGGGGCAATTCGTCATTCTGCGCCTCCATGAGAAAGGCGAGCGGATTCCGCTCACCATCAAAGCTTCCGATCCCGCGGCAGGCACGGTTACGATCGTCGTGCAAGGGATTGGCAAGACCACCTCGCTGCTGAATTGTCTTGAAGCGGGCGATTCGATTCTTGATATTGTGGGCCCGCTGGGCAAGCCCTCGGAGATTGAAAACTTTGGGACGGTTGTGATTCTGGCCGGGAGTGTGGGCACAGCGATGGCGCTGCCAACGGCTAATGCGCTTAAGGCCGCGGGCAATCATGTTGTCTTTATTGAAGGCGCGCGGAATACCGAGATGGTGGTGTTTGAAGACGAGGCGCGCCTGGCAAGCAACGAAACTTACATGATGACCGACGACGGCAGCTACGGCGAGCAGGGGTTGGTCACGAAGAAGCTGGATGAGTTGATTGCTGCCGGACGCAAGATCGATTTTGTGCTGGCCGTGGGTCCGGTGCCGATGATGCGCGCCGTAGCCCGCGTTACCGCGCCGCTGGGCATCAAGACCATGGTCAGTCTCAACTCCATTATGGTGGACGGCACAGGCATGTGCGGCGGGTGCCGCGTGCTGCTGGGCGAGACGAGTAAATTCGCGTGCGTGGACGGGCCGGAGTTTGACGCATCGCTGGTCAACTTTGAAGTTTTGATGCAGCGCAATGCCATGTATCGCGACAAGGAGTGCCAATCGCTCAAACACTTTCAAGAGAACAGGGAAGAGGCGTTGGCCAATCTGCGCGCGGAATTGGCCGCGGGGGAGAAACATTATGTCTGAGCGCGCTCTTCCCCGTTCCGCAATGAATATTCTTCCGCTGAAAGAGCGCATGAAGATTCTGCGCACACACATGCCAGAACTCGACGCGCGCGGGCGCAGCGGAAATTTCGCGGAAGTGAATCTGGGCCTTGAGACTGACGCGGCGCTCACCGAGGCTTCGCGTTGTTTGGAGTGCGCAAAACCGGGCTGCGTGGTGGATTGCCCGGTGGGCGTGCAAATCAAAGAAATCGTCGCGCTGATCCATGCCGGCGACTTTCTTGGCGCGGCCGCCAAGCTTCGCGAGGACAATGCTTTGCCCGCAATTACCGGCCGCGTCTGCCCACAAGAGAATCAATGCGAGGGCGGGTGCGTGCTGGGCAAGAAGGGCGCGCCTGTGGCGATCGGCAATCTGGAGCGCTTTGTGGCCGACTTTGAGCGCACCAGCGGCCAGTTGGGCTTGCCCGCGAATGCGCCCGCAACAGGGAAGAGTGTGGCCATTATCGGCAGCGGGCCGGCGGGGTTGAGCGCGGCGGGGGATCTGATCCAGAAGGGTCACCGCGTGCGAGTCTTTGAGGCGCTGCATGAGATTGGCGGCGTTCTTGTCTACGGGATTCCGGAGTTCCGGCTACCGAAATCCATTGTCAAAGGCGAGGTTGATAATCTGCGGCGCATGGGCGTCGAGTTTGAAACCAACGTGGTGGTTGGCAAGAGCGTCACGCTCGACGAACTGATGGATGAGGAGCATTACGACGCGGTTTTTGTGGCAACTGGCGCGGGCCTGCCGGTCTTTCTAGGCGTGCCTGGGGAGCATCTGAACGGCGTCTACTCAGCCAATGAGTTTCTTACGCGCGTGAACCTGATGCGCGCCTATCAGACGGAGAGTCATGACCAGCCGGTCTACGATTGCCGCGATAAGAATGTGATTGTAGTAGGCGGCGGCAACACGGCAATGGACGCGGTGCGCACGTCCAAGCGGCTGGGCGCGCGAACGGCGACGCTGGTCTATCGCCGGTCTGAGGTTGAGATGCCGGCCCGAGCCGAAGAGGTCAAACACGCTCGGGAAGAGGGCATCGAGTTCCTCATGCTGACCGCGCCGATGGCATTTCTGGGCGACGAGAAAGGCGCGCTCACCAGCGCGCGCTGCGTGAAGATGGAACTAAGCGAACCGGATCAAAGCGGCCGGCGGCGCCCGGTCGAGGTTGCGGGGTCAGGCTTCAATCTGCCCACGGATGTGGCGATCATTGGCGTCGGCACCACGGCGAATCCGCTGATCCAGAGCACCACGCCGGATCTGGCTACCAACAAGCGGAACTATATTGTTGCCGATGAGAAGACCCTGCGCACGAGCAAGCGCGGGGTCTTTGCCGGCGGCGACATTGTTACTGGCGGGGCGACGGTGATTCTGGCGATGGGCGCGGGACGCAAGGCCGCGGCTTCGATTCATGAGTATTTGATCAGTGGATTGTGGTAGAGAACAGGGACCAGAAATTAGGGAACAGGTGTTCGCCTGCATCCGAAGATGTCAGGCGTTCTGAATCAGATTGAGGTTTGCGGGCTACCGAAACCGGCTTGGTGATACTATCATGCGACAGGAACGCAATCTGTGTTTTTGAATGGCTGAAGGCTATCGGTCCGACCGTAGTCGCGCTTTTAGCGTTGTTTGTGAAGTTGAGATTTTACCCTTGGCAAATCCGCCTCGCTAAGCAAAACCACGTCACGGCTTGTATGGCAGAAGGTTCGCTATTTACGCCGTTTTTCGCGAACTCCCAATAGCTCTCATCGAAAAAACAATGAAGAGATTTTGGCCGCCTTTCAAAAGGCGGGTATCGCGCGCATTGAGGCCAAATTTGTGCTCGACGACCCCATACTCGAAACCCATTTAAATGATCTGTGCAAGCAAGTGACCGGCGATGTTATCAGCAATATCATGTATATCGATGGTATGAAGCCGTACCTTGCGACGCTTGATCCCGAAAGATGCCAAATATGTGGAGAAAGATCGGCTCGCCGCCCATCAACCAGATTGCGGCGCAGGTATCGAAGCCCGGGCCGGCGAGGCCTATGCGGCCAACCTGCTTACATTGGCCTGAGTTCCGCTCCTGGAATCCGGGATTGCTGAAGAATTCGCAAAAGACACGAGGGGCGTGTTTGAGCGCGCTGGAGCGGCTTCTCTATGCGGGTTGTGTCTATAAGATGATGGATGGACTTGCCGGGGAGGAATCCTCGGCGAACCAGTTGCCCTGGGCGCGGATGATTTGACGATTCCTTCCAATTCGGATGCGGCGGGCGAGCGGGTTGAGCTTGCGGAAGTGCTGCGGTCGGTGTTTGGGTTTGCGCGCTTCAGGACTAACCAGGAGGCGGTGTGCCGGGCGGCGATCGAGGGTCGGGATCTGATTCTGGTGATGCCGACGGGGTTTGGCAAATCGCTGTGCTACCAGTTGCCGGCGGTGGCGCTGGGAGGAACGGCGCTGGTGATCAGTCCGCTAATTGCGCTGATGGAAGATCAGGCGGCGAAGCTGACGGCGCTGGGGCTGCGGGTGGGGCGGATTCACTCAGGGCTTGACCGCAGCGTGGCTCGGCAGGCGTGCGTGGATTATCTGCAGGGGAGCTTGCAGTTTCTGTTCATTGCGCCGGAGCGGCTGCGGGTGCCGGGCTTTGGCGAGATGCTGGCCAAGCGCAAACCGACGCTGATTGCGATCGACGAGGCGCATTGCATCTCGCAATGGGGGCATGACTTCAGGCCGGATTACAGAATGCTGGGCCAGTATCTGCCGGCGCTGAGGCCAGCACCGGTGCTGGCGCTGACGGCTACGGCAACACCGGCGGTGCAGGCCGACATTCTGACGCAGTTGGGAATGGTGAAGCCGGCGAAGTTCATCCATGGCTTCAGGCGCAACAATCTGGCGATTGAGGTGGTGGAGCTGCCGGTACCGGAGCGGGCGAGGGCGATCTGCGCTTTGCTGGCGAGCGCGGAGAGGCGACCGGCGATTGTGTATGCGACTTCGCGGAAAGGGGCGGAGGGGCTGGCGGCGGAGCTGTGTGGGACGGCCTGCGAAGAGCTTGCCACAGGCGCCAAGGCCCGGGAGGATTCCGGTCTGAAGCCTGAACCCCTCATCGCGAAGAAGCCTGGATCGAGTAGGAGGATACCCGCGGCGGCGTACCATGCGGGGCTGGATGCGGCGACGCGGGAACGGGTGCAGACGGCCTTTCAAGCGGGCGAACTGGAAGTGGTGGTGGCAACGATCGCCTTTGGAATGGGGATCGACAAGGCCGATATTCGGACGGTCATCCACGCTGGACTGCCTGGGACGCTGGAGGGTTACTACCAGGAGATTGGGCGCGCGGGGCGGGATGGGGCGCTGAGCAGAACTTACTTGATGCATAGCTATGCCGATCAGCGGACGCATGACTTCTTCTTGAACCGCGATTATCCGCCGGTGGAACATTTGCAGCAGATATATAAGAAGCTGGGCGACGAAGCTCAGCCGGTGGAAGAGCTGCGGGCGGCGGCGAAGTTGAGCGAAGAAGAGTTTGACAAGGCGCTGGAGAAGCTGGAGATTCATGGCGGGGCGCGGGTGGATTTTGGCGGGAATGTGACGGCGGGCGGGCCGGGGTGGAAGAAGACGTATGGGGTTCAGGCGCAGTTTCGGGCCGAGCAGTTTGAAAAGGTAGTGCGGTTTACGACGTCGGCGGAGTGCAGGATGGCGGCGCTGGTGCGGCACTTTGGCGATCTGGAAGATGCGGACCGGAGGTGCGGGATTTGCGATGTTTGCGATCCGGCGGGCGCGGTGCTGCGGCTGTTCAGGCGGCCGACGGTGGTGGAACGCGCGCTGATGCAGGCGATTGCCGATGAGCTGCGGGCGGTGGACTATAAGGCTACCGGCACGCTGCAACGGAATCTGGACCAGGCCGCCGGGATGAGCCGGAACGACTTTGACAGGCTGCTGGATGCAATGGTGCGGGCGGGGCTGATCGAGATTGAAGAGGCGGAGTTTCAGAAGGACGGCGAAGTGATATGCTTCCGCAAGGTGCGGCTGACGGAGGCAGGGCTGGAGATGCGGGCGAGCGCGCCGGTGGAGTTGCTGATTGCCGATGGGGTGGTGGAGGAATTTGGCGGACGCACGACGGCGCGGGCGGCGAAGGCCTCTGGAAAGGTTGCGGCGAAGATTGGGGCAGGGAAGGCGGCGGGCGCGAAGACTGTGAGTGCCAAGGCGGCGAGTGAGCCGGTGAAGCTGACGGCTGCCGGAGAGGCGCTGGCGGCGCGGTTGAAGGAGTGGCGGGCGGCGGAGGCGAGGCGGCTGCGGGTTCCGGCTTATGTGGTGCTGCATGACAGGACGCTGACGGCGATTGCGCACGCGCGGCCGGCCAATCCGAGGCAACTGATGGAGATAGTTGGAATGGGGCCGGCGAAGACGGAGCGATTCGGCGATGCGATTTTGAAGATTTGCCCGATTTTGGATTGATCATACGTTTTGACTGGACTCGTCCGAGTAATGCGCCTGTTTTCAAATTAAACATGTGCTATCCCACCCTAGCCGCAAAAACAAAAACGCGGCGAGGGTGGGGCACCCACTGTTGCATGTTGGGCTGGACTGAAAGATGATCGGGCTCGATGCATTCAAGCTTCGTCGCGGACCAGGATCACGTTGAGAAAGCGCGGTCCGTGGACGCCTTTGATGCGGGTCATCTCGATATCGGCGGTGGCGCTGGGGCCGGAGATGTAAGTGGCAATGGGCGGCGGGGCAGGGCAGCGGTCGAAGTACTCGGGCAGGGTCTCGACAACCTGACTGGCGTAGAGAATGCAGAGATGCCAGTCGGGAAGCAGGGTGAGGACGCGGCGGCCTTCGGTGGGGGAGTGGTGAAGGACGATGGTTCCGGAATCGGCGACGCCGCAGAAGGCCGCTGTGAGGACGCCGCCGGCTTGCTCGATCTCGGAATGCGCAAGGCCTTTGTCGATCTTCCAGTCGACGCCGGCGGCAAGCCAATCGGCGGGCAGGCCGGCGGGCGCGACGAAGACCTGCCGACCGCTCGCGGCGAGCTGCGCGGCAATGGTCGCGGGCAATTCCTCAGCAGCGCACTCGATTACATCGGCGTCGTACTCGCGCAGGCGCTCGATCAGCAGCACCAGTTTGTCCTGGGTGCCCAGGGCGCCGCGGCGGATGTAGGTCCGGGGCAGGTCTGCGCATGCGGAATGGCTCTGCGTGGCGGCGCGGATACGGTCGAGGATGAGTTTGCGCGAGGCATTGGGCGGAGTCATCGTGCCTCCTTGTCCGATACCGGGGGGCTCGACACTGGGGCTGGGGCGCGCGCTGCCCACCACTGACGGAAGCTCTGGCTGGGCAGGCCGCGCAGATCGCGGGTCTGGGTCCACTTTGCGCCGAGACTGGGCAGGCTGTGAATCCATCCGTCCTTGCGGGTGAATGGGCGCAGGGCGATGCGGCCCAGAGCCTGAGCGGCGCGGAAGCGGCGGGGACCGGCGAAGATCGCATTGGCGAATTTCATTCCGAGGAAGATGAGATCGCCGAGGCGTGCGGGCTGGCGGCGCTGCTGATTCACGACTTGGGAACGCAGTTCGATCAGTACCTGGGGAATGTCGATCTTGACCGGACAAACTTCATAACATGCGCCGCAGAGCGATGAGGCAAAGGGGAGTGATTGCGCGAACTCCATGTGCATCAACTGCGGGGTAAGGATGGCGCCGATGGGGCCTGGATAGACCGATCCGTAGGCGTGGCCGCCGGTTTGGCGATAGACGGGGCAGGTGTTGAGGCAGGCGGCGCACCGAATGCACTTGAGGGTCTGGCGCTCAACGGGGCGCGACAGAATGGAGGAGCGGCCATTGTCCAGCAAGACCACATGAAAGCGCTGGGGGCCGTCGCCGGGAGAGACGCCGCTCCATAGCGAAGTGTAGGGGCTCATGCGTTCGCCGGTGGCGGAGCGCGCCAGTAATTGCAGCATGATTTCGAGATCGGCAAAGCGCGGCAGCACTTTCTCTATGCCGGCGAGGGTGATGAGGGTGCGGGGCAGCGTGAGGCACATGCGGCCGTTGCCCTCGGACTCCACCACTGCGACTGAGCCGGTTTCCGCAATGAGAAAGTTAGCGCCGCTGATGGCCGTGGGAATGGCGAGAAATTTCTGGCGAAGATAGTTTCGCGCCGCGGCGGTGAGCGCCTTGGGGTCGTCCGGAAGATCCTTGAGTCCCATGGTGCGGGCAAAGATTTCTCGCACCTGGCTGCGGTTCAAATGCAGGGCGGGAACGACGATGTGCGACGGTTCTTCCTGGCCAAGTTGCAGAATGATTTCGGCGAGATCGGTTTCATAGGGGTGAATGCCGGCGGCCTCAAGGGCGGGATTCAATTGAATCTCGGCCGAGGTCATGGTCTTGATTTTGATGACCTCGCTGGCCTGTTCGTGGCGCAAGAGATCGAGGATGATGGCGCGCGCCTCGGCGGCATCGCCGGCCCAGTGTACGGCGCCTCCGGCGGCGGTGCAGCGGGCTTCAAATTGTTCGAGGTAGCTGCCCAGATTTTCCAGCACATGATTGCGAATGTCTGAGGCCGCCGCGCGCAACTGCTGCCAATCGCTTTTCTCTGCTACGAGCCGGGCGCGCTTGCTCTGGATCACATCCGTGGCGTGGGCTACGTTTTTGCGCAGTTGAGGATTACGCAACACGGGCAGCGCCGCGGTGGGGAAAGCCGGCGCGAGACGCGGATCGAGAATTGGCTGGGCGGTGCTCATGCGGATACCTCGGCTGGCGCGCCTTCGGTGGCGGCGAGGATTTGCGCCAGGTGCAGGGTGCGCATGGCCGCATATTGGCGGTGCATTGCTCCGCCAAGGTGCATGAGGCAACTGTTGTCGAGGGCGGTGCAATATTCGGCGCGGGTTGCGATGATGTCTTGCAGCTTGGTGGCGAGCATAGCTGACGAAACTTCAGCATTCTTGATGGAAAAAGTACCACCGAAGCCGCAGCAGCGATCAATGTTCTCAAGTGGAATCAGTTCCAGCCCGCGGACTTTTCCAAGCAGGCGCAGAGGGCGGTCACCGACATGGAGGCTGCGCAGGCTGTGGCAACTGGCATGGTAGGTGACGCGGTGGGGAAAGTATGCGCCGACGTCTGCAACGCCGAGTCGGTCGATGAGGAACTCACTCAACTCGAAAATTCTGGGCAGCAGGGCTGCGAAGTCACGGCGCAACGTCTCAGTGCCAAACTCCGCAAAAAGGCCGGGATACTGATCGCGAATCATGGCGACGCACGAAGAGGAAGGGATAACGACTGTCTCAGTGTCACGATAGAGGCCGACGAAGCGATTGGCCTGCGAGAAGGCTTCCGCGCGGAAACCGGTGTTGGCATGCATCTGGCCACAGCAGGTTTGCTGGGGATGAAAGTCGAGCGTAACGCCGAGCCGCTCAAGCAGGCGCACCACCGCGCGACCCGTCTCAGGGAAGAGCGTGTCGTTATAGCAGGTGATGAAAAGCGATGCGCGCATGATGTGATCCGTGTTATATCAGCCCGGTGAGGCTGCGGTTTGAAACAAGTGCAGCGAGATAGCTTCCGCTGCGCGGAAATGGCGAGTTAGCAAGTTAGCGAACGAAGTTGGGCACCCAGATTTCATGCGCGCTTCTGGAATAATATTTGCTACTCCGCACGGCAATCAATTTGATAGGTCCGCGCCAGTTCCAGATCCGATCCCGCATCCGACAAATGCGTAGAATGCAACAAAGAAATAGCAGACCAGCGGAATGGCATAGGCGATGGCGATGCTGTGCGCATACTGCGATAGCAGCCCCATGGCCGGAGTAAGCACCGCGCCGCCAACGATTGCCATGACGATGAGCGATCCGCCGATTTTGGTATTTTCCCCGAGGCCCTCAATACCGAGCGCGAAGATAGTTGGGTACATGACGGACATGAAAAAGCTGGTGGCAAAGATTGCCCAGAGGCCTGCCCATCCAGGATGCAGAATGCCGACGGCTAACAGAGCAACGTTGATGATGCTGTAGACGCCCATCAAGCGGCCCGGCTTTACATACTTCATCAATGCGGAAGAGGAGAAGCGACCTACACCGAAGGCGGCCAGCGTCCCGGTGAGAAAGTAGCCGGCGACTTTCTCGGGTTGATGAGTGGAGTCTTGCACGTACTGGATGAAATAGCTCCAGGTGCCGACCTGCGCGCCAACATACATGAACTGCGCAAGGATGGCCAGGAGAAAGTGGGGATAACGCAGCAGGTCGCTGTAACGGCCGTGGCTGCCCGCATCCGTAGTTTCTTCACCGGCGACGGCGGGAAACTTGGTGCGCCAAATGAGGAATGCGAGGAGGAATGCGACGGCGCCGAGGACAAGATAGGGGTCGACGACGCGCAGCGTTTCGTGGCGAAGATAGGCATCGTAAGTGTGCGCCGCCTTCATGGCCGCAACCTCGCCCGCATTCAGTTCCACTCCGGAGAAGATGAAGATGGTGCCGACCAAAACGCCGAGAATCGATCCCAGCGGATTGAAGGCTTGAGAGAAGTTCAGCCGGCGCGCGCCGCCAGAGCCTTCACCCAGTTGCGCGATGAATGGGTTTGCCGCGGTCTCAAGAAATGAGAGGCCGCTGGCGATGACGAAAAGGGCAAAGAGAAAGAACGAATAACGCGCGACGATCGCCGCCGGCCAGAAGAGCAGAGTGCCCGTGCCCAGCAGGCAAAGCCCGGCGAGGATGCCGACCTTGTAGCCGTATTTGCGCATGAGCAAAGCAGCCGGAGTGGCCAGCAAAAAATAACCCATGTAAAACGCCGACTGTACCAGTCCCGCTTGAAAGCGCGAGATGGCGAAGGACTTCATGAACTGCCGGATCAGCACGTCGTTCAGGTTGTTGGGCACGCCCCAGAGAAAGAAGAGCGACGTGACCAGAATGAACGGCAGGCCCATTCCGATTGGAACGAGCCGCGCGGCATTGCCGGTTTGTTTCGGCGCCCCAGGCGCGGGAGTCAGCATACTCCTCCGTCCATAAACACAAACCTACTATTGAGCTTTGGTGTTGTGATTCATGTAGACCACGTGGGTTTGCAGATACTCTTCCAGGCCATGGCGTCCATCCGCGCCGCCTATGCCGGACTTGCGCCAACCGGCATGGAAGCCCTGCATGGCTTCAAAGTGCTCGCGATTGACGTAGGTCTCGCCGAATTTCAATTCATTGGCGGCTCGCATGGCGGCGTCCAGACTGCGGGTAAAGATCGATGAGGTGAGGCCGTACTCGCAGTCGTTGGCCATGGCGATGGCTTCATCGAGATCATGGAAGGTGGCGATGGGCAGCACCGGGCCGAAGATCTCCTGGCGCATGATTGCCGTTTGCTGCTTGCAATTGGTGAGCACGGTGGGCTGGTAATAATAACCGCGCTCGCGGTCATCGCGCTGACCGCCGACGGTGATTTGAGCGCCGTCCTTGATGGCCTGCTCGACTGAGGCTTCGACATTGTTCAGTTGCGCCTTGCTGACGAGCGGTCCCATCTCCGTTGCCGCCGCGAAGGGATCGCCGGAGACTGTGTTGCGCATTGCATCGGTGATAAGAGCGGCAAACTCGCTGGCGATGGAATGGTGCACGTAGACGCGCTCAGCACAGTTACAGACCTGGCCGGTGTTGATGATGCGCGAGTCGCGAATGGCCTTGACGGCGAGGCTGAGGTCGGCATCTTTCATGACGATGGCCGGCGCTTTGCCGCCCAATTCCAGAGAGACTTTGGTGATGTTGGGCGCCGCGGCGCGCATCACTGCGGAGCCAGCGTCCACGCTTCCGGTGAGGCTGACCATGCCCACGCGCGGATGGCCGGCTAGCGTCATTCCCACTACCGAGCCCTTGCCGGTTACGAGATTGAAGACGCCTTTGGGCAGTGAGGATTCGGCTACGATTTTGGCGAACTCGCAGGCGTTGTTGGGCGTTTCGCCGCTGGGTTTGATGACGATGGTGTTGCCGGTGACGAGCGCTGGCGCCATCTTGCGCACGATCAGGAAGAAGGGAAAATTCCAGGGCAGAATGCCGGCAATGACGCCGATGGGAGCTTTGAAAAGCAGAATATTTTCGCCGGGGCGATCGCTCTGAATAATCTCGCCTTCATAGCGGCGGGCAAACTCAGCCATGTAGTCGAGATAGTCGGCGGAGAAGTCGACTTCGACCTCGGCAAGCGAGAGGATTTTGCCTTGCTCCTCGACGATGGTGCGCGCGAGATGCGCTTTTTTTGCGCGGACCGCAGTCGCGATCTCACGCAGATATTGCGCGCGGCGGATGGCGGGAAGCCGCGCCCACTCCGGCTGCGCGCTCTCAGCCGCCAGCACGGCCTGGTTCACTTGCTCGGGCGTGGCCGACGGCACTTCGGAGATGAGTTCTTCCGTGGCCGGGTTCAGCACCGGAAGCATGGTTTGGCTGCCGACAAATTCGCCGTCGATCAGCATCTTATATTGCTTGACCGAAGTGATGGGGGTTGATGCGCTCATGGAAACCTCCTTGATCCGCGTTGTGTTTCAGATGCCGCAGAGATGCACGTGCACGCCTAGCTCGGCAAACATTGCGGCTTTGGCCGCGAGCGCCTTGTCGGCAATCTCCGCCGTGGGCGCGTAAGCTACATTGACGTGGTTGGCGTGATGGCGAGCCATGAATTGATCGCGGGTGACGCCGTGGATGAGCACGTGCATGATGGGCCACTGCGGGGTGGTTGCCTGCCAGCGGCGCTCTGTTTCGGCCTTCGGCAGTTCGATTGCGGTGGCGCGGCCAATGTCAAGATGCACAGCGCCGCCTTCTACAAAGACGCGGCTCCAGACCACATGGCCGGGTTTGCAAACGCCCTTCAGCGTGCCGCCGCCGAGCCGGAAATACATGGGGGGCTGGCGCTCGCTGATTGCCATGGCGTATCCGCCCTGAATGTGCGAGGCGGGGACAGCGCCGGAGATCTGAAAGACCCAAACGAAGTCGTCGATGCCCTGGCCGGTGTAGTGCTCGCCCCAGCGAACATCGTGCAGCGTGGTTGCGGGATCGAGTTGCATGGCGTTCCAGACGCGATTGGTGACGATGGAATCGATGCCCACGCATTCATCCACTTCATTGAAGTGGGGCAGCGGCTGGCCGGCATAGAGTTCGCGGCCGTCCAGAGAAAAGACCGGCGGGCGCTCGACGTTGTTGAGCAGGCCCTCGACAAGGTCCGAGGCGGGCGCCATATCTTTCAAGCCCTGCTGATACTGAATGCCGATGGCGTCGCAGCCAAAGCTGTCGGCAATGCGCATTGCGGCAATGTACATTTTGCATTGCAAGAGAATCTGCGCGTCCGTGAGGTCGGTTTCTTCCTTGGGGCCGGTGATGAAGGTGAGGCCGCGCGCATCCAGCCAATGGCGGATTCTCTGGGCTTCCTCATCGGAGACTTCGCGCATGGCGGCGATGAGCGCGGATTGGCTGAGCCGCTCTTTGTAAACGCCTAGTGGATTCAGCAGGTAATCCTCGATGATGGCGTTATACATGCCCATGCAGCCTTCGTCGAAGATGCCCATGATTGCCTTGCGCTTCTGAAGAACATCGGCAAGGGAACTGCCTAGATCGCGCTCAGCTCTTGGCAGAGCCGCGAGTACGCAATCGCGCACATGGCTGGTGTCATGATCGACGCGATGCTCTTTGAGCCATTGCCGCAGACCCTTGCGGAAGAAGTCGTCGTCGAAGTCCTTGCTCCAGAGAGTGCTGAATTTAGCGCCAGCCTTGTACAAGCTGCCGTTGAGGTTCAACATGCCGACCAGGCCGGGCCACTCGCCCGACCAATTGGCTACGGTGAGGATTGGACCGCGATGGCTGAGCAGACCAGCCAGAACATGATTGCTGTACTGCCACACTGCTTCAGCGACGACGATGGGCGCATCGGGATGAATGTGCGTGAAAACATCCATGCCCATCCGTTGATTGGAGATAAAACCGTGTTTGGTCTCAGGATCGTACGCATGGGCGCGGCGCAGCGTGAATCCCTCCGCTTTGAAAGCTTCGGTCAAAATAGCTTCCATGCGCGCCTGGGCGGGCCAGCACATCTGGTTGGCCGAGAGGCGTAGATCGCCGCTGGCAATGAGCAGCACTTCTTTAGCTGCCACAGGAGTTTGCTCTTCAAGAACGGGAACGACATAAGTTGCCATGGACTATCTCCTTCAAACTCTCTCCGGCTGTTGCTGAGCCGGCACGCGCTGTTACTCAGCAGTACAGGTGATTTCTCTAGCTTCCAGCAATCGGAAGCGCTCATATGCCTCATCCCATCGATCGGAACCGTGGGGATCGAAGACGGAAGTTTGCACGGATTCGGCAAGCGCGGCGCGGCCTGAGCGCACACTGTCCAAATGCCCGGTCGCGATGGCTTGCAGCATCATGTTGCCAAGCGCCGAGGCTTCCGCAGGGCCACTTACCAGCGAGCAGGCGCAGGCATCGGCCGTCATCTGGCACAATAGCGCGTTGAGGCCTCCGCCGCCAACCACGCGAATGGTGGCCAGAGAGCGCCCGGTGAGTTTCCGCAGTGACATAAGCACCGAACGGTACTTCAAACTAAGACTCTCAAAGGCGCAGCGGGCTATCTCACCCATTGTCTCTGGCGCGGTTTGGCCGCTGGCTTTGCAGAATTCGCGGATTGCGCGCGGCATGTCGCATTGCGCTTGAAAGCAAGATGCATCGGGATTGATGAAGGACTGAAAGGCTTTTGCGGCCTCAGCCGCCGCAGCCAATTCTTCCCAGTCGATGCCGCAGTCTTCGACGGCCCACTGCCTCATGCACTCCTGCACGATCCATAAACCGGTGATGTTTTTAAGCAGCAAAACTGCGCCGTCCGCGCCGCCTTCATTGGTGAAACCCAGGCGGAAGGCTTCCTCGGAGGTATTCGGGTGCGCAGCTTCCACGCCCATCAGGCTCCAGGTGCCGCTGGAGAGAAAGACACTGTCCCCGTCCATGTCGGGGATGGCCGCCACGGCGCTGGCTGTGTCATGCGAGCCGACGGCGATGGCGGGAAAGGACTGAGCAAAGCCGCATTCTTCAAGCACTTCCGCGCGCAGGGGCGACAATACGGTGCCGGGGCGCGTCACTCGAGGCAGGATAAAAACCGGCAGATCGAGAGAGCGCAGCAGCGCGCGGGCCCAGTCTTTCCGGTGCGGCGCGTACATTTGGGTGGTAGCCGCCTCGGTCCATTCCACTGTTTTTTCACCGCATAGAAAATAGGCGCACAGGTCGGGAATCATCAACAGGGTTTCAACCTGAGCAAGCGCTGGGTCGTGGGAGCGGACCATGCTGCTGAGCTGAAAGAGGGTATTGATGGGCATCGTCTGGACGCCCGTTTCGCGGAACCACTCTCGCTCCGGAACGGTCTTGAAAACGCGCTGTGGAATGCCATCGGTTCTGGGGTCGCGATAGTGATGGGGATTTCCGATGAGGCGTCCCGCGCTATCCAGCAAGCCGAAGTCCACGCCCCATGCGTCTACGGCAATACCGTGCGGCGGCTGTGCGAAAACCTTATGGTACTTGGTCAGTCCCGCCTTGATCTGGGACCAGATGCCGAGGAAGTTCCAATAGTAGCCGTCGCCCGCGCGCACGCCACTATTGGCAAAACGATGCAATTCGCGCAGGGAAAACGCGTGGCCATCCCACTGGCCGAGCATGATCCGCCCGCTGGATGCGCCAAGATCGGCAGCGACGAAATTGGCCGTCTGCTTCATCTGCGTGTTTGGAGAAAGGCTGCAACTTCCGCTGTGAGACGACTGACCAGCTTATCGGTCTCAAAAGCGTCAAGCGGAGTGGCAATGGAGGGGGATATCAACTTGTCAGCCGCTTCCAATTCGGACGCTTCTGGTTTGCCGGCGTCTTGCGCTTGAACTTTGGTCCGGGGATCGGGGAGACTCATTCCCAGCTTTTGCTTGAGGGCCAGCAGTTCAGCCATTTTATCGGGAGAAATCTCAGGCAGATCGGGCCGCAGTTGCTTGGCAATCATGACGGTCTTGCAGTAGGTTTCGATAATCTCGGCGTACCACTCCGCATGGGTTAGCGTATCCGCCCAGCAGGCTATACCGTGATTCGCTAATAGGATGGTGTTATGGTCTTTGGCCACGCCGCGGACGGTGCGCGCGAAGGCTAGAGAGCCCGGCGTCTCATAAGGAGTGAGGGCTACCAGACCGATGAAAACCTCCTGCTCAGGCACCAGATTGGATTGCGGAATAACGCCGGCGACGGCATGAGCCGTGGCATAGGGCGGATGGCAGTGGATGACGGCCTTGGCTTCAGGCACTGTCTTATAAATCTCCAGATGCAGCAGCAGCTCGCTGGTATGAGGACGAAAGCCGCAGATCCGCCGATTCTCCAGGTCCACGAGCGCAAGATCCTCTACACGGAGGTCTCCCTTACTGACGAGGGTGGGCGAGCATATTACAAATTCATCGGAAACGCGCGCCGAAATGTTGCCGCCGTTGCCATCGACATAATGCCGCTTCCACAGCTTTTTTCCCACGCGCACAATCTCTTTTTTGATGGCCTGCACGGCGGGGGAATTGAATATCTGGACCGGATCGCCGCTAAGGGCTGCCGGCGGCGCGCCTTGTGCGGCGCACTCCTGAGTTGAACACTCTAGGGCTGAACACTCCAAGACCGCTCGTCGCACAATGGATTCAATCTGGGTCAGGCTCGGAGTCGTGAGGGAACTACAGGATGGAATAGGCACAATGCATTCAATATACTTCACAATGCATCATAATGTATCGAAATTGGAATCTTTTTGAACGAAGTCGTATGATCGCGTTCATGAAGCAGGCTCAGCGCATACTGGAGGTACAAGATCTTTTTGCGAAGCAGGAGTTTGTAAGCACTGGGGAACTTTGCGCGCGATTCAGGTCGTCGAAGTCCAGCATACGCCGCGATTTAATTGATTTGGAGCAGAAGGCGGTATTGCGCCGGGTACACGGCGGGGCCATCTCTTTGCAAACCCGCGACGACGTGATGGACTTCAGCAGCCTCTCTGGCAGTTGCCATGAGGAAAAGACCCGGATAGGCAAGGCGGCCGCCGCGCTGGTTGAAGACGGTCAGACGGTGATTCTGGGTGGAGGCTCGACGGTGGTTGAGGCCGCGCGCTGCTTGTGCGACCGGCCAATCCAGATTGTGACCAATTCCATTCCGGTGGCGCAGAGTTTCTGGGACAGCAAACGGGCGGAAGTGATTCTGACCGGTGGCTATCTGTACCCTCGGCTGGGCGTGCAACTTGGCCCGATCTGCGAGAAGATGCTGCACAGCGTATCGGCGGACATCCTGATTATGGGGATTCGCGGCATTACGGAGGCGGGGATCAGCGATTCCAATAGCCTTATTGTGGAATCTCTGCGGGCCATGATCCACGCGGTGCGCAAGGTGGTGATTGTGGCCGATCACTCGAAGTTTGGGCGCGATGCGCTGATACGAGTAGCCAGCCTGGATGAAATTCACCAGGTTGTCTCCGACAAGGAGCTTCCTCTGGAGTTTCAAAGCGTTCTTGACGCGCGCCACGTGGCGTGGATTCTGGCCTGATCGTCCTCTTGCTACCAATAATAGGAAGCAACAGCGCGAGGCGGACCTGGGACCGAGTCTGTCACGGTGGTCTCAAGGACAAGTTCCATATTCTTGGTTTGCCAACCCGCGGGAGCGCTTCGCAGGGCTTCCTCCATATATTCAGAGTTCGATAGGAACTCGGC
>JBEKDN010000030.1:0-25631 GCA_050014335.1 Occallatibacter sp. | reverse complement strand
CGTCAGAATTCCCAATCCTAAACCGGAGATTTTTATGTCCACGTTTACAACGAAAGATGGTACCGAAATTTATTACAAGGACTGGGGCTCGGGCCAGCCGGTGGTCTTCAGTCATGGTTGGCCTCTGAGCGCCGATGCGTTTGAAGACCAGATGGAATTTCTGGCTTCAAATGGGTATCGCACGATTGCGCACGACCGAAGGGGCCATGGGCGCTCAAGCCAGCCCTGGAGTGGCAACGACATGGACACTTATGCGGACGATCTGGCAGAACTGACCGAAGCGCTGGATCTGAAAGATGCTGTGCATGTTGGTCACTCGACGGGCGGCGGCGAGGTGGCGCGGTACATTGGCCGTCATGGCACAAGACGAGTTGCGAAGGCCGTTCTGATTGGTTCAGTCACGCCGTTGATGCTGAAGACCGCGAACAATCCAGGGGGATTGCAGATCAAGGTATTCGATGAGATTCGCGCCGGGGTTCTGGCTGATCGTTCGCAGTTTTTCAAGGATTTGACGACGCCGTTCTATGGGGCGAACCGCTCGGGTTCGACGGTTTCACAAGGGCTGCGCGATTCATTCTGGCTGCAAGGAATGCAGGCGGGATTCAAGGCTGTTCTGGATTGCATCAAAGCGTTTTCAGAGACCGACTTCACGGCGGATCTGAAGAAGATCGACGTGCCGACGCTGGTGATTCACGGCGACGACGACCAGATTGTTCCAATCAACGACTCAGCGCTGCTTGCAGTGGCACTGGTGAAGGGCGCGACGCTGAAGGTCTATCCGGGCGCGCCGCATGGCCTGTGCTCGACGCTGAAGAATCAAGTAAACGCGGATCTGCTGGCGTTTATTCGGCAGTAGGCAGCGAGGAAATTTGAGATAAGGATCAAGGCGGGTGAAGACCCAGGCCTCTCGATGGAGACCTGGGCTTTCCGCTCATTTATTACCGCGTTCTGCGTCCCAGCAGCCAGCCGACTGTTGCTCCAGCCAGAATGCCAATCGCGAATGTGGCAGCAATCGATTCCACCGGATTCCGCTGTACGCGCTTTCTTGTGTCGATATAAAACTCTGAAGCGGCCTGGCGGCCATTTTTTGCGGCACGCCGCGCTGCTTCCGCGCTATCTTCAAGGACATCCGCAACGGCAGAAGCCGCCCGCGAAGCCTTGCGCGCTGTTTCGTCAATCTGCTCGCCGATCTGATCCATTACCGATTGCGTCATTTTCCACCTCTCTTGATTTCAAACTCCATGTTGAATGCTTATTTGCCCGCGGCCTTCTCTACTTTGCCGACAAAGTTCTGAATTTTGCCTGCAATCTTTTCCGCTTTGCCGTCGGCTTCAAGGTCGGGATTGCCGGTAACTTGTCCGGCCGCCTGCCTGATTGCGCCTTTGACTTCGTGAATCTTGCCAGTCGTTTTATCGCTTGTGCTGAGTTTCATGGTTCGCTCCTTCATAGTTCGATGGCGGATTGCAGTGAATGGAGGTCCATCGACATTATTTACGTCCTGAGGTTCCGCGGGCTGGCCAAGAAGCTCCAGAGACTGTTGAGGGAGTTGCTTTGCCGGACGCGGAGCCTTCTATGGCCTAGTCTCGGCGCTCGCGTGGAAGAAAACTGATCGGAATTGCTCGCTGTGGCATGAAGCGGAGGACTTACCTTCCATGCGGCAGTATTCGGCGCGGAAGGCGAATGAGTTCGGATGAGAGTTCCGGGTTAGAAATGGGCGATTTGCCGAGCTTCGGAGATAAAGAGGGCGGGTTGAGATTTATCGTCTCCCTTGTTTCAAAATGGGAATGGTGACCATCCAGGCCCTTTTGGATGGTCAGATGCGGACCACCCGCCACTATCTATTTCCCTGCGGGCAGGGCTTTGGAAATTTCCTGTAGCGCGAACTGAAGTGAATCGAGAAGATTGTTGGGGATTTTCGCAGTGGCCCTTGTCCACGCCAAGAGAGTTTCCGAAGCTTTGGGAACCAACTCCGACCATTCATCTGCCGTCTTCGAGTTTTTATAGGGCTCGTCTTCACCGAACGGAGGGGTATGTACTCCATTTGAGCTCAGAAACAGAATCCATGTTTCGATGCTCCATTTTGGAATGAGTCTTGCAATCTTGTCCGTTGTCGAATTGAATATTGGCTGATCTTCGGCCATCAAAGCTGCATCCAGTTCGCGGAGGTGCTCTTCCACGGACCTATTATCTGCATCCAAAAGAACGAACATACCTGTCGAGGCCCGTGTATTTCTTGCTCTGCATATTCTGGCTTGCCGCGCGAAGTTCTTGCGTACCCACAGCTCCGCGCTTCCTTGGCCAGACGGCGACACTTCTATTGTCATTTGGCGTGAATTAATCCCTGCTTTAGCTAGAAATCTGTAAATGAATTGCCTCTGACGTTGATCTTCAGCCAGAACGTAGACAAGAGACGGGTTACTCATTCTCCCATCCCCGCGCAATCAATTCCGACGGCTGCAGTAGGCCGTCCGGATCAGTCTTGAATTTCTCTGTCCGTACATGGCCGTTCTCTTCCCGGAAGAATCGAAGGCCAGATTCCTGCGCCCATTGATTCAAAATTTCAGGATGATGGGAGATAAGAATCAGTTGTCCCTTGCTGTTCTCGACAGCTTCTTCTGCGGCCAAGAGCCACGGCTGAATCTCACGCGAGGAGATAAAATTGTCCGGCTCATCGAGGATGACGGTCTGGCCCTTGGCTATGACGAAATGCAGAACCATATAGAGGCCAATTAGCATTCGCTGTCCATCGGAAAGTTCTGCGATGGAATAGATTGCCCCCTCTTTCTGCGGCGCATCAAAATGCGCCCGCAATTTTCTTACGCCATCATCCACTGAGGAGAACTTCAGTGACTGGAACCCACTCAATGTCTCTTTCATAGCGCTGAGAAAGCGGGTGTTATTCTCCGGCTCCACCTGCAAAAGATGTCGATACCACGGAGCGAGGTTGGAAAGATCATATTCGGGCGATTCATCTTCCCCGTCCGCCGTTTCGTCCATTTCGCCCGGATAAGGATCAATCTGAAAGCAGTGCAGTGTCTTAATCCATGCAACGAAACGGCCAACAAGCAAGTTGCTGAATTGTGCCAGGAGCAACGCGGATTGTTTTGACTCCCACGGAAGTACCGTCGCCTGTAGACTCTCGTTGGGGAAGAAGTGAATCTTGCCTTTAATAAATTCAAAGACCGGCGAACCGGAGACGGTAAGTCTCTCCACGCTTATAGAAGGTAGCTGGGACTCCGGCGCATACCGGATTTCCAGCCGGTATTCAAATGCCTTCTCTTCCAGCAGAGCTTCGATTTCGAAAACTTGCTTCGCCTGCAGCGGGCGATCTTGCCAGCGGGTTCGCGTTGATTGAGTAAAACGACTCTCGCCACCCTCGATAAACCACTTCACAAACAAAATCGCGTCCAGCAACGACGATTTACCGCTCCCGTTCGCTCCCAGCAACAGTTGCTTCCGCTCCGGCTTGTACTCGAAGTTGACGAAGCAGCGGAAGTTGTCGATATAAATGCGTTTCAACATGGCAGAATTATACGTCGAATGCCTGATTTCCGTCGCTCAGGCGAGAAGCTTGGCGGCGTCTTTTGCGAAGTAGGTGACGATGAAGTCGGCTCCCGCGCGGCGGATGCTTACCAAGGACTCGAGTATGGCGCGGTCGCGGTCTAGCCAGCCTTTCTCAAAGGCGGCCTGGAGCATGGAGTATTCGCCGCTGACTTGATAGGCGCCGATGGGGACGCCGGTCTGCTCGCGGGCGGCGCGAATGACGTCGAGATAGGGCATGGCGGGCTTCATCAAGATCATGTCCGCGCCTTCTTCAATGTCGAGGGCGATTTCGCGGAGAGCCTCGCGGAGATTGGCTCCATCCATTTGATAGGTCTTGCGGTCACCGAATTGAGGGGCGGAATCGGCGGCTTCGCGGAAGGGTCCGTAGAAGGCGGAAGCGAATTTGGAAGCGTAGCTGAGGATGGGGGTTTCGGGGCAGTCTTCTTCGTCGAGGGCGCGGCGGATGGCGGCGACGCGGCCGTCCATCATGTCGCTGGGTGCGACGACGTCGGCTCCTGCGCGGGCGAGGCTGGCGGCGGTTAGCGCGAGCAGGTCGAGAGAGGGATCGTTATCGACGGTCCACCCATCGCGAGTTTCGACAACGAGGCCGCAATGGCCGTGGCTGGTGTACTCGCAGAGACAGACGTCGGCGATGAGGACGAGCGAGTTGGAGGCGGCGGATTCTTTGAGAGCGCGCAAACCCTGTTGAACGATGCCGTCGTCGTCCCATGCGCCGGAGCCTTGCTCGTCTTTGGATTCAGGCAGGCCGAAGAGGAGCAGGCCGCCAATGCCGAGGCTGGCGGCTTCTTCAGCCTCGCGGACGGCTTGGTCAATGGAGAGATTGAAGACGCCAGGCATGGAGTTGACGGGACGGCGGATGCCTTCACCTGGGCAAAGAAAGAGGGGGTAGATCAGGTCGCCGGGATTGAAGGAGGTTTCGCGGACGAGAGCCCGGAGGGAATCTGTGCGGCGGAGGCGGCGCATGCGCGTGACTGGGAAGCTCATGGTGCGATTGTAAGCCACCCGCGGTGGAGCAGGCGGCTCGCTATTGGCTTGAACCGGCTTCGCTGCCTTTGTCCAGATTGCCGATTAAGGTCCGTAGGATGCCAGGTTCCCTAATCGGAATCTGGCATCCAGACGCCTCTCTAGCTCGATGTTTAGTTTGCCTTGACACACTCAGGGGCCAACGGGACGCTGTTGTTGAGCCAGTGGAGGTAGGTATCCACGCTGTGGTAGCAGCCAAGATTCTTCTTGGCAAAGAGGGCGGAATCGAAGGGGTAGGCTACGGCGACGTGCTCGTAGTCGAGGATGAAGGGGATGGTTGGCGGGAGCTTGGGGACAACGTCGCGGGTATTGACGATGCGCCATGAGGTAAGCGGCAAGGCATCGAAGAGGTGTTTGAACTCGAGATTCCCTACTTTGGGCGAGGCGAGAGTGCTGATCAGGGGAATGTCGAACTTGTGCTTGACGCTGTTCTCAAGGACAAAGAGCGTGGCGAGAGCGGAACCGAGGCTGTGGCCAGTGACTACGGTTGGACGTTCGCGGCGGCTGCGGCCGGTGGCAAATTCGCTTACGACGCCGCGTTCAGCCTCGCGGCGCAGCACAAGTTGCTCGAGCTGGTCGCCGAAGGAGCCGGTAAGCTCGGGTTCAGGGACGGTGGCGGGCGCGAGTCCGCGGTCAACGCGCGGCACGGGAACCACCTTCATGGTGGAGTAGATGTTGTCGAAACCAAAGGCCACGCGGCCAGCGGAGGGTACCTGCTTGAATGGGACCATGATGATAGACGCAGCATCATCGATCCACTCAATAATGCCCTCAGTGCCTCGGATGGCGATGATGCGGTTGTCGGGGTTAGCGATCTCATGAACGACGATGCCGTAAAACTTCGGTTCCTCAATATCGAAAAGAAAGTCGGACATGTCGATCCAGGCGGAGAGTTCCCAGCCGGGGGGAATGTTTTGCGGGGCGGGCCGCAGGTTGTTCTCGTCCGCAGCGAACATGTCGTATGCGGCAGCAACGAATTGGCCGTAGAAAGCGGCCTGCTTTGGGTCAAGTGGAGCGGTCATGCGTGCCTCCTTGTTCGGGAATCTGCAGTGATGGTAGTGGCGAAAACGGCAAAGTTCAAGTGATTTTTCGTTTCGGGTAACGGACTGCTGGACTGGCGCACTGGATCAGGTAAGAGCGGCGGGTGTCCCGCTCCAGGCCGGTGCGGTGTCCCAGAGGTTCCTTGAAGAATATCCGCAGGTTCTTGGACTCACCCAGTATTTGTGGCTTGATCATTCTCAGACGCCTCTCGCCGACGCGAGGAGGGAAGCTCAATATGACAGCTAGTTTTGTGTTGCTTATTTCGGATTCAGGACACTGGTATCATAAAGTGCAATGGGCATAGACCAATGGCACGATTTCTTCGTTATGGTAGGAGGCGGAGCGGCAGCTCTGGCGGGATTGGTGTTTATCGCCATGTCGATCAATCTTTCGATCATCACACGGGATGCAACCCATAAAAATCGCGCCATAGCAACGTTGACGGGCTTCACAGCCGTTTTCATGATCTGCGCTTTTGCCTTGATTGGGAATCAAAGCTACCAATGGATAGGCGCTGAATGGCTGGTTGTTACGCTGGTTCCGACGATTACGTACATACGGGTATATGTCCAAGCCACAAAAAAGGGCAGAAGCTCCGTGGGTCTCAGTATCGGCCGCTTCATCCTGGGAACCTCATGTTACATAGCTCAGATCGCAGGTTCTGTCTTACTTATATCGGGATATATAGCTGGACTTTACATGGCTTCCGCAGCTTTGGTGCTTTCTTTCGCTTTTTTCATTTCAGCGGCGTGGCTTCTTATCGTTGGCGTTTACGAGAATCAGGCCCAAACAACTGTCAATGACCCCAAAATCAATTCCTGAGAAGAGCTTGAGTTTGAGATGCCCTCAACCTATCGGTGTTATAGGTAAACTGCGAAAGAAATCTATTTTGTAGGATGATTTATGGAATTCGGGTCCGATCATTCGTCGTGATAGTGAAGGCGGGGGTAGACCAACCCGGCTTAGGATCGTTCCAGGAGAATGGAGAGATCATGAGAAAAATCAATGTGCTTGAATTTATCTCCCTTGATGGCGTCATACAATCGCCCGGCGGGCTTGAGGAAGATACCAGCGGCGGTTTTGCGTATGGCGGATGGGTAGGTCCACGCGCCGATGCTGTAAGCGCGGCGGCCATAAAAAAGCAGATGAACATGCCGTTTGACTTATTGCTGGGGCGCAGAACCTTTGATATTTGGTCGCAATTCTGGCCACAACATCATGATATTTGGCCAGCCGCGAATAGAGTGACGAAGTACGTCGCCTCGAATACCATGACTTCTCACGCATGGCAGCCGTCCGTGTTTCTAAGCGGAGATATTGCGGGAAAGATCACCCAGATCAAGCAAGAGGAAGGGCCGGACTTGCACGTTTATGGAAGCGCGAATCTGGTTCAGACGCTCATGAAAGATGATTTGGTGGATGCGTTCTGGCTGAAGATATTTCCGATCACGCTGGGCAGCGGCAAACGGTTGTTTGCAGACGGCACGATCCCGGCGGCGTTTAAGGTGACGGAAAGCACGGTTACTTCAAAAGGCGTTCTCATCGTGAATTACGAGCGTGCGGGCGCGGTGACAACAGCAAGTCTATAAACAATTGGGTGGGTGGTGAGGCGAGATGAGCTATCCCACCCAAGCCGCAAAAACAAGAATGCGGCGAGGGTGGGGCACCCGATTCGTAAAAACAATTTAGTAGGCGAAGACGAGGTTGTAGGCGTTGACGCTGCCTATGCCGGAGGCGAAGTCCCAGCCGGTGGTGGTGAGGTATGCGGGCTGATAGGCGGTATTGCTGGTGGATAGCACGCCGACGTTGCCGCCATCGAAGTAGCAGTCGAAGGTGTGCGTGCCGTCGTTCTGGCAATCGGCATCATTGTCGCCGAGGGTTACATCGTGGAAGATGCAAGAGCTGCCGGTGGCGTTGCCGAGAGAGGAGTCACAGGCCGAGTTGCCGGATGGGCCGTATTCAGCGGCTGCCAGAGCGTAGTAGCGGGGATTGGGGTTGCCTTGCAGGCTGCCCTTGTGTTGAACGACCAGCGATTGGATGGCGGCAAAGATGGGCGATGAGACTGAAGTTCCGCCGAAACCAGGCCAGTTGACGGGCTGTCCGACGCAGGGAGTGCCGCCGTCGGCGGTGTCGAGGGTGTTGGAGTAGCAGACTGCGTAGTAGTGTCCCCAGAGACCGTTGGCGGCCATGAGCGAGACATCTGGAGTGTCGCGGACGCCATCGTTCTGCAGGCCTGCTAGCAAGCCGAGATTGGAGCTCTGGTAGGAGGGTTTGGGCCAACCGGCGCAGGTGCCGTTAGCAACGCCCCTGTTGGCCGCCGTTCCGGTGGCGCAGGCGCTGGGACCGCCGCTGCCGCCGACTGCAATGAGGAAGTTGGAGGTCGGATCCGTGGGGTCGGAGGCGATGGAGGAGTTGCAGAAGCCGTCTGGACCGTACGTGGTTGCAAAGCCGATGAAGTTTGAAACCAATGTGCCGGCGCAGGAGTCGTTCCATGGCTGCTCCATGATATAAGACTTGGCGGAGCCGTACCAGACGTTGTTGGCGGCATTCCAATAGCTGGCATTGAGGCCGAGATAAGTATCAGCAAAATCCAGACCGCCGACGGAGACGTCGTAGGGCGAAGACATCCAGCCGCTGATAGTGATGCCGTGAGTGGCGCAGCCGTAATCGCCGTTGTCAGCCGGAGGGAAGCCGGTGCAGTCCGCGCCACCGCCATCGGTGCTGGCGGCGTCTTCATCGCCGGAGGAGACAAAGATGGCGATACCTGCGGCAACAGCTTGCTGGAAGGTAGTGTTGAAGGCGGCGTTGAAGGCCGCTCCGCTGGATTCCTCCGATTCACCGTAGCTCATGCTGACCACGTCAACGTTGTCCGCGTTGGGGTGAGAGAGGATGTTCTGGAGGGCGGTGAGGCCGCCGAATCCGCCGCGGGGATTGGCGCAGGCGGCATTGACGATGGTGGCGCTGGGCGCGGCGGCCGTTGCCCACTCGACGTCGATGGCGGCTTCAATGTCATCGGAGTTGACGCCGGTGGGATAGCCGGTGGTGGTGCCGGGCGTGGAGCAGTTGTTGGCTCCGGTTTGCGGCGCGGGATTCTCTTGCGAGAGACTTCCAGCGGTATATCTTCCAAGGCCGAAGGTGTTGCGGAAGGCAGCCCAGTCGCTGGTGGCGCTGCACGGCGTTCCTGGAGAATTGCCGGCTGCGTTTGCGGCATTGCAGTTGAAGAGATTGGTGTCTTCAAGGACGACGATCGTCATACCCTGGCCAGAGATTCCGGCGCTATAGAGAGGCGCAATATTGTAGATTCTCTCCAGATCCCAGGGGACCAACTCTTCGCCATTGGCGTTGTCGTAGTTGGTTGTCAAGGTGTGAGAATTGGGTGCGACGCGGGTCTTCTGAATGTGCTCATGAAGGGCCTTGGGCTTGAAGTCATTGAGCGAGATAATGCCGCCGATGATCTGGCCGAGGGCGGCCGGGATCTGCGGATCGGTGGCGTTGGCAAAGTGACCGACGCCGTTGATGTCGTAGTTGTTGATCTGGGTGTGAAAGGCGGTTTCGACCTGGCCGACTGTGCCAGAGAAATCGATGAACATGCCATTGGCATAGACGACGTTGACGGCGAAGCCCTGGGACTCAAGCCAGGATGTGACGGCGGCGATGTCGCTCTGCGCGGGCCCGAATTGCGCTCCGAATTGCTCGGCGCTAATCCACTTATGGAAGTTGGGGGACGCGGGATTGTGCAGCTCATCGATGAAGGCCGTGAGCTGGGCATCAAGCGCGGCGGGGCGCTTCAGAAGGAGCATCAGGTGCGGCAGTTTCTGATTGGTGGCCACGGCGGCGGTCTTTAGGACCGGATTAACCTCTGGGCGCGTGTTGCCGGTGAGGGTTACCGTCAAACTATTGTTGATGGGCTGAGTGACCAGGATCTGCTTGCTCTGGGCTTGTGCGGCGGAATTGGCGAGGAAGGCCAAGGCGGCCACGGCCAGAATGAGGGAAGCGGATTTACGGCTACAGGTCATAAATTTCTCCTAATGCGTGGGGCGATGCGTAGGGCGGTTCGCAACGTAGCGATTGGGGGAATGGAATCGCGAACCCATTCAACTAATCACCAGGAGGCTCATTCCCGGGCGAACTTGCGGCGCAACATGCCGGCCAAGCCGAGAAGTCCAGAGCCAAGCAGGAGGAAGGAATCGGGCTCCGGCGTCACAGTGAAACTAATATCGTCCACGGTTTCGGAGTCGGGGCTGCCGGTATCGTCGCTAATGGTGATGTAGGCAATCTGGCTGTTGCTCGTCACTTCGAATTCCAGATCCGAGCCAATTACCGCAGCGCCGTCGAAGATGTCGAGAATGCCGCCGGTGCTGTTGTATGCGGTCACCGTTATGCCATTTGGATCGGCGTAGAAACCCGTGACGCCCTCAACCGCTCCGGAAAAGTTGAGCTGGATCGGATCGTTTGGATCGTTGGTGATTACACCGTTGCCCGAGGTGGGTGGAAAGTCGAAGTAGTCGTAATCGGGCGCCACCAACTGTAGAGCGTTCTGAAAGGTGACGTAGTCGGCGGAGTACTGGTTGGTGATCTGGGTGAACTCGGGAAACTCTTCAAAGTCGATGGTGTATGTAGTGGGCAGGGCATGAGCGAGCGAGGAAAAGATCAGCAGTGCCGCGAACGCGAGAAGCATCTTGACGGGCATTTTCATTGTGTACCTTCCTTGACGAACAGATTGAGGAATTGAATTCGACGATGACTGCTGGAGTTTTTCCAATCGCCTGGCGGTTTATGGTGGCCTTTGAGTGGATATCCAGTCTAGCTACTTGGCTCGTTCTCTTACGACAGGTCGCGATACTACTGCAAGACGCAAGGGGATGCGTTGACAACGGAATGGCCGATTGCGGGGATCGTGTCTGTCTGCGCGCGGGGTGAATCGTGAAAAAACGCGGATCAAGGAGCAGCCCCAGCGTACAGATCTTAGAGGGGTTATTTGCAATCGGATAACCGAAGTCCACTATAATTAAATCAATAACTTGCATTTAGATAATATTTTATTATGCAATTATTTGCACAATTTTGATTTGAAAAAGGGAGAGCAAATTCCATCGGAAGTACCCCGAGGAGCAGTAGGGGATAAGGGGCCGATCGAAAATCAGAAGCCACGGATAGAGGTTCGCCCAGCTTGAGCGCAGGCATTTAAAACCATCGCCGCCTGCGTCGCGAGATGATCCACATGGCTGCGACGGCAAGTAGCGCCCCGATTAGCATCCAGGTGAAATCGCGGCTGCTAAAATCTTGCAAGAACCGAATCTCACGCCAACAGATCAACGCCAGTAAGCTACTCATTGCAATTTGCATATCACTCACGCCTCACATCGGTTTGGTTGCATTCTTCAGGAGCTTGAGGGGCAATCTCAAGCCAGCAGCCGATCCGGTGGCAGCCAGACCGGATTGGCCGCCAAGAATCGGTTAGATAATCCCGAGCAGATAACACACCAGAACAATTAACAGGACAGAGCCAAGGCTGATGCCCGCTCCTCCGCGGCTTCCCCATCTGCCATAGCCGTAGTATCCTCCGCCGCCGGCAAAGATGATTACTAGAAGAACAATCAATAGGATGAGCATTTATAGTCCCCTTCTGTTCTGGTTGCGAGCTTTGAGTCAAACCATAAGTTCGATTGGGTCGCGGGTGCTTCTGGATCGGGATCGAAGAACGCGCAGGTGGCCGTTGACAGTATCGCGATCTCGATCACCAGTAGCGGAGGCCGCGACAGCGCGAGTCTTCCGTCACTTTTGTTGCGGCGATGCAGCGAGGGTCGCCGGTCTCCATGGCCGCGCCACTGAGGAGACTTTTGCAGCGCGGATCCTCGACTCCAACCACCGCGCCATCAAAGCGGGCGCTGCAGCGGGAGTCTTCCACTTCCATCGCCACGAATTTGCACCGAATATCTTCCATCTCAAACCCCTCTTCTTTGGGCGCGCACTTTCACCCAATCGCACCTTTCGCGGACTGAGATCAAGTTGACTCCGCAAAAGTGCATGCAGTCTGCTCAATATTGCGCAGGTCCGGATTGCGTTGGCCGGATCGATCAGGCTGTGCCCGAGTTCAAAGGCGCAACTCAAGAATCTTGGTTGCCTGTCGTTGTAGGATGGGCACATATCCATTTTTTCTGGAGGACGTGAAACGTGACGGGTGTCAGGAGAGTTTTTCTTTTTTGTGCGGTTTTGGCTGGGATGGGAGTAACTCCGAGGGCGGTCTTGGGACAGTTAGCTTTTCCAGATGCGAATGCCGGTGCGCAGGCTACGCCGAATCTGCTGACAGACCCGACGATGAAGCCGGGAAAAATGGTGCTTTTCGACCTGGAGACACGCTTTGCCAAGGACGTGCTAGCGCGCGGCGGAGCGGGATTTGCCGATTGGTTTGCCGACGACGGAGTGGCGCTGGGCAATGGCGTTGCGCCGCTGATGGGGCGCGTGGCGATTGCCAAATCGGCCAACTGGGATCCCAAGGTCTATCAGCTGACATGGACGGCGACCGACGCAGCGATGGGGCCTTCAGGCGATATGGGCTACACCTGGGGCCACTTTGAGGGGCACAGCAAGGATGTAAACGGGAATCCGGTGACGACGACTGGACGGTATATCACCGTATGGCGCAAGCAGGCCGATGGAAGCTGGAAGGTAGCGCTGGATGCTGGTGCCAATGAGCCAGCAGCCGCGGGCGATTGCTGCAAGATGCCGCCGGGCGAGCATTGACCACGTGCGGTGGAGCAGACGGCACCTGCGGTGCGGCCAAATGCTCGCTGGGGGTTCCGTTTTATCGTACTGACTGACTTGGATTTGGGCAAGGAAAGTCCTGCTACGGCACGAGAGTCTTTGCGTCTATAATCCTGACTCTGGGGGAGAAAGAGCATGTCCCTGGTCACGGACGAAAGCAAGAAAAGCAGCAAAACACCCAAATCGCGGTCCAGTCTGGGTATTCGATTCATCACAGCAGCGGCGGGCACAGCCGTCTGCTTTTGGCTGGCGAGTCGACAAGATGCTCACAAGCTGCCCGCACTACCTGGCTTTCAGGATCGGCTATGGCAGGTTGCGCCGACACTGGTTGCGGGCTTGGCTGGCATTGTGTTTCTGATTTGGATGGGCTTTCTTTTTCGCGAATCCGCGATTCGCCATACTCCCAGGCTTGTTTCCGACCCCTCCGCCTCCGAAGTATCGCGAAAAAAACGCTGGTCGGTCTTCAAGTGGATTTTCTCAATTATCTTTGTCCTGGCTACGATTCCTTCCTTCGGCGGATCGTACTTCAAATATCTCTGGCCCGCCTATCCAGATTGGGTCTCTCACGCGGCTCGGCCTATCTTTGACACGTTGGGCATAGTTGGCGCGTTTATCGCTTCAACTCGCCGACGGAGAAACCAAAGAGCGCAGCCGGGCACGGGTTACGGCACAGAGAAGGGGCCGTGGCTGGATGACAGGGCGCAGACGTTCATTTCCGTCGCGCTTATCGGAATTGCGGTTGTCTTTGGCATTTATCACTTTACTAGAAGTCTTCCCCCTGTCTCCCAACTGCGAATCACGATGATCAGCGCGGGGATTCTAGCTCTCATTCTCGTCGTGCTCTCAAAGAGGCCTTTCAGGCCGGAGGCGAGTTCTTCACTCTCAGAGATTCAGCAAAAGAGCTTGGTTGAGAATCCGGCTTCGCACCGCCGAACCAAAAGCCGGAGGATGCTGCGATTCTGGCTCTGGGCTTCAGTGTTTGCAATTGTATGGCTGATGAATCTGGTGCCGGCCTTCAGGACAGCGCCGAAAGAGTTGAAGTCCGTGACAATCTTTGCGCCACTGGCGATTCTGATTGTTTGGGCGGTGGTACTGACCCAACTGAAGCGGTGGGCTAATGGGCTAGCGCGGCAGGGCGAATTTGACCGGGCGCTCCGCGTAGACAGACGGCTGGCGCGGATTCCCGGATACGGCACGCCGCTTGAGGGCTCAATCCTCTTCAATGCAGGGCGATACTCTGAAGCCCGCTTGTTTGTGAAGGATTCTGCATTTGACGAGCAAGGCCAGCCAAAGTTGACCAGCCACGAGCTTTACATATATGCGATCAGCTTGATCAATGATGGAAAGGAAGCTGAGGCGCAGAAGCTTCTGGAGGCTGCTGTACTGGTGCCGCAGCGGTCGGCTAGCCTGCATGTATCGCTGGCCACCTGTCTGCTTTCACAGAAGAAAGATCCCTCTCGTGCTTGCGTCTTATTGGAACAGGCGATGGCCTTCTCCGAGCCGCAAGCCTCCGGCTACGGGAGAACCTCCGATCATACGAAGAGGCTGGGGCGCTATGCATGGGCGTTGGCGGCGGCAGGGAGGCGCGCTGAAGCCGAGGCCAAGATACAGGAGGCCTTTGCCGGTTCAGCGTCCTTGAAGGAGCGGGATCTGGCGGGATTACATTATTTTGTCGGGGAGGCATGGCGATCGATGGGCGAGTGGAAGAAGGCGCGTGCGGCCTTTGATGAAGCCTTGCGGCTCAGCCCGGATGGCTCAGCCGCGACGAGTGCGAAAAGGGCGTTAGCCAAGCTACGCGAGGAAGAGCGGGGCTGAGCCGATTCACGGATTTCAAGTTTAAGGAGCTGAGGCTCGGCTCGCCATACGGGCAGTTGGAAAGGGCTTCCACAACGGGTAAATAGGAACAAGTCTCTCAAAGAAGCGTTGATTGAATGCGTTTAGTAAATTGGCTACTGCTGCGCGGTGGTGGCGAGTTAGCAAGTTGGCGGAAGATCGGTGCATTCGCGACTTGCTTCGGTAGTTGGGGCTGCTCAGGAGGCCCATCCTGTCCCGTTGGTATCTTTGGGCCGTAGCCATGGCCTCCCGCTACAATGGAGTGAGCCGTTTTTCCGGGATTGCTGGGAGGGCGGCTACATTCTGCTGGCTGCAAACCGGAATCGACACGCCTCATGCCTGAAATTGTTGACCCATCTCTTTCCCTCACATCAGATCATCCGCGGGCATTGAGCGGCGCTGACGCAATTGGCCCTACCGGCGGCGGCCGTCCGCGTGTTTTGAGCGGGATGCGCCCCACGGGCAAGCTGCATCTGGGCAACTATATGGGCGCGCTGGCCAACTGGGTCAGGCTGCAAGACGCGTACGAAAGCTATTTCTTTATTGCCGACTGGCACGCGCTGACAACCGACTACGCCGATCCGAGCCGGGTGAAGCTGAATACGCTGGATGTGGCGCTGGATTTTCTGGCTGCGGGGCTCGATCCGGAGCGGTCCACGATTTTTATTCAGAGCCATGTGCCGCAACACGCCGAGCTGCACCTGCTGTTCTCCATGATCACGCCGCTGGGCTGGCTGGAACGCGTGCCTACGTATAAGGAGCAGCAGGAGAACATCCGCGGCAAGGACTTGAGCACATACGGTTTTTTGGGTTACCCGCTGCTGCAGTCGGCCGATATTCTGATGTACCAGCCGCAGTTTGTGCCGGTGGGCCAGGACCAGGTGGCGCACGTGGAGCTGACGCGCGAGGTGGCGCGGCGCTTCAATTCGATGTACAAAGTGGAGGTTTTTCCGGAGCCGGATGCGCTGCTGACGCCTTCACCGAAGGTGCCTGGGTTGGATGGGCGCAAGATGTCAAAGAGCTACGGGAACACGATCGGGTTGACGGAAGATCCGGCGGCCGTGGCGGCAAAGATTCAGGGGATGTCGACGGGTGGGCAGCGGATCAGGCAGAGCGATGCGGGCGATCCGGAGCTTTGCCCGGTGGGCGATTTGCACAAGGTTTTCAGTGCGGCGGATGTGCTGGCGGAGACGCAGAAAGGCTGCCGCCAGGCTTCAATCCGCTGCGAGGTTTGCAAGCGGGAGGCGGCCAAGTCGGTTTGCGCGGTGATTGCGCCGATTCATAACAAACGCCGGGAGCTGGAGTCACGGATCGACGAGACATGGGCGATGCTAAGGGCGCAGTCGGCCAAGGCGTCGGCGCGCGCCGAGCAGACCATGCTTGCGGTGCGCGAAGTCTTCGATCTCTCGCGCGATCTGGGTTCAGCGCGGCGATATTTTGTAACTTCAAGCGATGACGTTTTGAAAGCTCACGATCTGAGCGCGCAGGCTGAATGGTGGGAGTTGCCGCAAGGCGAATGCGCCAAGCTGCTGCGCGAGTATTGGAGAGAGAATCTGCTGCCGCGCGAGGTTCAGCTAGGGCAGGAGAGCAATCGCGTTTTTACTTCTTTGGAGCGGGAGTTGGAAGAGCCGTTTATCAGCGCGAAGAAGAAGCGGGTACTTGTAACGGCGGCGCGGGAGGCGGACGGCGGAGGGAAATGGGAGTTTGAGATTCCGGCCAAGTCGTATGAGGTTTGGACGCTGCTCTGCTGGAATGAAAAATACTGGTTGGACGATTTTGTCATTCCGCAAAAGTTTTACGCGCAGCCGTTTGCACAGGCCAAGAAACTGGCCAAGGATAAGCCGATTCGCCTTGCTGTACGGAAGGATGGCGAAGGGTGGAAGATGGAGTTTGTCGATTTGGCGGCGCGCCAGGTTGGGGATGAGAAAGCGTCGGGGCCAATTGGCATTACGGAGCTGAGGGGTAACTTTGCTCCGCTGAATTAGGCAAGAAATTGAACGAAAGCGTCTGGCAAGTTCGCAAGGCAGAAACGATTATTCCGTGGTGGCGAAGGGCTCTGGGATTTGCACTGGAGGGGCTTCGGACGGGATTTGGCTTTTTTGCGCGCTCGGCAAAGCCGGGGGGCGTTGCGGAAGAGGGGAATTCAGATAGTTTGGCAAATGAGTTAGAAGCTCGGAGAGAAAAAACAGAATTGGTCGAACCACTTCCCCAACCCGAGATCGTTGGCGAGCCAGTAATTGTGGCTGAGGAGATTGCTGCTGTTGCGCCGGGTGTCGAGATTGAGGCTGCGGCGAAAGATCCGATTGAGGAGCCGATCGAAGATCCGGTGCGGGCCGAAGTGGTGAATGAGACTGTTGGCGAGTTGGCGGAAGAGGCTGTTGCGGAGACGCAAGCTGAACCGGAAGTGGCCGCCGAAACCGCTGAAGCCGAGGTGGAGAGCGAACAGGATTCTCCGCCCGTTGACGAAGCGGGATCCGAAGCTGCGCAGGAGGCTGGAAAGAACGAAGACGCGGAATTAGAGGCTGCAACGGAGGTTGGTGCAGAATTGCCTGAAGAGACAGGATCGAAACTGGCTGCCGAGCCCGATCCGGACGAAGTAAAACCGGAGCCTGAAGCTGCTTTGGAGCGGTTTGAAGAGCTGGAAAAGGCTGTTGCGGTCGCGCCCAGGGCTCTCGATGCCACGGTGCCGCTGGTTGAGCCGGAACCGGCTGAAGAATTGAATGCGACGGAAGAGGCGGAGCCAATCGAAGCCCTTGATCCCGTGGTGGATATATTCGTTGAAACTGTAGAAACTCAGGAGATCGAAGTTTCGAGCGAGGGAGTTGCCGAGTTGTATGTAGAGGTAGAAGCTGAGGCAGAGCCAGAGGCGAACCTGGAAACCGCGGAAGCTGAAGCCGAGATTGAACCAGCTTCGGAGCCGGTCGAGAACCTGGGAGAAACTGAGGAATTGGCGGTGACCCAGGAATCTGAGCCGGCGCTGGATGCCGTGCCGGTCTCGGGCCCCGAGGCTGACGGAGCGGAGATTCCGGAGATCGCTGAAACACTGGAAGGCGAAGCACGAATCGAGGCGGTTACTGAACCCGTGGCTGAGAATGAAGTTGATCTTTCACCCGAGCCGGAGAGCGTCGAAGAAATCTCAGAACTCGAAGTCGTGAATGAAGCGAGCTCAGAGCCGGTGGAGGAGACCGAAGTTGCAAGGGCGATTGAGCCGGATGCCGTCGAAGTTCCAGAACCCGAATTTGCGAATGAGGATCGGGTGGCGCCCGGCGAAGAAAATGAAGTTGAGCTAGCACCCGAGCCGAATGCTTCAGATACTACTTCAGGACTCGAAGGCCTGATTGATCCAATTTCGGAGTTTGTTGAGGACGCGGCTGCGATCAACGAGACTAAGCCAAACCAAGAAAGAGACGTTGCTTTGGGGGTTGAGCCGGAGGCTACGGAAATCGCCGAGGCGACTGCATTCGAAGAGCCGGAAGTTATCGAAAATATCGGGGAGGTTGAGTTGCTTCCGGAGCCCGCACCTGGTCTGGAAGCAGCACCGGCGCCCGCTCCAGACGCCGATGCTGCTCCCGTCCTAGTGCTGGCCCCTACGCCGACGCCTGAAGAAAAAGCCGAAGATAAAGCTGAAGAAAAGACCGCTGCAAGGCTCGCCGCGCGGCAAAAGAAATTGGATGAAGGCTCTGAGCAGTCGCCGTTCTCAGTGTTTGTGGGGCAAGTTTATGATGGCCCTCTGGACCTGTTGCTGGATCTGATCCGCAAGCAGGACATCGACATTTACTACATCCCCATTGCCAAGATCACGGCGCAGTTTCTGGCTTACGTCAATCAGCTCAAAGCCAGCGACGTGGATGTGGCTGGCGAGTTTATCTACACGGCTTCCCTGCTGATTCACATCAAGAGCAGGATGCTGCTGCCGCGCGCTTCCACGGCTACGGAAGACACGGCCGAAGATCCTCGGCGCGAGTTGGTGGAGCGGCTGCTGGAGCACGAGCGATTCAAGAACGCCGCCCAGATGCTGCAGCAGAAGCAGATGCTGGAGGCAGCCAGCTGGACCAATCCGGGCTCGCGCGAGTTCAAGGACGATGAGTCCGCCGAGCCGGAGATTGCCGCGGACACGGTAGATCTGGTTCGCATCTTCCGCGATATTCTGGAGCGCGCCCGCAAGCGGCCCGTCATGAATGTCGAAGAGGATTCGGTGACCGTGGGACAGATGATTCAGTTTCTGGCGCGCCGGCTGACGATGGAAGACAAGCCAGTCGCGCTGCGCCGGCTGCTGAGCCACACGCGCTCTGAGCGTGCTCTTATCGCGATGTTTCTCGCGCTGCTGGAACTGGTGAGAATGCAGGCAATCCTGCTGCGTCAGGATTTGGCTTTCAGCGAGATTTTTATCAAGAAACATACCGGCTTCGATGCCGTGATGAACGAAGGCCTTGCAAACGCGCGGGACGATTGGCGGTAGAGTGTTCTGGACGAGCTAGCCGGCTGATTCCCCGCGTTCCCAACTGGAAAAGTTCCGGACAAATGACCATGGGAGACGTTGCAGATAATTATGCTTCTCGCGCGGACAATAGAAGCAGTCGCAAAAATGAGGCCCAAATGACCACCGTCCAATCTCCAACCCACGCGTCTACTGTTCCCGATTCCATCTTCCCTGGCCTCCTAACCCCCCTTTTTTCATCCCGCCTTTTCCGTTTCTTCTCCCAAAAACCGGGCGACCCCCACCCCCCTACCCCTGTGACGGCCGCTTTTTGCTCGAAGTTTTCCTGTAAAAGTAATATTATCAATAGTTTGAATTTTAGTAATGTTAACGAATTAGTTACTGTAAACCCCGCATTTTGCCTCACTTTTGGCCTCAAACGGGGCTGTTTTGAGGCCAAAAGCGCGATTTCGAGCAGTTCTTGAAAGCTCCCGAAAAAGCAGACCTGCCGTGTCGTTCAGCTAATCAAAAATGCGCGAGAATGCCGTAGAGCGTCCGCAGAATCGGAAACAGAATGACTCCCAGCAGTGCGCGGCCCACAAAAATAATCAGCAGGTAGCTCGCAATACCAGTGATGCGGTCGAAGACCTGCACGGCGTTGTAAGGCAGCATCTGCCTCAGAATGTGGCTGCCGTCCAGCGGCGGAATCGGGATCAGATTGAAAATGCAAAGTGTCAGATTGAGTCGCAGGCCAATATCGCAGAGCATCTCCAGAGCCTGTTGCGTACTGCTCGGGCTGACTCCGTCGGGCAGATGGCCCTCAAAGTAAAGAACAGCCGCCAGCCCGAAAAAGCCGATCACGGCCAGCAGAAGATTCGACGCCGGACCAGCAAGGCTCACCAGCGTATCGTCGCGCCGGAAGTTGCGAAAGTTGCGGCTGATAATCGGTACAGGCTTTGCCCAACCAAAGAGGAAACCGCCAAACATGCCAAACCCAAAGAGCGGCCCAAAGATCATCAGCGCGGGCAAAAGCAGCGTGCCGATCGGATCGATGTGGTCCATCGGATTCAGCGATACGCGTCCCAACATTCGGGCCGTCTGATCGCCCAGCCGCGAGGCCATCCAGGCGTGCGCGCTCTCATGCACGCTCAGCGAAAAAAGAAGCAGAACAAACTCGAAGACGGCGATCAAAAAGGCGCTGGATTGCAAAGCTATTCTCCAATGGCTGGAAATCTCAGGTTAGCACGTGGATCGCCTGAGCTTCCGCTTCGCCATTGGAGACTTTTCAATTGAGAACACTTTTGCGCAGGTGAAACGATCTATTTCCGAGCAGCCTGTCTTCGTCGTCAAAAGACCCAAAGGCTGCCTAGCACCAATAGAATCGCGGCCACGGTAACCGCTTCGTAAGTCAGCTCCCTCGGCTGCAATCCGCGTATCGCTTTATTGTAGGCGGCTCGCAAAGAACTGTATGCGATTTGTTGGGAGGGCTGCATCGCCGAGCCGCCTTTCCTTACCTTATCGTCGAAGAGTGCTAACCTCTTCGATCTCTCACTGATGAATTCTTAGACACAGATTCTCCGCGAAAAGCTGTGTGGAAAGACAAAAATTCACACAATTTTCGCAGCGGAGCCGAAAGGCATTCTATCCGCAATGAAAAACGGCAACCAATTCCAATGCCGTGGTTGCGTCACGAGATCCAATTACCAACCCAAGCCACCGCGCGCGCGATTGGCCCTCGATCAGGCCGTTTGAGTTCCTCCGCCAAATATGTGGGGCATTCATTGTCATCGGCGGCAATAAAAATCGGAGTGTGAGGAACATAACCTTCGCATAGATCCTCTTGCCAGTCCAATATTTCGGCCACGATCGGATCGCCGGCCAGACCGTTCGCAGCCAGTTCAAATTCGTCCGCCGTCTCCCGTCGAGCTATCGCCAGATCGGTCAGTAACTTGTACTCTTCCTGGCGTTCCTCGGCTTTTGCCACTTGCGCGCTTTCCAGTAATTGCTTCGCCTCGCGATAATGAATGCGTGCGATTGCGTGGTAGTCTTCGCCTTCGGAACTTCCCTTGAATTTATAGTCGGACAGCTTCTTCTGAGGCTGGTCGTCTTGTTTCCGGGCCTGGTCGTTCGCCATCTTTCCCTCCTGGCCGCTAAACATCCTTCCTTCGTTCGGTCAATCGTTCAGTGCCGACCTATTCTACAACACTTTTGGTAACGAAGAAACTCAAGATTTTTCAACCGCGCGGGTGTAAAATCTCGCTCGTGTGCATTGGTCCTCAACTCATCCCTTCTGAGCGGAAGGAAGAACGGAATTGGCTGCCGCTGGCTGTTGCCGCCGCCGTCGTTCTTTCCGTTGCCGCCGCGGCGATTTTGATCCTTCAACACCAAAGCGTCCGCGGCAAGGCTCAAACCGCCGTCTCGCCCATATCCGCGCCGCTTGATTCCTATGCTTCGAGCCTGTCGCTAACCGGTTTGGCGATGAGCGAATCCTCAAACCTTGCCGGTGGCAAAGTCACCTATCTGGACGGACACATCGCCAACCTCGGCGCTCAGACTGTCAATGCCGTCACCGTGCAGGTGCTCTTCCGCGACTTCGCCCACGAAGTGGCGCAGAACGAAACGCAGCCGCTCAAGCTCATCCGCACTCGCGATCCCTATGTGGATCTGGAACCAGTCTCCGCCGCTCCGCTTCGCCCAGGCGACGGAAAAGATTTCCGCCTGATCTTCGATAGCGTCAAGCCAGATTGGGACGGTGCTTACCCAGAGATTCGCGTCCTGCGCGTGGAAACCAGATAGCGCGCGAAGACCAAAATCGGCAGCTTGTGCCGGATTTTACCGCGTAGAAATTTCCTCCTTCGGCAAAACTTACACGATCCGATCACCTCAAAACAAACCGTCCGCATCCGCCGCTCGGTCGCCGTGCCGCGCCAACTCTATCAATCCAAATTAGATTCTCAGCAAGCCTCCTTGGACCCCCAAGTTTGGCACACGCCTTGCTTAGTACTCAAACGAGCAGACATTACCGCTCAACCCGCGCAGCTTGGCGGAGAAATCACTTTGGGGGTGTTCACTATGAAAGCAGTCGAATCCGCTTCATTCTTGTTCCCTCGTCAGCTTGCCTTTATTTTGCTGGCATCTGCATTTGCCATTCCCGCATTAGCGCAACAGCCGCAGCCTACCACAGACAGTCAGCAGCTCTCCGCTTCGGCTACCTCGCAGCCCTCCTCCAATAGCGCAAGCGGACCTCGCGAAGGTTTCTGGGGCCACGTCAATCCTTTTGCGAGAAAGAAATGGGTCAACGACCGCGTGAACCCCCTCAAGGGCCAACTGAATGAGCTGGATGAAGCGAACGGCAAAAACTCTCGCGACATTCAGGATGTGGATCGCAGGTCACAGGCTGGCATCAGCCATGCGCAATCCGCCGCAGACGCGGCCAACCAGGCGGCCTTGGCTGCAGGCAGTCAGGCGCATGACGCCAGTGGAATCGCTCAGGGCGCGGCTGGCCATGTGGATCAACTCAACACAACCGTAAGCGGCCTTGACCAGTACCGCCAAGCTAGCGAGTTGGAAGTCGCATTTCACGGCGGCCAGGTAATGCTTTCTGCCACTGCCCGCAAGCAATTAGACGATTTTGCCGCCAACCTCGCCGGTCGCCAGGGCTACATCCTGGAGATTGAGGGGCATTCCCCTCTTGCCGGCGGAGCGGGCATCCAGACCTCCGCGCGATTGGCTGAAGCGGTCAAGCGCTATCTAGTAACCGATCATCAGATTCCCGTCTACCGTTTGCATTCCGTCGCTCTGGGCAACGCCTCTGGCGCGGATAAGGATGCGCCCGCCAAGAAGAGCAGCGTGCACATTCGGTTGATGGAAAACAGTTTGGCGGCCCAGGACGCTGCGTCTCCCCATGGCGTTGCTTCCTTGACCGGCGCGGAGCGGCCTTAAAACCGCTGCCCTCCCCCGAGGCACCTATCCGCGCCGTCGGCCACAGCGCCGTCGGCCGCCAATCAAGCTCTCGGATAACGAGAGAACCAAGGCACTTTGGCCCCCGATAGAATCGGGGGCCTTTTTTTAGGACATCGGCGCTGCTGCTGGTTCTTGGTCCCTATTCCGCGCGCCATCCCGTCTGCTACACTCGCTGCAATCTATACAAGATGCTTTTCAAGGCTCACAGCGCTGCTGTCTACGGAATTGACGCCCACCTCATCGATGTCGAGGTGGACTATAGCGGCGTGGTTGCGGAGAAAGAAGTCTTCCATACGGTCGGCTTGCCTGACGCCGCCGTGCGCGAGAGTCGCGACCGCGTTCGCGCAGCCATCAAGAACTCCGGCTACCTCATTCCGCCAACGCACATCACCATCAATCTGGCGCCCGCCGACCTGAAAAAAGAAGGCTCGGGCTTCGATCTGCCCATCGCCGTCGGCATCCTGGGCGCATACGGTGCACTGCGAACTAACGACTTAGGCCGCTTTCTGCTGGTAGGAGAGTTGGGCTTGGACGGCAGCGTGCGCGCCGTTCCTGGCATGTTGCCCGTGGCCATCATGGCCCGTGAAAAAGGCATTCCAAACCTTATCCTGCCGGCTGCAAACGCTGCGGAGGCAGCCGTTGTCGAGGGCGTCAACGTCTATCCCGCCAGTTCGCTGCTGGATGTGCTGGAGCTGCTCAACTCGGCGGTTGTGGGTGTGATTCAGCGCGAGCCCTACCGCGTCTCGACCGAGGCGCTGCTGGGCGAGTTGCAACACTTTGCCGTGGACTTCAAGGACGTGCGCGGCCAGCAAACCGCCAAGCGCGCGCTGGAAGTGGCCGCGGCAGGCAGCCATAACATTCTGATGATCGGCCCGCCTGGCTCGGGCAAGACAATGCTGGCCAAGCGCCTGCCTTCAATTCTGGCGCCGCTGACCTTTGAAGAGGCTCTGGAGACAACAAAAATCCATTCGGTTGCCGGTGTGCTGGACGCGGCGGCCGGCCTGGTGACGCAGCGCCCCTTCCGTTCGCCGCACCATACCATTAGCGATGCGGGCTTGATCGGTGGCGGCATCATTCCCCGCCCTGGCGAGGTCTCACTGGCTCACAACGGGCTCTTGTTTCTGGACGAGTTGCCGGAGTTTCCCCGCAACGTCCTCGAAGTCCTTCGCCAGCCCCTGGAAGATCACACTGTGACCATCGCGCGCGCCTCCATGGCTCTAACCTTTCCCGCGCGCTTCATGCTGGCTGCGGCCATGAACCCCTGCCCTTGCGGCTTTTTCAACGACAAATCGCGCGAATGCCAATGCACGCCGCCGGTGATTCAGCGCTATATTGCCAAAATCTCCGGTCCGCTGCTGGACCGCATTGACATTCATATCGAGGTTCCTGCGGTGCAGTACAAGGAGTTGCGCGGCGGCGCGGCGGCCGAGGGTTCAGCCGAGATCAGGGACCGCGTACTGGCGGCACGGGAGCGACAGCGGGCACGCTTCCGCAAATTCGGCGACAAAATCTACTCCAACGCACAAATGACCACGCGCCAGATTCGAGTTCATTGTGAGTTGGGAGCCGACGCCGAGCGCTTGCTGGAGCGCGCCATGCAGCAGCAGGGATTGACCGCCCGCGCCCATGACCGCATTCTGAAGGTAGCGCGCACGATTGCCGATCTTGAAGCTGCCGAGAACCTTGCCGTCACCCACTTGGCCGAAGCTATCCAATATCGCACATTGGACCGCAGCTATTGGGCGTAAAGGGCCCTGGACTCAGGGCAATCGCATTTAAAAATACCGGTGCCAGAGAAACCTTGCCGCAACCCTGCCAAGGCCAGAGTAAGTCCCTCCAACCCGCCGACTCGCCAATCCCGCAGCCGAGCCAACGGCCATCTCTCTTAAACGCGCCTATATTTTTCTGTCGCATTTTTGCCGATAATTACCGCCTGTTGTTAGATCCTGAAAATAGGGAAGGGAGATTCAGCCATGACCAGAAATTCGCTTTCAACCCCCGAGCCGGCTCATCCCAACCCTCCAACCACACCCGTTTCCTCTACCCGGATTCGTTGTTTCTTCTCCAAAAAATCCGCTACCCCCCACCCCCCCTACCCTGTGGAGCCCATTTTTTTCACCGAGAATTCTAGTAACAAGCTTTATATCAATAACTTGTATTTTCATCGTATTTACCAATTAGTAACTGCAAACCACCCATTTTGCCCACTTTTTGGCCCGAAAAAGCGCCGTTTACCTCCAAAATGCTCGCCTTTTCGCCAGTTTTCGCAGCCATTTCTACCCACATCGCTCGCACTTAAACCCGCTTCCAAAACCTCGAACGCGCTCCATCGAATCCTCTGCTAAAACCTCAAATGCGATTGCCCAGGCGCGGGACTAAGGAAGATAAAACGAAGACTCCCTTCTCTGATTCAAACTCTAAAAAAGTTATTGACCTGCGGCCAAACTAGGTATACATTCAGAAATGCCATCCACAAAGGGCAGTTTGTTGTGTGCGTAGGTGTATGCTCTCCTGTCTTTTTCTGCATCTTATTGAGCCGGGGCTCATTTATTGATGATTCGGCGCGTTTTATGCACGGTGCCGGAACGGGAAAACAGGACGGGATGGTTCCCAAGGCGGCATTCTGTATCCCAGATACTGTGCACGGCCTGTTTCATAATGCGCGAAAGTGCGTCAGGATTTTGAACTGTACGCTCAACTCGTGCGTCTAAAACTTGGGAGTAGTGATTTGGGTAGCCAGCATTGCGCAGGCTTACCCGCTGCCTCGCCGGGCATTGTTCGGTTCCGGCCGGGTGGACATTTTTTTGAAGGAGGAACCGTGATGCGTTCCGATCTGGTTTTTGGAGCACTTTCTCATGTCTCCAACCGCTATCAGTTGTGTCAACTGGCAAGCAAGGCAACCCGCAAGTTACACAAGCCCAATACCCGGCTTCAGGACACGGCCAATGAGGTTCTTGCCCGCTTCCAGACCACCAATCCAGGCTCTGCGATATCCTTTGCAACTCCTATTGAGGTTTCTGCGGAA
>JBEKDN010000029.1:0-26422 GCA_050014335.1 Occallatibacter sp. | reverse complement strand
CTACGCCCGCGCCGCCCGCCTTGCCTATATTCAGTCCAAAGTTGAAGCCGTGCGGGCGGTAGAGGCGTTCAAGCGCCCGCTCGGTTTGCTGCGCCAGATCGATCAACTCATGGGCGACTTCAACGGGAAGCGCGGCCAGGCGGTCCAGATGGGCGTAGGGCATGACCATTACGTGGCCGGAGGTGTAGGGGTAGGCATTGAGGCAGACAAAGCAGTGCGCGCCGCGCATAATAAGGCCGGCGGCGGCTTCGGCTTGCTCGGCGGGAGTGCAGTTGGCGATTGCGTAATCGACCGAGGCTATCAGGTTACAAAAGACGCAGTTGCAGTCACCGGGCCAGGCAGCCAGGCTGGGTGGAACGCCGGAGCGGGCAGCGGTGTCGGCCGAAGTTACGTAGGCATAGCGCCAGGGAGTCCAGAGATGATCCATCGGTGGGGTCCGTCTGCATCAGTATAGAAGGGCTGGGCTAGAGGGTGGATTTTTTGGCTGGTTGATCTTCGGAGGAAGGCGAATTGCGCGCAAGAATCGGGTAGCTGGCGGGCGCACGGATCGGCGAGGATGTTTCTTGTGAGCAGCAATGGCCAACTCGATCGGTCGATCACTGCACTGGACGCCGAGGCGGCTTGGCGACAGGTGATAAGCCGCGACGGTTCTGGAGGTTTTTTTTATGCGGTTTTGACGACGGGAGTTTTTTGCCGTCCGGGATGCGCTAGCCGCAGGCCGCTGCGGGAGAATGTGCGTTTCTTTGCTTCAGCGGAAGAGGCGAGAGCGGCGGGCTTCCGTGCTTGTGAACGCTGCAAACCCGCTGCGTGGGGCGGCATTGCGGGCAGCAGCCTATTGGATAGGGTTCGTGGGCACATCGAGGCAAATCTGGGCCGCTCCGTTCCGTTGGCCGAGTTGGGGCGACTGGTGGATCTGAGCCCGTTCACCGTGCAGCGGCTCTTCAAGCGAGCACTCGGCGTGAGTCCGCTGCAATACCAGAGAGCGCTGCGCGCGGGCAATCTGCGCGGCGCGCTGAAGAAAGGAGAGAGTGTGACTAATGCGATTTATAGCGCGGGATTTGGGTCGTCGAGCAGGGGTTATGAGGGAGCGCAACTAGGGATGACGCCGGCGCGCTTTGCGCAGGGCGGAGGCGGCGAGCAGATCGGCTGGTGCTGCGCACCTTCGGCTTTTGGTTGGGTCATTGTGGGTGCGACCGCGCGCGGGCTCTGCTGGCTCTCGCTGGCGGGCAGCGAGAAAGAAGCTGAGGCGAGCCTGCGCGAGGAGTTTCCGGCGGCAGAGTTGCGGCAGGATCCGTCATTGGCGGGAATGGTGGAAGCGGCGCTGGCGGTGGTCGGCGGCGCTGCGAACTCATCCAAAAACTCCGTGTCACTGCAAGTGGATTTGCGTGGGACGGCATTTCAGTTGCGCGTCTGGCAGGCGCTGCGCCAGATACCTCGTGGCGAAACGCGCAGTTACAGCCAACTGGCGCGCGAGTTGGGGGAACCGAAGTCAACGCGGGCCGTGGCTCGCGCATGCGCGATGAATCGCGTGGCACTGGTGGTTCCTTGTCATCGCGTTGTGGGCGTAACGGGCACGTTGACCGGCTATCGCTGGGGCGTGGAGCGCAAGAAGATGCTGCTGGAGGCTGAGGGGCTGAGAGATTGAATCCCGACGATACCGCACGCGGCACGGATTCAACCGGTGACGTGCATTCATGGAGGTAATATTCGATTGTGGTAGCTTAAATGTGGGAGCTAAGTCAGAAGATATGTCTACGATTACATCATTTATCAAGCATCATTATCGTCACTTCAATGCCGCTACGCTGGTGGATGCCGCGGCAGCTTATAACAAACTGCTGGCCTCTGGCGGCAAGATGTTTGTGACCATCGGCGGGGCGATGAGCACGGCCGAGCTGGGTTTGTCGCTGGCCGAGATGATCCGCCAGGATAAGATTCACGGCATCTGCTGCACGGGCGCGAATCTGGAAGAAGATGTCTTCAATCTTGTGGCGCACGATTTTTACGAGCGCGTTCCCGGCTATCGCGATTTGACTCCGGCCGACGAGGCCAAGCTGCTGGCGCGGCACATGAACCGAGTTACCGATACGTGCATCCCTGAGATGGAGGCGATGCGGCGCATCGAGAACATAGTGCTGAAAGAGTGGGTGCGCGCCGATCAAGCTGGCGAGCGATTCTTTCCGCACCAGTTCATGTACAAGATTCTGCTCTCAGGCGATCTGGAGGCGTCGTATCAGATCGATCCGAAGAACAGTTGGCTGCTGGCCGCGGCGGAGAAGAATCTGCCGATCTTCGTTCCCGGCTGGGAGGACTCGACGCTGGGCAATATGTACGCCGGGCATTGCATCGCAGGCGATGTGAAAAATGTTCACACGGTGCGGACTGGCATTGAGTACATGATGGAGCTGGCCGAGTGGTACACCAAGACCACCGCCGAGACGCCGCTGGGATTCTTCCAGATTGCGGGCGGCATTGCCGGCGATTTTCCCATCTGCGTGGTGCCGATGCTGCATCAGGATTTGCAGCGCGATCATGTGCCGCTGTGGGCTTATTTCTGCCAGATCAGCGACTCGACGACGAGTTATGGATCGTACTCCGGCGCGGTGCCGAACGAGAAGATCACTTGGGGCAAACTGGGCGAGGATACACCGAAGTTTATTATTGAATCCGACGCTTCGATTGTTGCACCGCTGATCTTTGCTTATGTGTTGGGCTGGTAAAGAAAGCATTTACGGCGTCAACGTCAAGAACGCAACACCATAACCCGGAAGCGTAACACTGATGCGCGTTGCCGGCGCAACGGTGACCGGTGCCGGTCCGGCGCTCGTGTTGGTTGACGCATCGATGGTTAGCAACGAGGCAGAGGAGAAACTTCTCAGGCTCGACAGGTCCACAACGACGGTTCGCGGATCGCCGCTGCCGTTGTTGTCGGTTGCCGCATGAACCGCGCGATCGACAACCATCACCGTCACTGCGCCGCTGCTGTCTTCCGTCGCCAGAGTCTCGACGGTTGTGGTGTCGGTCGTATTGAGTGCAAGTATCTTCGGACCCGGCGAAGCGGTGGTCGATGAATACATACTGCCGAGAGCCTTATCCACCCAGTAACTCAGATAGGGATTGTTGTTGGCGTCAACCTCACTGTACTGCAAGTCGGCAGTGTAGTCCCAATGGTAAAGCGCCTGGTTGCCCGCCTTGCCCAATTGCGAAAAAACATAAGGCCGCCATGCAGCAAAATAGGCGCTGGTGCCTCGCGTGTCGGTGACAAAGATCTGGCCTGGATTGCAGATGCTCATGCCGTTGTTGCTCCAATCGGCATTGACGTTGTTCTCCGTGACCCAGACTGGCACGTTGGCCAGATCCGGGCGCGTGGGGAGCGCCTGATAGAAATAATTTATGTTGGCCACGAATTGGGGGATGACGCTGAAGATCTGCGCATCGGTATCTTTCTGGTTGCAGGAGCCATAGAAATGCGTGGAGATGACATCCACTTGGGTGTTGACTCCGCCCGCGCTGGCCGGCGCAAGAAAGGGCGGCAGATAGACCATGGGATCGCCGCCTTCGCCCGTGCCCAGCCCCCAATCGGAGAACTCGAAGGCCGATAGCTTGATGGTCGAATCGACGGCCAGCATGGCGGGAACCACAGTGTTATAAAGCTTGACGTAATCGGTGCCGCTGAGGCCGTTGCCATTGAATTCGTTGAAGATTCCCCACCATTGAATGGGATAGGCGCCCGGCGATTGAAAGTGCGCGCCGCCGGCACTGAAGCCGCCTTTGTTGTAATAGCGAACAATGTTGGCCATCATGGCGGCAAAGTCGCTGGCGTGGTTAGCGACATCCAGCGTAACTCCGTCGCTCTTGCACATCCAGACGGGCGCTACCGCGACTTGTAACTCAGGGCTGTGATCGGCGGTCTGCAAGACTGGCTGCAGCGTGGTGTCGAGCAGCGTGAAATTCCAGTCGGATGAACTGCCTGTATTCGAGACCATGGGAACGGCGCCGGCGACGACCTGGACGCGAATGTGCTGCGGGCCGAGTTGGGTCAGCGTACTCTCTTTAGCGGTCTCCGTGGCTCCCGAGCCGAAGTAGCTCGTGGTCCATCCTCCAATTTGGAAGGAGGTAGACATGAACTGCTTGAGTACGCCGTTGACGCCCTGCGTTGTGTCTTGTGTGCTGCCCACCTTGGCTACAGGAGCGCTTACCAGTGTGAAAGTCTGCGATGCGCTCTGGGCAGAGGTGCTCGCCCGCACCGTTACAACCGCACTGCCCGACGAGGCTGAGGGACTGCCGGTAAAGATTAGCGCCACGGATGGACTGGTAGTGACCTTGAAGTTCTGCGTAACACCGGCCGGTAAGCCGCTGACGGTCACGGTAACGGAGCCGGTCGCTCCGGTGATATTGACCGGCAATTGAGCAGCCGCTCCGTCCTGCGGCACTACGAGAGATGAGGCACCCAATGTAACGCCCAAAACGGGCGGCGGCGTTGTGGTTGAAGTGCTCCCGCCTCCACATCCGGTGAGTGCAATCACGAGAGTAGCGAAGATAGCAACGGGAAACAAACGAAGCAGGCGAATCATGGACGAACCTCACAGCTGAAACAGGATGCGAATCTGCAATTGCCCCAGTATAGCCCTCGGCTATTGACTTGGTGACCAGCGCAGAAGGACGCAACTCGACTACCATCAAGGAAGCATATGCCTGTGAAACCCAAGCTTGGCCAGAACTTCCTTGTTGACTCCGAGGCGACGCAGCGCATTGCGGCATCGATTGGCGATCTCAGTGGGCGCACGGTAATTGAAATCGGGCCTGGCCGTGGGGCGATTACCGCCACGCTTGCCGCGCGTGCTGGCCATGTAGTGGCCGTCGAAATTGACCGCGAACTTGCCGCAAGGCTGCGCGGCGAATTTCCTCCCGAGCGGGTTACGGTGGTGGAGCGGGATGTGCTGCAATTCGATTTTGCGGCAGCATCGGCTGCGGCCGGTGAACGGCTGCTGGTGATTGGCAACCTGCCTTATGGAATCACTTCTTCGATTCTGCTGAAGCTGGCGGCGAGCCACGCTGCGCTGGACCGCGCCGTGCTGATGGTGCAGCGCGAGGTGGCGGATCGCGTGGTTGCGCAACCGGCATCGCGGGATTACGGATTGCTCTCTGTGACCGCGCAAATGCATGGACCGGCCGAGCGGCTCTTTACGCTGCCTCCATCGGCATTCTCGCCGCCGCCAGACGTGCACTCGACGGTTTTTCGCTGGAGATTCGCGCCGCGCTTTGAAGAACTCGACGTGGAAGAAGTCAGCTTTCTACGCCTGATACGGAAATGTTTTGCGCAGAAGCGGAAGACACTGGCCAATAATTTGCGCGCCGCTGGATTTGCTCCGGCAGAGGTTACAGCCGCAATAGCCGAAGCTGGAATCGCTCCGCAGGCGCGCGCTGAAGAGGCCCCGATGGAGCAGCTTGCGCTTCTTTGCAAGGCGCTGCAAACAAGAGGGGCTGCGTCGTCAAGCGAAGCAGCCCTCTTGATCTGAAACAGAAATCCGAAACTGTCTAAATCTCAGCGGTGCGAGCCGCCGCTGACGTGCGCGCCTCCACCACCGCCGCTGGACACATGGCTTGCAGGCGGAGCGCTTCTAGCTGGAGATGAAGCTGGTCTGCTGACCGTCGCCGACGGGCGAGCGATCGTTCCGGCTGGTCTAGGCACTCCGCTGGCGCCTAGGCCATAAGGCCGAGCCGCGTTCGTCTCGCCGGGAGTTCTGAAGCCTGAAGGAGAGCCAGAAGGCGAGGTAAAGGTGGATCGCTCTCCAGTGGCCGGTCGTCCACCAGAATACGTAGGCCGAACGGCCTCTGCTGAGCTCGAGGATGAAAATGAGTGGGCGTAGAACGGGCGCGAGGCAATGGGACGGAGCGGGCGCACCTCTTGGCCGGCAATCGTTACGGGGCCGCTCCTGCTCCGTGCGGGAAAGTTCCCTCCAGTGCTTGGGAAGTGGCGATTCACGGCTACAATCTGATTTTCAGGCGCTCGAAAGCCTCCTCTGAGCGGACGAGCGGGACCACGCGGCGGACCGGGATGCGGCCGCAGTGGGAAACGATAGTCGCGTGGACGATGGCCGCCGATGTTGGAAATCCAAAGGCCACTGCCCCACCAAGGCGAGCAGCCGCCAGGAGCCCAGCCCCAGCCAAAATCGTCAAAAAAGTTCCATGCACCGCATTGATAGGGCATATAGCCCCAAGAGTAGCCGGAAATCCAGATGTAGCCAAAATTCGGCGTGGACATCCAGTAGCCGTTGCCGTAGGGATCGAAGCTGGAACTGGAGGCGTCATACGGCGACCAGACCTCGCCCTGTCCGGGCACGTTGTACCAGGCGCCATTTGCGTCCAGATCATTCCATGCGGGGTTGTTGCTTTCGGGCAGATCGTTGGCCGCGCCAGTACGGCTAGCCTCGGCGGCAAGAAGAGACTGGTCGCGGTCGCTGTTCCACGCGTCCCATGAGTCCGGCTCGATGGATTCGGCGAGATTGTATTGCGCGGGATCGGCGGCGCTCAACGAGACGCTTTCTCCGCCATGCATGTCGATGGAAACTCCACTGCTTGCGCTGCCGCGCACTAGATGGGCGTTGCCGCTGAAGACTGCAAGCTCGCCTGGAGGATTGTCGAGGTTGATGCGAATCACGGTAAAACCATCCGCTGTGACGACGGTATCCCCAAAGCTGATGCGGATATGGTTGGAAGCGCTCTCACCCTGCAACTCAAAGTAAGCCAGCCCATTGTTGAGAACGATCTCCGCGTCGCCTCCGCCTGCCTGACCGCGCAGATGCGCAATGGTGAGCGAGCTATTGGGCGAAAGGCGAACGACACTGCCGTCATCCAACTGCAACTCCGCCTGGCCGTCGTCGGAGGTCAAGATCTGACTGCCCTCGAAGATTGGCGTATTCTGGAGCGCCGAATCGGCGAGCAACTGACTTCCTTGCGCAATGCGAACGTGGCCTTCTACACTACTGAGCCTTATGGCGCGCGAGATTGGCGCCGCATCGTCGGCGCGTAACGCTACCGGCAGAAGCAATCCCGCAGCCAGCAATGCCAGCCCCAGCGTCCCAATTCCCGGCCAACCCTTCCCTTTGCTGCGAATCATACTTCCCCCGCCTTTCCTTTGCGCTCCGCCCGGCCCCAAAACCAGGCAAAGATATTCTCAACATTCTTAATGACACGGTCCGCGGTAAATAGTCGCGGCAGAGCATATTTAGAAATCCATTTTCAGCATTCCCACACTATCATCGCCCCAGTCCTTGCAGAGCTAGCGTCTGGGCAGTGTGGATGTGGCAGATGGCGACGGCCAAGGCGTCCGCGGCATCGGCCGGCTCAGGTATTTCCGCCATTTCGAGAAGCCGCGCGACCATGAACTGAACCTGCTCCTTCTTGGCCAATCCATAACCCACGACGCTGGACTTGATTTTGAGCGGCGCATACTCGGCCACGGGAAGTTGCTGCATGGCCGCGGCGAGGAGCGCGACACCGCGGACTTGCCCCAGTTTGAGCGCCGACTTGGGATTGACCGAGTAAAAAACTTCTTCGATAGCAACCGCATCGGGTTTCCAACTTTCCAGTTCGATGCTCAATTGACGATAGACTTGCTCCAGCCGCTCGGCAGTGGTTTTGGACTTGACGAGCCGGACGATTCCCATGGCCTTGAGCACCAACTTGGGCTGACGCGCTGTCTCGTCCATCTCCACGACGCCAAAGCCAGTGATCTCCGTACCGCAATCGATGCCAAAGACTCGCATGGGCCTGAGTGTATCGCAGACAGATGACAGTAGACAGCGGACAGGAATTTTAACCGAGTGGCTGGGAATTGGGTTGGGAGGTGAAAAGTGGGAGATATTGGGCTGTTTTCTGTCTGTTCGGGCTTGAAAGGGGCTGAAAAAGAGGCGAAAAAGCGGGGTTAATGTTTACTTGTTGGTTACTATGTCCAGCGATGTAACATATTGTAAATGTTGATTTTAGATTGAAAATGAGGGCTTCAGGATTGGGAAAAACCAGGTGGGGGGGTGGGTGTTTTGGTTCAAAAAGTCGGTTTTGGAACCGAAGATTCATAGAGGGTTGGATCGCCCCCTTTCCATTATGCTCGCCTGGTGGGAAATTATATGCAAATGAGGGAGAAAAATTCAGGATTCGCTGGCGGCTGGGGTTCGCGGTCTTCCTGATCCCAAGGGGAGTCGCCAGTTCTCGATGGTTGGCTGTGGGCGAGCGGGAGTACTCATTCATTTATTGTAAGCGCGGAGATGGTAATTCTCTGCAAACCACTTGCGGTGAGGGCAGCGGCTCGCTGTGGGCTCGCTTGAGGTTCTTGGTCTACCTTCTCCGAAAATCAGGAGATTGGACACCCAGAGTTGAATTATCGGACGCTATGGGGATCTGGGCTACCCGCCTATCCAGAGTCACCGTAAGCCATAGCCTTTGGGCGAGGAGTATCGAGACCTAGCAAGAGATAATGTGTCGAGGTTCCACAGGAAACGCTGCTAGGATTAGGGGGACGCCTGCTCAATTCGGCAGCCGCGCGCCAGGAATCGAGGGGAGAGATGTTCGGTAGCCCATGCGCTGGTCAAAGCGTATCTCCCATAGCGGACCTAGAGTTGATATTGGGATGTAATTGGAAGAATATTGAGAACGCACGTCAAAGAACACTTCTAACGCTCCAGCGACTTTCAGAGGTTGTCGAGGGAAAACCTGGTCCAGAAACCAGCGTAGTCGTGCATGGATCGCTTGCGCGGCATGAGTGCACGCAAGGGAGCGATTTGGATTGGACACTTCTAGTGGACGGCCCGGCGGACGCCGAAGATCAGAGGACATTTCTTGCCATCAAGGCTGCGCTCAGCGATGAGTCTATTTTCAAAGATTTAGACCTCAAGCAGCCTGGTCCGGAAGGAACGTTTGGCAAATTGGAGTTCAGTCAACCGATCGTGCATTTCATCGGAGGCGAGGAGGATTCCAATTCCAACACCACGCGGAGAGTGTTGCTTCTTTTGGAAGCTGAGTCTATTGGAGTTCGTCGTGCGGCCTTCGATCAAGTGCGCAAAGGTATTTTGAAGCGCTACATCGATGAAGATCATCGACTGCTGCAAATGGGATACGAAGGGAAAAGTATTCGGTGGGTGCCGCTCTTTTTGCTGAACGACTTTGCTCGCTATTGGAGAACGATTGCCGTTGACTTCGCATATAAGCAATTTGATCGCGGTAAAGAGGGGTATGCGCTCCGAAATTTCAAACTTGGCGTGTCGAGAAAGTTGTTGTTTGCCTCGGGCCTGTTTGCTTGTTTCTGGTGCGACCCAAAAATCTCGAATAATGAAAATCAAGAGTTGAGCAAGCAGAGCCTAATCGACCGCCTTGATATGTTTTTGTCTCTAACGCCTTTGGAACGCCTAGCATTGTTCTTTACGACGCACTTGAATATCTCAGAGTCGAAGTTTCTTCACGAGACCGCCAAAGAACTGTTTTGCGCGCACGATGCATTTCTGGGTTTATTGAATGATTCAGATCGGCGTTCGCGCCTGAAAGTGCTAAGGCAGGAAGAGGAGGGGACGGACGAGGTCTTCAAGGAAGCATGGAAGACGCGCAGAGTCTTTCGCAAAGCCATTCAGGATATGTTTTTGAATGAAGGTTCACCGCTTTACAATCACAGCATTGAAAGAGGTGTCTTCTAATGGCCTTCATCGGGTTTTCTACCGGCGCGTTGTCGCTGGGCAATTTTCAAGAGTCTCTTCGCCTAATGAATGGGACATCCGTAAGCGCAGTTGAACTCTCCGCGTTGCGATTGCCGGAATTACCCGAACTCATTGAGGCTCTGCCAAGTCTGAATTTGGGGCAGTTCAGCTATGTCTCCGTACATGCTCCTAGCCGCTTTTCGGCTGACGAAGAGGACGACGTAATTGATCATCTTCGCAAGGTAAAAAGAGAATGCCCGATCATCGTTCATCCAGACACAATTCACATTTCGAGCAGGTGGGCGGATTTCGGTAACCAGCTTGCAATTGAGAATATGGACCGGAGAAAGCGCGAAGGGCGAAGCGCAGAGGAACTATGCCGCTGGTTTGAGCTGCTCCCAAATGCCCGGTTGTGTTTCGACCTTGCCCATGCGCACCAGTGCGATCGGACAATGACCGAAGCATTCCGGATCCTTCTAAGGTTCAGGAATAGGATTTGCCAATTACATATCAGTGAACTCGATTCAGCAGGGCGCCACTTTCCTCTGTCATTTGGTTCGATCCAGGCATTCTCTGAGATAGCATCAATGATTCCGGCAGATTCACCTGCGATTCTAGAGTCGTTGAACCCGCATGAAGGGGAGGCTGACGAATTGCAGCGCGCATGGATTGAGCGCGAGATGATCAGGGCCAAAGTTGCACTTGGCCGGGAAGGGGTGCTCCGTAGTGGACCAGTCCCGCGGAGGACTACCGCCCTAACGTCCGATCCTGTTCCGGCATAGCGCACGTTAATTCCTCTGGTGGCAACGACGGGCAATGATTCCATTCCGCGCACACAGGTCGCCATTCGCTATTAATGGGGAACGTGCGATCAGTTTTGGAAGCGCAACAGCAGCTTCCAAGGCTGATCGCATTAACGATTGAAGAAAACATTTTTGGGGAGGAAAGTCTTGATGCTCATATCGCGGCGCATTGCTTATTTCTGTGTGATTGTAATGACACTGCATTTTTCACAGCAATCGATTATCGCGCAAGAGGCAAACAAATCCAATCAAGGCGAGGCGGGCCTGTCTACGCGGCCTTGGCAGTGGGGAGGGTTTGTGCAAGGCGGGTTTCCACCTGGATACCAAATTACCACATATGATTATTCAAATTATCGAGTCTATTTTGATTTGAAATTGCAGCTACTCAATGGCGGCCTGGAGGCTGGAAAGCAAACGAGACGTTTTGAGGGGCTTCGGCCTTTGCGTGGCCGTGGGGAGGCGATGTTGGAAGTGATGCCATTCTGGCTGGCAAGGTATCCCCCTCAGCCAATCACTTTGATGGTCAAGGGCGTTCCTGTTACTACACCCTATCAATGGAATGGTAATACTTTTCATGGCGCAAGTGTAACTCCGTTTCTATTACGCTGGAATTTCAGTCAGCGGGATTCCGCGCGGATTGTTCCCTGGACACAGCTTGGCGGAGGGTTGCTCTGGACAAACCATAAATTTCCATTGGATTTCAATAGTGGAGAGAAAGGCTTCGGCTTCTATAGCGGCACAAGCGTGATCAACTTTACGCCGCAGGTTGGAGCTGGAGTGAATGTCTTCAACCGTCCCAAGCACAGCATCAACCTGGCGTTGAAAGCGATTCATATTTCAAATGCCAGCCTGGGCGACCACAACCCTGGATTAAACCAGACGCTGCAATTCAGTCTTGGGTACTCCTGGTGGCGGTAGGCTGAAACTCCCGGTATCGAACCACCTTCTTCATGAGGAGGCTCATCCGGGATTGATCGGATGAGCCGTTCGGCCCATATCGGTCGCCATTCGCTGCGGTATAGCTCCGTTCGCTGTATCTTGCTTCGCTTGACTGGGCCAGGCGGTTAACCTGAAACTGCGCGATCAGCAACCGTAACTCCCTGATGAATCGGGAGAAAAGGGGCTGGCGGGACGAGAAGTTCGCTTGATACGGTCATCGTTTACCAGGCAGCCTTCAGAGACAGGCCACGATTGTGGTGTTTTTGAAGTTCTTTGAAATACAACCGCGGGTCCATCGACTCACCACCTCCAAGCTGAAAAACGCTTGGGGCCCCGTTCAGTCAGGATGACAGGTTCGTTGACGAAATGGGCTTCTGAGACGGGACGCCAGCGGTTGGCATCTAATTCATTTGAGGAGATTGCACCTATGGCAAAAGCAGTGAAGTATGTCGAGCAAGCCTTCGTCTATGCGGCACAGGGCGCGTGGGTGGTATTTGAGCGGCTCAACCGCATCAGTCCCAACCCCTCCTTCACACCGAAATGGTCTGACAAGCCTTTGATGAAGAGCTATCAGAAGGAGAAGCCGCCGCTGGGATGGCCGCGGACGACTGACTCGCTGTGTCCGAAGTGCGTGCCGGAGATTCGCAAGCAGATTCTGGATGGCAAGCTGCCGCATGAAGTTCTGCTGAATGAAAAAGTAGGCGAGATCAAGGCGCAGATCATTGAGCGCGACGGGCAGATTTTGATGGTGAAGGATTGCCCGAAGCATGGCCATTTTGAAGATCTCATGTCAATGGACACGGCATTCTTCAAGCATCTCGAGGAGAGCTTTCCGGGGCGCGACGTGCGCGCGCACAACGATGAAAAGCTGCACCACCACGGGACTTCGACTGTGACTCATGGGCGCGGCGCGGTGCTGACGATCGACCTGACCAATCGCTGCAACATGATGTGCGATCCGTGCTTTATGGACGCGAATCAGGTTGGCTTTGTGCATGAGTTGACCTGGGACGAGATCAAGACGATGCTGGACAACGCCATCACGATCAAGCCTCGGCGGCAGATGAGCGTGCAGTTCTCAGGCGGCGAGCCGACGCTGTCGCCTTATTTTCTGGATGCTGTGGCGTATGCGCGGAAGGTTGGCTATAACTCGGTGCAGGCGGCTTCAAACGGCATTGAGTTTGCCAAGAGCAAGGAGCTGTGCCGGGCGGCCGCGGAAGCGGGTCTGCGGTACATTTACCTTCAATTCGACGGCATTGGAAACGCGGCGAACTCGCACCGCAAGGTGGGAAATCTTTTTGACGTGAAGCTGCAGGCGATCAATAATCTGCATGAAGCGGGCGTCGATATCGTACCGGTGACGACGATTATCAACGGCATCAATAACGAGCAGGTGGGGCGCATTATCCAGTTCGCGCTGGACAACCCGAAGAAGATCAACTTTCTGAGCTTCCAGCCGGTGAGCTTCACGGGCCGCGATGAGGATATCAGCGAAGAGCGCCGTCTGGCGCAGCGCTACACGTTGAGCCACATGGCGCACGACGTGAAGAATCAAGTGGGCATTGGCGAGCCGGAGCGCGACTGGTTCCCGATCAGCTTTATGAGCACCTTCTCCGATTGGGCCGATCTGGTGCACGGGCCGGCCGCCGATTGGGGCGCGCTGAGTTGCGGCTGCCATCCTAATTGCGGTATTGGAATGGCGCTGATGATCGACAAGGAGACCAAGGAATCTGCGCCGGTGTCGGCATTTCTCAACGTTGGGCGGCTGGCGAAAGATATTGCCAAGATCAACGATGCGGCGCGCGGCAAGGTTCTCTCAGTGCTGGGCGTGGCGATTTCACTGATGCGCAACTACGATCCGTTCATGGCTCCGACGCACTTCAAGATTACGGACATGATGCAGAAGATGGACAAGACATTCAACGCTACCGGCAAGGATTATGGCAAGGTGAGCGGCGACCGCACGATGGAAGATATCAAGAAGCGTCGCGCGGATCGGTGGAATTTCCTGTTTATCGCCGGCATGTGGTTCCAGGATTTGTTCAATTACGATTTCCGCCGCACGGAACAATGCATTATTCCTTACGCGACGCAAGAGGGCGAGATCAGCTTCTGCGCTTACAACACGGGCATTGGCTGGCGAAACATCATTGAGAAGATGCACATGACGGCGACTCTGACCAAGTGGTACGAGGAGCACGGCCGGCATGAGATTTTTGCGGGCGGCAAGAAAGTGGGCATGACGCATGTGGGCCACGACCTGGCGCTCAATATGGAGCATGTGAACTCCGAGGCAAACCACACGCTGGATAACCTTGGCATTGCGAAGAACGCTCGCGAAGAAAAGATTCGCGCGCGCGATACGAAGCAGCAGGACGCGGTTGAGAATGCCCGCATGGCGAAGTTGTATCGCGAGCATGTGCTGGGCGAAAAGCCGGTCGAGGGGCTGGTTTCGCTGGGATCGATTGCGCCCGCGAAACCGGTTGAGCGGAAGGAATCGGAGCTGGTTGCCGGGGATTGATTTTCACTTCATTGGTTTGTTCAGGTACAAAGGCCGTTCCTTCGGGAACGGCCTTTTTGCTCCTGGGCTTGTTGCGTTGCCCTTGAGGCTGACGCTCAGAACTGTGGCGGAAAGGAGGGTTTTTGAGGCTCAAACGGCGGTTTTTGGAGCGTTCAGCATTGCCTTTATTGCGCAGATTGCCTCCATTCTTTGGCTGGCCCGTGACAAGCCTAATTCTGTTGAAGAAGTGGCTCGAGTCTTCAACATCTGGATTCCCGTTTTCTCGGGGCTTTTTGGGTCGGCAGCGACCTTTTACTTTACACAGGGAGGAAAATAGGCACTTATAAGCTGGGCTCTTGCGCGGCTTTTCGCGCTTCGGCTTCGGCAAGCCAGCCACGGCGCAGCTTCTCTGGCGGGATGCTGGAGAGGTAGGGCTTGATGTCGAGAATTGGCGTGCCGTCGAGCATGTCTACCCCACGGACATGGAGCGAGCTGCCTTGCCGGCGGAGCAGCTCGACGATGGTGAGGCCTATGGGGTTGGGGCGGCGGGGCGAGCGCGTGGTGAAGACGCCGTGCGGGCGGTCGTCGGAGGTCGGGGTAACCATCAGGCCGGAGCCGTCAAAGTCCTCGGAGCGGTCGAAGGCCCAGAGAACGATGAGATGCGAGTAGCCTTCGATATCGGTGAGGCCGAGGTCGAAGGCGGGCAGGATATTCAATTCGCCTTCCGCCCGATGCTGCGCGCCGAGGCCTTTGGAGACTGCGGCTGTATCCGTAAACGGACTTTTGACAAATCCAATGGGCTGGGGCGTAAACATAGGCATGGTGCCTCCGGTTCTGATGTTAAACGCCAATGCCTCAGCAATGCTGCCCAATGCAACCCAAGATGCTTTAGAATTCTTAGTGACGTCGCAGCCAATCGTTTTCAGCCCCGTTCCAATTGGATATCGGAAGGAAGCTGGTTCCGGTAGACAGCCCTTGATGCGAGTGCGCGCAATAACCTAGAGCAGTTCAGATAAGGATTGCAAATGAAATATGCCGGATTGCTGGTGATGCCAGCCGGATTCTTTCTCGCCATTGCCGCGCTCGTGCTCTTTGCCGATCCGGTGCAGCGGGCGGCCTTTGTGCTTTGCGGCCTGGCCGTGGAGTGCCTCGGACTCGTTGTCACCGTGCGCGGTCACATGGCGGCGCGTGGAGAAAGCCGCCCATGAACGTTCAAACCGCTCAGCCCTTTTCCGACGCCGCCTTTGCGCTTTGCCTTGGCCTGCTGTTGCTGGCTCCGCTGGCCATCGCGGGCGTGGCGCTGATCAATACCGGCCTGGGCCGCTGCCGCTCGGCCGCGCAATCGCTACTGGGCAGCCTGGCGATTCTGGCAGTTTCGGCCATTGTTTTTTTGGTGATCGGCGCAACTTTGACCGGGACACCGGGCGGGGCAAGCCATGTGGCTCAGCTTGCGGGCAAGCCATGGAACTGGCTTGGCGAGGGCTCGTTTCTGCTGGGCGGAGTAGGTTTGGCTCCGGCTCAATCGCAACTGGCAATCTTGTTTGAATTTTTGGCCGTGGCGATGGCCGCGATTATTCCCTGGGGCTCGGGAGCGGACCGGCTGCGCCTCAGCGCCGGCTGCGCGATTGCCGCATTGCTGGCCGCAACGGTCTTTCCGCTGCTGGCGCATTGGGTCTGGGCGGGCGGCTGGCTGGCGCAGCTTGGGGTCAACTTCTCGCTGGGCGCGGGCTTTCTGGATGGAGGCGGCGCGGCTACGGTACACGTTCTGGGCGGACTCAGCGCGCTGGCCGTGGTCTGGATCGCCGGTCCACGCAAGGGCAAATTCCCCAAAGAAGGCCTCTCTACCGCGCTGCCCGGCCACAATGCCGTTTACGTGCTCTTCGGATGCCTGCTGGCGCTGGTGGGCTGGCTGGGGTGGAATGTGGCCGGCGCGGTGCTCTGGCTTCACGCGCCGCTCTCCGCGCTGCCGGTTACCGCGATCAACACGCTGCTCACCGCCGCGGGAGCCGGAGCAGCTACCTTTGGCATTACGCGCGCGCGCTTTGGCAAGCCCGACGCCAGCCTCTGCGCCAACGGCTGGCTGGCTGGCCTGGTAGCTTCCAGCGCCTGCGCGGGCATCATTACGCCCGTCGAGTCGCTCTTCGTCGGCGTCGTTGCCGGTGTTGCCGCGCCGCTGCTGGTCGAGTTGTTTGAGCTGGCGCTCTCCATCGACGACCCCTCCGGCGCCATCACGGTTCACGCCGTCGGCGGCCTGCTGGGCCTGTTGGCCGCGGGCGTCTTCGCTCCGCAAACGGGGCAACTGGTGGCCCAACTGGTAGGCATTGCCACGCTGCTGGGATTGATTCTGCCGCTGGTTTATCTGCTCTTCTGGCTGCTGAATCGCGTGGTCGCCTTCCGCGTCGATCCCGACGGCGAGCGCATCGGCATGGACCTGCACGAACTTGGCGGCGGCGCTTATCCGGAGTTTGTGATTCATCGCGATGAGTCGTACCGGTGAGGCAGAGGACGGAGAGGCGAACCCGCCAGAAGAATTCGTCAAGCCCGTTCCCGCACTACAATAAGCCGGTATGCCTACTACTGTTCGATCACACGCGAAGATCAACCTTGGCCTGGGGATTGGCGCGCCGCGCGCCGATGGCTTTCATGCGCTAAGCACGGTTTACCAGACGCTGGAGTTGTATGACCTGGTTACCGTCTCGGCCCGTCCGGCACCGAAGACGACGCTGCGGTTGAGTTCAAACGACAGCCGGGTCCCTACCGATAACCGCAATACCGCCTGGAAGATGGTGGCGCTGGCGTTGGAGGCGCTTGGCCTCACTGCCGAGGTCGAGATTCATATCGATAAGCGTCTGCCGGTGCAAGGCGGCTTGGGCGCTGGTTCGGCCAATGCCGTCGCGGCGCTGGTGGGGCTCGAGAACGAAATTGCCGCGGAGTTGAGATTAGCAAGTCAGCAAGTCGGCCAGTCGGCGAGTCAGCGATGGGGAGCGCAGCGGTTGGAGATTGCCGCTCAGGTCGGTTCGGATGTGCCGCTGTTTCTGATTGGGGGCGCTGTACTGGGGTTGGATCGAGGGCAGGAGGTTTATCCGCTCCCGGAGTTTGAGCCGCTCTGGTGCGTGGTGGCTTTGCCCGAGGTTGGCGTCTCCACGCCGCAGGCCTTTGCCGACTGGGATGCGCTCTGCATCGAGGAGGGTTTGACCGCGGAGGCCAGTACGGATAAACTAAAGAAGTTGAGCCGCGCCTATGCCAGCGCCTTTGCGGGAGGAATCCCGGAAGGACGGTCAGGAGTTGGCTCCTCCGGTGTTCTTGCCATCCATAACTCAGGCGAGAACCTGGCCGGACCGTTGGAGTCCGCGCTTGTCCGCACCGGGATCTTTAGCTGGATTGCGAACGACTTTGAACGCGTCGTCTTCGGCCAGCATCCCTCCCTTGCAGAGATCAAGCGCATTCTTGCGGCTTCGGGCACCCCGGAGGAGAGCCTCCATGCCGCGCTGTCTGGGTCCGGTTCGGCGCTCTTCGGGTTGTACCTGACCCGCGGAGATGCGGAAGCGGCGTGCGAACGGCTGCGCGTTGGCGGTGTGAAGAGCCAGTTGACTCGCACCCTGCCGCGTGAAGCCTATTGGCGCCAGATGCTTCAGCCGTAGTTTTTTGGGCGATCGTCTAATGGTAGGACAATGCCCTTTGGAGGCATTTGTCTAGGTTCGAATCCTAGTCGCCCAGCCAAGTTTTCAGTAGTCAGTTGTTAGTTGTTAGTTATCAGTTGTCAGTTTTCGGAAACAGCAGCCAAAGCAAACCAGCTTGGAGGCGGTACGAGATGGAAGCGGAATCAGTGACGGCAGTGGCGGAAGAGAACCAACCGGACGGCGGACAGGCCGCAGCGAAGGAAGCGGCGCAATTTGCCGCCGCCGAGGCCGCGGCAAAAGCGAAGGATGCCGTCAAGGCGGCTCCTGATCGCAAGCGGAGCCGCAATCTGAGCGAAGACAAGCGCTTCAGGCTCTTCAGCGGCACGGCCAACCGGCCCCTGGCTGAAGAGATTGGGTTGCATATCGGGGTGAAGGTAGGCGAGGCCAAGCTGCAGCGGTTCGCGGATGGCGAAGTCTACTTCCAACTGCTGGAGAATGTGCGCGGCGTGGATGTCTTTGTGGTGCAGCCTACTTGTTATCCGGTAGACCAGCACCTGGTGGAACTGCTGGTGATGATTGACGCGCTGAAGCGGGCCTCGGCGGCCAGAATTACGGTGGTTGTGCCGTATTACGGATATGCCCGCCAGGATCGCAAGGATCGTCCAAGAGTGGCTATCAGCGCCAAGCTTATTGCCGACCTGCTGACGACGGCCGGAGCCGACCGCGCATTATTTGTGGATTTGCACGCTGCGCAGATTCAGGGCTTCTTCAATATTCCCGTCGATCATCTCTACGCCAGCCCGGTGCTGGTCAGCTACTTCCGCGAACTCAACCTGCCCAAGCTGACGGTGGTTTCACCGGACGCGGGCGGCGTGGAGCGCGCACGATTCTTTGCGCAGAAGGTTGGAGCGCCGCTGGCCATTGTGGATAAGCGCCGCACGGACATGAATGTCACCGAAGTGATGCACGTGATCGGCGACGTGAACGGAAGAACCTGCCTCATCCTTGATGACATTGTGGATACGGCAGGAACGCTGGTGAAGACTGTAGACGCTCTTTATGGGGCGGGCGCGGCAGCCGTCTATGCCGGCGCCAGCCACGCCGTGCTTTCTGGTCCGGCCATTGAACGCATTTCCGCATCGCGCCTGGAGCAACTGGTGGTTACCAACACCATTCCGCTGCGCGAGGCGGCACAGAAGTTGCCAAAGATCAAGGTGCTCTCCATTGCCGGCCTGCTGGGCGCGGCTATTGAGAGCATTCACATGGAGACCAGCGTGAGCACGCTGTTTAACTAGCTACTAGCCTCTAGCTACTAGCTGGTTCTTCGATATTCCCGGTTATTTACGCTGAAGTAAAAGCCGGGAAACTTTGAATCAACACGAAAGTTGATTCAATTCATAACGACCACGAGCAGCTAGAGACTAGTAGCGGCTCTTCACAAAGGGAGCGGAGCAATTCAGTTCGCAGCAGCAGGAACGAGCTAGCGGCTAGAAGCTAGCAGCTAAAATCTGTATTACCGTGCCCGAAACCAGGAAATGAGAGAGCGAATGCCAGAAGTAGTCGTAGCGAAGCCCCGCGAGGGCAAGTTCAACAAAAATGCCGCGCGCCGCGTGCGTGTGGCGGGCAAGATTCCGGCTGTGGTGTATGGTCCAGGACACGATCCGGTGGCCGTCGAGGTAGATCCGAAGCAGATCAATAGGATTCTCTTCTCGGAGACCGGCCACAATACGATCTTCGATGTCGAAATTGCCGGACAGAGCGCAGCCAAAGCGATGATCGTCGATTGGCAGCGCGAGCCGCTGAAGGATCTGTTGATTCACATCGACCTGAAGCGGATTGCGCTGGACAAGGCGCTGCGCGTCAAGGTGCGCGTCAAGTTGCAGGGGATTCCGCTGGGCGTCAAGAACTCCGGCGGCATTCTGGATCAGGTCTTGCGCCAGGTGGAAATCGAGTGCCTGCCTGCCGACATTCCCAGTCATATCGATGTGGACGTAAGCCACCTGGAGATGCATGGCGTGTTGCGCATTAGCGGCCTGCCACACTCGGAGAAGATCAAGTACTTGAACTCCGAAGATGCGACCGTGGCTCACGTGGTCTCGATCCGCGAAGAAGCGCCGACGGCGGCCGAAGTTGAAGCAGCGGCAACGGCGGCGGCGACAGCGGCAACAGCGGCGGAACCCGAGGTTGCCAAGAAGGGCAAGCCGGAGGATTCGGCTAAAGCTGCCGATGCGGGCGCAAAGAAGCCTGCGGCGAAGAAGTAACCCTTGGCCGAGGCAAGCGAATCCGGTGTACGGCCTGGCCCCTTCATCATTGTGGGGCTGGGCAACCCCGGTTTGGAGTATCTGTGGACCCCACACAACGTGGGGTTCATGGCGATTGACCGCATCGCCCAGCAAGAGGGGGTTGTGGTGCAGAACCGGCGTTGCCGGGCCATTACCGCAAGCTGCCGCGTGGCGGGGCGCGAGGTGGTTCTGGCCAAGCCGGAGACATTTATGAACCTGAGCGGCATTGCGGTGGCCGCTTTGGTTAGGGAGTTTGAGGCGGACCCGGTGCGGGATCTGCTCGTGATTCACGACGAGCTGGACTTGGTGCTGGGAAGCTTCAAGATCAGGGAGCGCGGATCGCCAGCAGGGCACAACGGAGCCCGCAGCGTGACGAGTTCTCTGGGAAGTCAGGAATGGTTGCGCCTCCGCATAGGCGTGGGGTTGAACTTGCCTCCAGAAGCTATTGCGGCGGGCGGCGGACGGCGACCAGGCAGGGATTACCTGCTCTCGCCGATGCGCAAGGCGGATTTGACGGTACTGGATGAGGTGCTGGACCGGGTGGCAACGGCTACACGGCGCATCCTCTCAGACGGGCCGGCAGCCGCGATGAACGAATTCAACCGGAAAGACAGGGAACAGGGATCAGGGATCAGGGATCAGGACTGAAGCTCCGAATCGGTTCCCCAGTGTCAAGAATGTTTCAAGAGCTGTGCTGGGAACGACTGAAGCAAGAAGCTGGAACGCAAGAGTAGAGCGCAAGGCTGGAGATCGCGGTTGGACCGCGAGGATTCAGCGGAAAAGGAAACCGGATGTCCCGTTTGTATGAGGTTATGTTTATTGTTCGGCCCGATGTGGCTGAAGAAGATGTTGACAAGCTGATCGCCGGCTTCTCCGACAACGTCGCCAAGGGTGGCGGAGTGGTGAAGACGGTGGAGAAGATGGGCCGGCGCAAGCTCGCCTATACGGTGCGCAAGTTCAATGACGGCAACTACGTTCTGCTTACCGTCGAGGCCGGCGGCCCGGTGGTGCTGGAGTTGGAGCGCCGGTTGCGTGTCACGGAGCCGGTGATCAAGTTCCTCACCGTGCGCATTGACGAAGAAGAGAAGCGTTTGGCCAAGGTCAAGGCTTTGCGCGGCGTTCGCCGCAGTGCGACTCCGGCCTTTACGGCTCCGGCGGCGGTTCCTGTCGCAGCGCCTGTTGCGGCTCCGCCCGTGGCTGCTCCGGCAGTTGCGGAAGCCGCAGCTCCGGCACCGGCCGCAGTTTAGTCGACGACCGGAGACTTTTCGCCGTTCGCGGTAGTTCAAATGTTGTCGCGCGCTTCCGCCTTCGCGGGTGGCCAACGCGACCCGATCCAATATTCCGGTGTGCATCGATTGGGTGCTCGACGGAAGCCAAGAGAGTGAAGAGGAAACAGCATGTCTGAAGAGAATCAAGCAAAGGCGCACGAGACAAGCGCATCTCCGGCAGCGTCCGGTTCGGAGTCCGGTCCGGCTTCGGGCCCCAGTTCAGGTTCCGGCGGTTATAATTCGGGACCACGCCCCGGCGGGCGTCCCGCTGGCGGACGTCCCGCAGGCGGACCCGGCGGACGCGGCAAGTTCTTCCGGCGCAAGAAGGTCTGCAAGTTCTGCACCGAGAAGATCGACGCAGTTCCCTACCGCGACGTCCGGCTGCTGCAAGGCTTTGTGGCTGAGCGTGGCAAGATTGTGCCCCGCAGGCTCACAGGCGTCTGCACCAAGCACCAGCGCCGCCTAACCCGTGCGATCAAGCAGGCCCGGAATATCGCCCTGCTGCCTTTTGCCACACGGCACTAGAACAAAGCCAGGGAAATTGTAGCCTGGTTTCGCTATCACCATCGGCTGCCGATCCGCCGGCGCGCCTTCACTTCCGAATCTGGGAGCGGGAGGGCGCAAAGCAACTCCGGCTGAAGGCATTATTGTGGATGCCGAAATAAAACCGAGTGCGGCTCTACCGGAGTTCAAGCGCTCTTGTCTGAAGACTTGAGCAGCGATGACGCCGGCGATGATCGCATCACTGGAGAGTTTGGTCATGGAAGTAATTCTGAAGGAAGATGTAGCTAATCTGGGCCACCGCGGCGATCTGGTTAAAGTCGCCGACGGTTATGGCCGTAATTTTCTGCTGCCGCGCAAGCTGGCGCTGCAGGCCACCTTGGCCAACAAAGCCGTTGTGGAACAGATGAAGAATGCCGCTGCCCGCCGCTCCGCTACGGAGAAGGCTCAGGCCGAGGCGCTGGCCGTGAAGCTCACGCCTGTGGTTCTGGAATTCACGCGCAAGTCGGGAGAGGCCGGCCATCTCTTCGGTTCGGTCACTTCGGCCGACATTGCCGCCGCTCTGGATGCCAAGGGCTTCGAGGTCGATCGCCGCAAGATTCAGTTGGATGAACCGCTCAAGAGCGTGGGCGACTTCAGCGTGGCGATCAAGCTCTATCGCGAAGTCACCGCGCACGTGAACGTCAAGGTTCTGGCCGAGGCCGCGGAAGAAGCGCCCGAAGCCGAGCCTGTTGCCGAGACGGAAGCCGCGGCAGAATAGTTTTTCTCGCTTCGATCTCTCCCTGCCTCTCTCTTCATGGAGGGGTGGGGAGTTCTTTTTTTGCGCGAGGCTTGATTCAGTTATTCCCGGATCACTTTGACGAAGATGCCATCTGGCAGTTCGCCTTCAAGAAGGTGGACGACGCCGTTCTTCACGTAGCCTTCGAGGACTTGACGCGTGGGCTTGGGCGCGGGCGGAGCGGGGCGAGGCGCCTGGGAAGAAGCCTGCGCGCTCGATGCGCGCGCCGCTGGCGTGGCGAGCGGCGCACTCGGCGACTTGCCCATCCCTTTATCCATCGCTTCGTTCGCCAGCCGGTCAGCTTCCTTATTGCCGCCACGCAATGTGTGCCGCATCTCAAAGCTCTCAATGCGGCGCGAAAGCTTTCTGGCCTCTTCGAATAGCGGGCGCAGGATTGGGCTCTTGACGGCATATTTACCCTGCATCTGCTTGACCATGAGTTCGGAGTCGGAGATGACGCGCAGACGGCCTACGTTGTGTTCAACGGCCCATCTGAGAACTCCCAATAAGCCGGAGTATTCGGCAAAGTTGTTGGTCTGGATGCCGAGGTACTCACTCAGTTGGGCGACGACGCGCCCTTGCGCGTCTTCCACGACAGCGCCGTAGCCGGCGGGACCGGGGTTACCGCGTGACCCGCCATCGCAGTGCGCTGTGAAGGAATCGCCGGGGATATCGCCGGCGGGATTGGCAAAGAGATTTCCGTGCATCGCTTACAAGTGTACCGGGCTGGAGTGATTCCGCGCCGCTGCTTCGACGGTGCAAAAAGCGTTCCAATCTCGTATGAATTTTGATTCGCCAAGGGCAAAGATTCCGGTTTGCCGGTTTGACGCTCCCACCCCCGGCTCCTATAATCCATCTAGTTCCTGCTGACGGTTCCGAACACGCCTTTTCCTGTCTCTGCCCCCTTCCGGTGTAGAGTTCCAAAAAAAGACCGTGAGGTTTCTCAGAAGGCACAGGCTCGACTCCGCGCTGAAGCGCGAACAGACCCACAGGAATTCCGAAGGAGTTTTAGACCCGCATGAAGCGCTCTCTTGTACTTACCGTATTGCTGGCCTCGGGCTTTGCCCTGAGCGCCGCCGCTCAAACACCGGCAGCCCCCGCTGCGGCTGCTGCCGCGGTACCGGCTGGACCGGCCAAGATTGCCCTGATCGCCTTTCGGCCGGTTGTGGGCTCGACCAATGAATTTCAACGCGACCTGGCCGATCTGGAAAAGAAGTTCGCCCCCAGGGATGCCCAGTTGAATGCACTGAAGGACGATATCGATAAGCTGACCAAGGACTTGCAGGCGCAGGGCAGTATGCTGAGCGACACGGAGAGCGCCAGCCGTGTCAAGTCGCTCGATGCCAAGAAGACGCAATTCCAGCGTTCAGCCGAAGACCTGAAGAAGGATGAGGATCAGGACGCTGAAGAGGCTTTTGAGGGCGTTTTGAATAAGGTTGGCACCGTCATGATCGCCTATGCGCAACAGCAGGGGTACACGATGGTTCTGGACACCTCGCAACAGCAAAGCCCGGTTCTCTGGGCCGACGGTTCGGCGGATATCTCAAAGGCCGTTCTGGAGGCCTACAACGTGAAGTCGGGTGTTCCGGCTCCGCCGCCACCGCCCGCGGCGCCAGTCAAGGCAACGCCGGCGCCCGCAAAGCCCGCCGCGCACTAGAGCTTTCGGATACGTAAGACGACAAAGGCCCCGCCATCGTGGGGCCTTTGACTTGTCTTGGAAGAGTTTCAACGTCTCGGTTAAGGCGGCTATACAAGCTCTGAAATGCGCTACGCTTCATTGTGGAAATAAATGTGGATTTCTTCCGTGAATCGAGTAGAGAAATTCAGAATTTCACTCTTGTCAAGCGTTATTCACTTCTGATAGGCCAAGTAAGTCTATATGCATCAGCTTCTCTCAACAGAAAATATTGTCCCATTCGCGGATTGACAAACGCATATTCCGTTCTTATTCACCCAGAGGTTATCCACAAAACGGCATGTACGGAATGTGAATTGGGTCACATTGACAGCGGTTACTTTTGCGAATCTTCGCCTATCCTGAGCACGGCCAGGAAGGCCTCCTGCGGTATGTCCACCTTGCCGATGCGCTTCATGCGCTTTTTGCCTTCCTTCTGTTTTTCCAGTAGCTTGCGCTTGCGGCTGATGTCGCCGCCGTAGCACTTGGCAAGGACGTTCTTGCGCAGCGCGGCCACTGTTTCTCGGGAGATGATCTTGGCTCCGATTGCGGCCTGTATGGCGACCTCGAACTGCTGGCGTGGGATGAGTTCACGCATCTTGGAGACAAGCGCGCGGCCTCGCTCGTAAGCGAAGTCTTTGTGGACGATGATCGATAGCGCATCGACCGGCTCACCGGAGACCAGGATGTCGAGCTTGACCATGGGCGATTCCCACTCGCCGGCTAACTGGTAATCCAGAGACGCGTAGCCGCGAGAAATGGATTTGAGGCGATCGTAGAAATCCAGAACTATCTCATTCAACGGCAGCTCATAGGTGAGCAGCACGCGGCTTGAGGTGACGTATTCAAAGTTCAACTGCTTGCCGCGTTTTTCTTCCACGAGTTTGAAGATGCCGCCGACGTATTCTTCATTGGTAAGAATCTTGGCGGTGATGACAGGCTCGCGGATGCTCTCAATGTTGGTTGGCTCGGGCCAGCGCGAGGGATTGTCGATCTCGACTACACTGCCGTCGGTGAGTGTAATGTGATAGCGCACGCCGGGCGCGGTGGTGATGAGGTCAATGTCATACTCGCGCTCCAGGCGCTCCTGAATGATCTCCATGTGCAGCAGGCCGAGAAAGCCGCAGCGAAAGCCGAAGCCCAGTGCGGCGGAGCTTTCCGGCTCGAAGAAAAATGAAGCGTCGTTGAGGCGAAGTTTTTCAAGCGCGTCGCGCAAGAGTGTGTGCTCGTGCGAGTCAACGGTATAAAGGCCGGCAAAGACCATTGGGTTGATGTCTTCAAAGCCGGGCAACTGAGCGGTCGCGGGGCGATTTTCTTCAGTAACCGTGTCGCCGATTTTGGTGTCGCTGACAGTCTTGATTGTGGCCGCAAAAAAACCCACCTCGCCGGCGAGCAACTCGCCAATCTCAACCGGCTTAGGCATCAAGACACCCATCGATTCCACTTCAAAGGATTTGCCATTCGACATGAGGCGAATGCGCTGACCTTTGCGCATGGCGCCTTGCATGACGCGCACCAGCACGATAACGCCGCGATAGGCATCAAACCAGGAGTCAAAGATCAGGGCCTGGAGCGGAGCGTCTGGATCGCCCGTCGGCGGCGGCAGACGCTTGACAATCGCTTCGAGAACTTCATCGATGCCCTGGCCAGTTTTGGCGCTCACCGCGATGGCGTCCGTGGCATCGAGGCCAACTGCTTTCTCGATAGCCTCCTGAGTGCGCACAATGTCGGCCGAGGGCAGATCTATTTTGTTGATGACCGGAATAATCTCCAGGCCGTGATTGATGGCGAGATAAGCATTTGCCAGTGTCTGCGCCTCGACGCCCTGGCTTGCATCGACAACCAGCAGCGCGCCCTCGCAGGAGGCGAGAGAACGCGAGACCTCATAGCTGAAGTCCACGTGGCCGGGCGTGTCGATAAGGTTGAGCTGATAGGTAACGCCGTCGTGGGCCTTGTACATCATGCGCACGGCGTGAGCCTTGATGGTGATGCCGCGCTCGCGTTCCAGATCCATGTCATCGAGAATCTGGGCCTGCATTTCGCGGCCCGTCACCGAGCCTGTGAACTCAAGCAGACGGTCGCTCAGCGTCGACTTGCCGTGGTCGATGTGGGCGATAATTGCAAAATTTCTGAGGAAGCGTGCGTCCATATATGCCTGGCATTGGAGAGATTTCGCGGCATGCCGCGTATCTGCCTCCAGGGCATAGCTTATCATCTAGCTAGCTTCTTCTGAAGGTTTGGCGGCTTCGGCGACCGGGCACAAGTATTTCTCATGCAGATTGGCAAGATTCCGTATCGATTTTTCGGCTGCGCGGCACTGGCTCTCTCAATGGAGGGATTCATGCCCTTGGCGCCCAGTGAAGTTTCAGC
>JBEKDN010000028.1:0-26869 GCA_050014335.1 Occallatibacter sp. | reverse complement strand
GCCACTCTATTGCTACCCGCCCAGCGCATAAATCACATTGATCGTCGTATCCACTTCAACCGGTTCGCCGTTCAGAAGATAAGGCTTGTAAACCCAATGAGAGACAGCTTGCATAGCCGATTGGGAGAGCAAAGCCGAAGGAGACAACACAACGCTCAGATCATGAATCGTTCCATCCCTGCCAATGGTTGCCATTAGAAGAACCGTGCCCGAAATGTGATTGGATCTGGCCTCATCAGGATAAATCGGCGCCTGTTTTCTAATCGCCATTCCCGACGTGACTACCCCGTTAACCAGCACCTTGGGATGTTTCGCGATCGTGGCATCTGGAGAAGGTGTCAACGCCGGATCGGATGGAGCCAATTCGGTGATTGAATCCACATGCGCCGAGAGCAGCTTACGCTTGCCATAAGAAACAAGAATCTCGCGGCCAAGATATCTGTTTTGAATTTTGACTATATTGTCGAATTCCGTAGTCACCGAATTGAAGTTGTAAGTGAAGCGCAAAACCGGTACCTGCGGATCAAAACAATAGGTGGGAGATGAACCCAGTGGACGATCCTTTACCAACTCATGTCCCAACATCGACGGCGTAACCATAACACAAGGGACTTTGACTTTACCCGAAGAGACAGTCTTGAGCTCCAGGAGGGCCTTGGTGGGGTCCAAAGTATATGAATGCGGCAACGGAGCAAGAAAATCGGAATATAACTCATTTTCAAAAAATCCGAGGCGCTCGCCTGTCTTCAAGTACGAATAATTGCCGTCGGCCGTTCGCCAATCCGTATATGTCGCCCCCGCCCGCGTCCAAGTGCTCCGATGGATCTGAGGTGACGCCCACCAGTACTCAAACGTCCCCTGCTCCGACGGTTTCCCGGCATCGTCGTAAAGCTGATAGGTAGCCTTTAAATGCCATGGCTTCAATTCGGGCGAAGCAAAGTCATAGAAGGGAGCGGCAGCCGCAAACACCGCACGCGGATCTTTCGGCAAGCCAGCTCCCTCGCTGGCCGCATTTTGAGCGAATCCCGGCAGAGCTGCCGCGAGAGACAAAGCAAGGAAACTGAGTAGGCGCATAGTGGCTATAGAGTAGCACCGCCCCTGTTGCTGTAAATTCGGCGGCCGTAATCACGTGCCGCCGAAGCAAAAATTCTCCAGCGAGTTCTCCGCTCTACCGCGCCCCAATCGGCAACACCGTCCTGCCAAACGTCGCGTTGATCACCAGCGCAAAGCTCGTATACATCGCCAGCAATCCGCAGATCAGCCCCAACCATCCTCCCGCCAGGTGCACCAGCGGCGCGCCAAGCAAATCTCCAAAGCCCAGAAGAAAGAACGTGACCCATAGCGTCAGAAAAATCCACCACAGCGCCTTGGCCAGCCGGAAGGTCGCAACCCACATAAACAGCGTAAAAACGCCCCACCCAATCAGCATCGCCGCAATCGTGCTGCCCGCCCCGCTCAACTCCAGAATCCGCGCGCTGCCCAGCAACGCCAGAAGCGCAAACCACCACCAGAAGGCGCCATAACTCAGAAACGCCACCATGCCAAAGGTATTACCCGTGCGGAACTCCATCAACCCGGCCAGCATCTGGATCAGCCCGCCAAAGGCAAAGGCCAGCGGCAAAATCGCGGGCTCGCCGCCTTTGGGCAATATGCCCGCGTTGATCAGGCTCAAAATCACCGTGGTAAGACCAAAGCCAATCAAGCCCAGAGGCGCGGGATTGGCAAACGCAGCTTTCGCTTCATCAGACATGAATCTCCTCCCATTTCTTTTTCAATATGTGGAATCGTCCGCGTGTCTCTCGCCTGGAACGTAAAGAAAACCTGGGGAAGTGGCGAGAAAACAGCCTCGGACTGCGGGATGATCCCATGTGGCAATGACCTTGTCAAGCCGTAAAAACTCCCCTCCGAGCGCCAAATCCATTTCCATATCTATCGAATAGGAACAGTGGATTGCAGGCGCCCCGCAAACCCCACGGCAATCGGAGCCAACCAGCCAACCCGCTGACTCGCTAACTCGCTCAATCGCCAACCCACGCAACAAAGCTGCATCCCTTTTAAACGCGACCTATATTTTTCTGCCGGGTTTTTGCGGATAATTACCGCCTGTTAGTAGATCCTATAAATAGGGAAGGGAAATTCCGCCATGACCAAAATCTCGTTCTCGACCCGCAATCTGGCTCATCCCATCCCGCCAACATACCCATTTCCTCTGCCTAGTTTCGCTGTTTCTTCTCCAAAAAATCCGCTACCCCCCACCCCCCCTACCCTGTGGAGCCGGTTTTTTGCTCGCAAAATTCAAGTAACAAGCTTTATATCAACAACTTGCATTTTACGTATGTTTACTAATCAGTAACTGCAAACCGCCCATTTTGCCCACTTTTTAGTCTCAAAAACCCTCTTTCCGTCCAAAAATCCTCGCTTTTTAACCAGTTTTCACTGCCACTTCTACCGCATCTCGCTCGCAGTCAAACCCTCTTCCTGAGCCTTGTATGCGCTTCGTCGAATCCCGTGTGAAAACCTCAAATGCCCTTGCCTTCCGCAATCCCAAAACCTCTTGACACGCACTTGCATTAGGAGTAGCAATAAGACTGGAAGGGTTTCCCACTTCCATAGTTTTTCCATGGTTTTTTCGTTTCGGGAACAAGCCTTCTGATCTATTTCGCTCCTGGTTTTGCCCCATGATCCTTCTCACGGTTCAATCTCAAGGCCGTCTAAAGAGCCAAGGTTGAATGAATATTGCCGTCTCGATTCTTCTCCTGCTGTGGCGCAGGCGGCATGTCGGCCAGCCAAATTTAGCGTTGGCTTAGGGAAGTCGAGACGGGTATCCTCGCCGAAAGCTTCGTGCCTTGCTTCCGGCAGGTTTCGTTCAAGCTAGCAACCTGGCAATCGAACGACAAGGAGCAGATATGGGATTCGCACAAACATGCGACACAAGAAGCCGCCGCTCCCCGAGCCGTGGCAAGACTCAACATTCTCACCGTCCCGTCAGCCCAACAGATAGAGCCAACAGCCCGGACGGCTCACTCACCGAACGTCCCTCGTTTGCCGAGGACTTTCTGCTCGAACACAGCCATGCGCACGTGCAAATCACGCTCGTCGGACTTGCCGCCAGCAGTGAAGCCGCGCCCAAAGCCATGCAGCACAGCGCCCAGTCCTACGGCTTTCCATCGTAAAAGCGCGGCTAGTCCAAGCACAGCCGCTACTCCAGGCTTTGTATCTTCGTCCCAGGGGTAAGCTTCAGTACAAACTCATCGCTTGTCAGCGGGGGATTTTTCGGATTCTCCGCAACCTTGTCAACGGTCAGCTTCACTTGCGCTTCTTCCAGCGGGCGCTTGATCACTACGCTCGATGGATAGATCCCCGTTCCGTAGTCCTTGTACGCGGAGTACAGAACCTGCGTCTCCAGGTTGCCTTCCGCATCATAGATATCCTGTTCATACGGCAGCAGGTCGTCGCGATGAAAAGTCACCACGCGCACCGGCGTCTTGCGCAGGCTATCCGCTTTGCGCCGCATGATGCTCAACTTGTACTCCGGCACAATGTAGAGATGCTTTCGGAGGTTATCCTCCACAGTCGTCGAATCGGCGGTCACCATGTACTCATCTTCCGGCTCCAGCCCGCGCACCACCAGCGCATCCAGAAACGACCCAGGCCGCAAATTCTCCAGCGGGTTGGCCGACTTCTTCTTCACCGTATTCGAACCCTTGTACGCGACGTTATATTGGGGAATCCACAGCGTAAAATCCTTGCCGTCGCTCACCATGTCAAATGCCCGCGTGCCAATCACCGGAACCCGCCCATATACCCGCAGCATCCCCGGCTTCAGCATTAAAATAATGCCGCGAATTGATGGATAATCCTTAGCCACGCCGTCCTTGCTCTTCTCTATGCTGGCCTGGATCTCCACACTTGCATTCAAGCTTTCCAGCGATGCCCAGCGCTCGTTCAGCCGCGCAACCAGTTCCTCCGGCGTCACCGTTTGTTCCACCGCCGGAGCCACCGGTATTGGCAGTTTGCGCGTCGCAGGCAGCAGCGAGCAGCCTGTAACCAGCAGCGAAAGCATCAGCGCCGCGGCGGCCAAACATCGAGAGCTAGTCTTCAACGCTCCCCCGCCTTTCTCATTGCCTGCCGGTAATCGGCCACGTTCTTTGCATGTTCCTCAATCGAGCTTGAGAACCGCGACCGCCCCTGCGGATCGGAGCCCGCCGCCACAAAGTACAGATAATCCGTCTTTGCCGGCTCCATCGCCGCCCGCAGCGACTTCGCTCCCGGATTTGCCACTGGTCCCGGCGGCAGCCCCGTATGCAAATACGTGTTGTATGGCGTATCCAGTTTCAGATCGCTCGCATAGATCGCGCCCCGCCAGCGACCCTTAAGTTCCAGCCCGTAGATTACCGCCGGATCGGTCATCAGCGGCATCTTTTCCGCCAGGCGGTTCTCAAGCACACTGGCCACCAGCGGCCGCTCCGCATCTACCGCCGTCTCCCGCTCTACAAGCGAAGCCAATGTCACAACGCGATGCACGTTCCCTTTCAAATTCGTCAATCCCAACTGCCCCGCGACCGCGCGAAAGCGTCTCACCATTGCCGCGCAGATCTGCGGCGGCCCAAACCTGCGCGGAAAATGATACGTATCCGGAAACAGGTATCCCTCCAGGCTCTTTGCTCCAGGGTCTAGATCGCTCACAAGATTCACCTGCTGCGCCGCGCCCGCCAAAAACTGTTGACGACTTCCAAACCCCGCTTGTTCCAGCCGCGCCGCAATCTCAAACAGGCTCGACCCCTCTGGAATCGTCACCGCCAGCGTAAAAACGTCGCCCCGCGCAATCCGCGCATAGACTTCGGTTACCGCCGACGGATGGTCAAAGCGGTACTCGCCCGCCTTCAGCCTTCCCCGCTTCAACCACCGCATCAGGTCGAAGGCAAACTGACTCCGCACTACGCCAGCCTCCTCCAGTTGCTGCCCTATTTTTAGAGTCCCGGAGCCAGGCGCAAGCTCCACAAACGTCTCGGAGGAAGGCCCAAACGGCGCAAGAACCAGCCACGCCAATCCGCCCGCCGCAAACAGTAAGATGAAAAACAGCAGCCGCAAGACTACGCCCATGTCAGACGATCTCTTCTTTCGTCTCCTCGTCCCTCCGCGTGGCCTCATGCGTCCCTGTCAACCCTTCCTGTAACCGATCCGCTTAAGCTGATGCAACTCAACCTTCCACCTTTGATTGTATCGGTTGATCCGCGCCTCAGTCTGCGGAGCGCTCGGCGTCCAGAGACGCTCCAGAGAAAGCAAGAGCCTTCAGGGATGTGAGCATGAGATCGAAGATGTTAACTGAGTGGCTGGAAATTGAGTCAATCATCAAGAAGCGAGAGATATTGGGCTGATTTCCGCCGTATCTAGCCTGAAAAGGGGCCGAAAAAGGGGCAAAAATCACGATTCATGTTTACTTGTTGGTTACTAGGTCGTGTTACGTATGTTGTTGTATTGGTTTATCTTAGTTTGAAATAGAGGGCTTCAGAATTGGGAAAATCGGGTGGGGGGGGTGGGGGTGCGCCGATCTTTTGGCGAAGAGATGGGGAAGATGGGGTGAAAAACGGAGACTCGGGAATAGAAACTCGGGACTAGACGTGCGCGGAATGGAGAGAGAAGGATGGTCATTTGGGTCTCGGTTTTGGTGCTGCTTCTATTGTCCGCGTTTGTATGGAAATTATCTGCAGTGTGTCACGAACAAAGATGTTTGAAAATCCGGAGATGGAGGACTCGGAATCGCTTACCTAATTGGTTTTATACCGAGGGATCAAACTTCTGCCTACCACTCCGGGCGGTTAGGGCGACTGGCCGCAAAAAAAAGCGGCACGAACGTTCTTGCTGTTCGTGCCGGGAGGCCAGTGACGCAAACTACTTCCGGTTTTGGAGTCGGCAATTTATGCCGTCTCCGCGACTGGAATATATACACCATAGCATAGATTTTGAATATGTCAAATACAAAAAGTGAAATATTTTAGGGGTTGTGGGGATGGAAGCGGTGCGGTTACACACTATTCCGCGCTCTTCGATCCAAGCCTAACTGAAAGACACACGTGCTTGTAAGTAATTGATAAATATAATATTTAGTAACTTTGATTGGGGAAATTCCGCGTCCCATTTGGCTGGTAATGCGCCGTGGAACGGTTGAACTGGACAGCTTGGGGCGGGTTTGCGGGACTCGCTTGGGTATACGAGGCGGATGTGTGCGATCTCTCCAGAGATCCGTTCCACGGGGGAGAGAAGATTGTGGATCAAGTGCGGCGAGTTAGCCTCCGCTGCGCGGAGTTGGCAATTCAGCGATTTGGCTGGCTGTGTTTCATCTGATTGCGCAGGGCGAAACCGAAGGATTAGAAGTTGGCGAGGAAGATTAAGGATGGGCAGAGGCTGTACAGGTTGCGAAAAAGGCCTGATTCCGGGCCGGATTCTCTCAAAAACTGGCCAAAGGAGGGGAGATACGTGCCTCTTTTGGGGTGTTTTCATGTTCGAGAACCGAGCGTCGGCATCCAGAGGCGGTCGCAGGGGATAAGGACCTGGATTCCAGCACTAGGGTTATTTGGAAGGAAAGGCAAAGCCCCAGCCTAATGGCCAGATATATTTGTCATTCATGGGCCTGAAGGCCCCTGCTCCCTCCGCGCCGGCGATCTTCAACTGTAGTGGAACTCAACATTGCGCTTACGGCGCCGGCGCGGTTCGCGAAAGCGGCTTGTTGCGGAGGTGTCAGGCCAGTTTGTCGATGGCGGCGGCCAGGTCGAAGTCTTTGGCCGTGATGCCCCCTTCGTCATGGGTGACGAGACATAGCAGGACGCGGTTCCAGCGGATGTCGATGTCGGGGTGGTGGCCGGCCTGCTCGGCGCGTTCACCGACGCGGTTGACAAATGCCAAGGCTGCGGGGAAGTCCTTGAAGGTGAAGATGCGCGTCAGCACGCCGTTTTTGGTTTGCCAATCTGGCACGGCGGCGAGGTGGGATTCAACTTCATTCTTGGTAAATGCGGTCATGAGGTTTTCTCCTAATGTGAAATCAGTTTCGAGTCATGAGTGAGGTGAGTTTTCTGCTGCCTGTGACGTCGTAGCTGATTTCATTGGCTTGTACCGTAGATGAATCTCAGGTCTACCGTAGGGGTGAGTTTTTGCGCAGCCCGAACAGCCGTGCCTAGATACAAAGGTTGGGTTCAATCAATTCATCCGCGGCCAGTTAGGCCCGGCTGGCTGTCAAAGTGCTTGAGGACAAGGACGATCCCGAGTGCCAACAACACACATCCTAACGCAAAAAGGAAGGCGCTGGAATAGCCCCAGAGGCCAATGACGGCGCCGGCGAGCGGCCCGGTAAGAAAGAAGCTGACGTCAATGAAGGCAGTGAAGATGCCCAGCGCCGAGCCGCGATTCTGGATGGCAACGCGCTTTACGGCCTCGACGCCAAGGGCGGGGAAGACTAGGGAAAAGCCAAATCCGGTGAGCGCGGCGGCGGCAAAGGCCATGGAGGGGGAAGGGGCTCGCCAGAGGAGGAGCAGGCCGGCCGACTCGACTGTGAAACAGGCAATGGTGACCGGGAAGCCGCCGAAGCGGTTGATGGCGCGCATGAAGAGAAGGCGCGCGGCGACAAAAGCCAGTCCGAAGGCGGTGAGGCAGAGGGCCGCGCCATCCCAATGGCGGCTGAGATAGAAAAGCGTGACGAAGGTGGACAGGACGCTGGAGCCGATGCCGCCGAGCGCCAGCGCCATGCCGTGCGGCGCGACGCGGCCGGCAACATGACTGAAGGGTAGATGCTGGCCATGCGTGACGGTTACCGGGGACTTGCGGCTGGCCAGGATGAAGCTGATAGCGCCGATGAGCAGGATAAGGAGACCGATGGCGGCCAAGCCCCAACGGCCAGCGACGACTACGCCGAGCGGAGCGCCGAGAGCCATTGCGCCGTAGGTGCTGATGCCGTTGAAGGAGATGACGCGTGCGGTGTTGGACTGGCCGGCGGAGGAGATTCCCCAGAGGGTTGCGCCGGTGGACCCGAGGCTCTCACCGACGCCGAGCAGCAGGCGGCTGGCGAAGAGGGCGGTGAGGCTGAGCCAGGGCGTAGCGTGCAGCAGGGCGGCGGCGATGAGCATGGCTCCGCTGAGCGAGCAGCCAATCATGCCCCACAGGACGGAGACTTTGGCGCCGGCGCGGTCAGAGATTCGTCCGGCCCAGGGACGGCTGGCGAAGGTGGCGATGTACTGAAAGCTGATGACGAGACCGGCGAGCGCTGCGCTGTAACCCATGCGCAGATGCACGTAGGGCGGGAGCACGGCCAGAGGCAGCCCGACGGAAAGATAGACGATAAAGGTGAAGTAGACGAAGCCGAGGATCTGCCGCGTGCCGGCGGCGGAGTTGGTGGTAGCCGGGAGTGGCGCGCTGGCGGTGGAGGTTTGCATGAGGCAGGGGGCGGGCGATCCGCGGATGGAAGCGGTCATCTCTAGTATAGCGGAGGCGGTTTAACGGAGCGGAGAGGTCTTAGACTGGAGTTATGGCGACTGGAATCATGGCGTCCACTTTCCATGTGGAGAATTTTGGCTGCAGGGCGGCTCGCGCGGATGGCGAGGCGATAGGGGCGAGGTTGCGGGCGGCGGGGCACGGCGAGTTGGAAGGAGCCGGGGCTGAGCTGGTGGTGGTGAATACATGCAGCGTTACGGCTGAGGCTGACCGCGCGGCGCGAGCGTTTATCCGGCGGGCGCACCGGATGAATCCAGAGGCCCGGATTGTGGTGACGGGCTGCTATGCGCAACGCGCGCCGGAGGAGCTGGCCAAGCTGGCGGGAGTGGCAGCGGTGGTGGGCAATAGCCACAAGGCGCTGGCACCGGAGATTGCCTTGGGGCTACTGGCGCCCGCGACGCAGCACACGGTCAAAGAGCTGGTCCAAATCCAAGCGACGACTCTTGAGCGAGCGAGTAGCGAGCAGTCGGCCCCATCGCAGGTGGTGTGGGCCGACGACCGGTTTGCGCACTCGTTTCTGGAAGAGGCGCAGGTGGTTCCGGGGACGCAGACCAGGCCGAATCTGAAGATTCAAGAAGGCTGCGGAAACCGCTGCACTTTTTGCGTGATTCCGACGACTCGTGGCCCATCAAAGAGTCTGGCTGGCGGAGCGGTTCTGCGGCAGGTGGAGGGATTTGTTGCCGCCGGGGGCAACGAGCTGGTGCTCTCAGGGATCAATCTGGGGCGTTGGGGGCGGGAGGTTTCTGGAGCGGCTCCGCGGAACTTGGCCGGGCTGGTGAGGCAGATCTTTGAGCAGACTGCGCTGGCGCGTCTTCGGCTGAGCTCGATTGAGCCGATGGACTGGGACGCGGAGATGATTGCGCTGCTGGCGGATTTTGGCGGAGGGCGGCTGGCGCGTCATGCGCATTTGCCTTTGCAATCGGGCTCGGATGCGGTGCTGCGGCGGATGCACCGGCGCTATCGGCCCTGGCATTATGCGGAGAAGGTGGCGGCGCTGCGGCGCGCCGCTGGGCTGGAGCTGACGGTGGGCGCGGATGTGATGGTGGGCTTTCCGGGCGAGACGGAGGCCGAGTTCGAGGAGACGGTTGCGCTGGTGCGGGCGCTGAAGTTTGGCTACCTGCATCTCTTTCCTTTTTCTCCGCGGCCGGGAACGCCGGGTTGGGCGCTTCATGCGGAGCGGCCGGTTCCGGCGGAGGCGGTGGAGGAACGGATGACTGCCCTGCGGGTGTTGGCGGCGGAAGAGAGCTTGGCGCATCGGAGGGGTTTTGTGGGTTTGGAGTTGGAGGCAATTACGCTGCACACATCGGCGGAGCGGTGGGCGCAGGGGCGGACTGCCGCGCTGACGGAGAATTTTTTGCCGTTGGAAGTGGATGGGTGCTTGCCTGCCAACCGGCTGCTGCGTGTGCGGGTAACCGCGGTGAAGGCCGATGGAAGGCTGGAGGCTGCGGAGGCGGAGTTGGCTCAGTATGGAGCGACGGCGATGCCGGTCAGCGCGAAATCGGTTCCTTTGAAGAGCAATTCTTCGCCGGTTTCCTTGGCGAGCGCGTAGGCCACGCAATCGGGTGGTCCTTCTCTCGGAATAGACCTGTCCGTATTCGGCTCTTCGGCATTGCTTCAGAACGCCGCGGAAGATTCGCCGTAAAGCCTTTGTTCCAAGAAGCCGAGCCAATGCTATACTCAGTGTGCGCCCGTGTGCCTGCGGCGATTCCGGCTGAGCCGGAAGGCTGGCAGCGGCGACTCTTGGAGGAGCACCATCGCACTCGACAAACGTTCGGCAAAGTCCTTTATCCGCATTAACGAAAAGATTCGTGCGCGCGAAATCCGCGTCATCGACGAAAACGGCGAACAACTTGGCATCCTGGCGCCCTTTGAGGCAATGAGAATTGCGCGGGAGCGCGGCCTCGATCTGGTCGAAGTGTCGGCCAACGCGATTCCCCCGGTCTGCCGCATTCAGGATTACGGCCGGTTCCTCTACGAGAAGGAAAAGAGCGAGCGCGCCGCCAAGAAGAAGCAGAAGATTATCGTGGTCAAGGAGGTCAAGTTCTCGGTGACCGTCGACGAACACGACTATCAGACCAAGAAGAACCAGGCGGTGAAGTTCCTCAACGGCGGCGACAAGGTGAAGGCCAGCCTGCGCTTCCGCGGGCGGCAGATGGCCCATCGCGACCTGGGCTATGCCATTGTGAACCGGCTGATCCAGGACATTGGCGATTCAGGCATTGTGGAGTTTATGCCACGCATGGAAGGCACGATCCTGCACGCTATTATTGCGCCGTCAAAGAAGCAGGAAGCGCCCAAGCCGAAGCCTCCCGCGCCGCCGCAAGGTGCAACGCCAGCGCCACGCCCACCGGCTCCGCCACAGGCTCAGTAAGTGCCTTCGATAATTTGGGTGCCCCTGGTCCAGCCTTTGGGACCTGGGGCACCCGATCATCGTTGAATGGCCAGGCCTTAACCACCCACCGGACTTTCAGATACTTTGATAGGGCTTCAATTCAAGCGTTCCGGCTGCTTTAGCACCCTGGATTTCCCGCTGGAGCTTGCGGAATTTGCGGCGAGGCAAATACCACTTCTTCCCGGCAGAGTCCCAGGCGCAGATTCTCTTTGCGCCATCCACCAGCAACGATAGATCGCCAGTTCGCTCCACCGCGTATTCCCCTTCTTTCAGAGCTTTAGGAAGCGTAGTCAGCTGGTATAGAAAATTGTCACTCCCAGTTTTCTTGCGGTCTGTTTGGATTGCCCATCCCTGAACAACGACCGGGCGTTTGCCTACGTTTGTAATAGTGAGGAATAGTTCTGGTGAGGAGCCTTTGAATTGCTCAGGCCACTTTTCTAGAGCGAACGCATAGGCCACGATGTTGTGTTGGCTCCCGCCTTTGGTCAAGAACCCCACCATCGTTGACAACTCAAGTCGTGCCCGGTCATGTGAATCCCTGTATACGTTCCAAACAACTGCAAATGTTGAAACGATTGCGCCGTAAATCGCTGTGACTGCCGTACCGTCCATTGGATGTTCCTCAACTCTGAGCATGCTCAGTGCCGGGTGCCCCAGATCCCGCTTCTGGAACCGCGAAAACCACAACTTCAGCCTGCGCCTTTGCCTTCTACACTTCTACAACTTCTTCGGCCATTTACGGCTGGTATGAATGACGGAAAGAATCAGAATTACGTCATCGACAACGCGGTAGGGAATGATATAAGGCAGTCCACTGACAACCAATTCGCGGGTTCCTTTGATTCTTCCCGGCCGCCCGCTCAAAGGGAAGTGTTTAATCTGTACGGTCGCATCCAAAACAGCGGTGGAGACCCGCGCGGCGGCGTCAGGGTTGTCTTTGGAGATATATTCATGAATCGAAGCAAGGCCATGAATGGCCCTTTTGGTCCAGCGAATCTTCATAGCGGCGGTGGCAGTTCGTTACTAGTGCCCCAACTGCGTAGCCACCGAGATACCTTCTCATGAGAAACGGTTTCTCCGGCCTCCGCCTCAGCCAACCCCGCCTCAATCTCCTGGAGTTTCCACTCCTCGTAACCATCTTCCACAGCAGGTTCATCCTTACTCTTTGGGGCGCGCAGGGAAAGGCCGCCGGTTGAGGTGAGGCTCCACTCGACAGGATCGCCGACAGAGAGATTGGCGCGTCTCAGAATCTCTTCCGGGATCTCTACTGTGGCCGTGCCGCCGATGCGCGCAATCTGTGTAGCCATAGTTTTCCCCTGCTGCCTTTATGATACGCGCATATCGATTACCGGCCAATCCAAGCTGCCAAAGTTCCGCCCCGCCGCAGCTGTTCGTGCAAGCAGTGCAGGTCGAGCGGCTTGTTCGGGGCAGGAGCAGGGCGATAATGCCCTCGCGCAAGTGGCCCTCCTCGCAATGCGGGGGATTGCCGACGATCTGTTGCGCCTGCTGGATTGCTTTGGTGCTATTTGGCGACTTGGCCGGCGGTGCGTCTGGCTTTGCGGGCGCTGGCCAGTTGGCGAACCTCCAAGAGTGAAGCGTGTGTCCTCTTGGCGCAAAACGTGCAGCGCACGGGCAACTGCAAGAGGGCCAACCGAGAAAGATCGGATGCCCGAAATCTGAAGCGCGATGGACGAAAACTCGTTTGTCCGCAACGAACGCAATTGATTCCCATACCAACCTCCAGCACTTGACAAGACAAAGAAATGCAAAGCGAACAGAGAGGGGAGGGGGGAGAGCAATCGGGGGATCTCTCCGCTGTATCTATTGTGCACTTATCCTAGGCGGTATGTCACTAAAAGAAATAGAAGGGCAGCCGCCATTATCATTAGCCCGACCGCAATATATAACGACGGTGTGCTTCTGCTTGCATACGAACTAAACGAACCGCCGGTGCCTGCCCGAGGCTCCTTGCGTGACGCCAACGCCGGAGAGGACGCAACCCTTGGGCGGACCGGAATCTCTCGGATCCACCACCTCCAACTCACTAATATCCACTTCGACAGCGACGCTTTGCATAATGAGTTCCACAGTGAGCACGACGCGGAGGCTATTCTTCTGGCGCAGGACGACACCCTCCATTCCGGTCAGGGCTCCAGAGCGAATGCGGGCGCGCTGGCCAACCGTCAGCAGGGGGTGGGGCTCGGCTCGGCGGAGGGCGAGACCTGATCGCAGCGCCTCAATTTCCACTTCAGGGAGGGGAGCCGGTTTGCCGCCTGTACCGCCTACAAAGGTAAGCACGCCCGGTATTTCCAGAACCCGCACCCGCAGGCTGCGGTCGATGTGGACAAAGACGTAGCCGGGAAAAAGGGGCAGATCCAGAGTGACCAGAGAGCCGTCGCTCCATCTGTGTTGGGGATGATACAGAGGTAAATAGTACTCGATTTCGCGGATGCCGAGATGCTGCACCACGCGTTTTTCATGGCGGGGCGTGGTGTAGATAGCAAACCAATTCGGCGCCAGTAAATCCAGCGGCGAGCGGTTTGCCAAAAGCTCACCCGCGCAAGGCACTACTTTGTTTTGTTCTGAGACTGGCAATCCGCAATCCTCGGAGTTCAACGCGAGCTCACGTGCTTGAGTCACAGGGCTCGACTCAAAAGGCCCGGGTTAACATTTCCTTCGCATGGTGAATGCATGTGCTTGCATACTCACAATAAAGGCAAGCACCCCTTGGGTGCAATGAGCGCGGAGGGGATTTTCATATCGACCTCTTAAGACGAAGATATGCCAACGAGGCTGGCAAAGACAACTCTAAACCGAAGCGTCGCGCTGAGGCAGCGGAAGAACTGTGAGCGGGCGAGGCAGAGATTGGCCGGAGACAGTGAGACTCCGGCCAATCTCTGGCGGATTATCGGATGTGTTGGACGCGAGGCGAGTGCTCAGGCGAGTTTTGCGTCGAGGGTGATCTCGGTATTGTTGGCGAAGAGTTTTGAGATGGGGCAGCCGGCCTTGGCATCGGCGGCGGCTTTGTCAAATACTTCCTGAGTTGCGCCGGGGACGCTGGCCGTGGTGGTGAGCGCGATGCGCGTTATGGCGAAGCCGCCCTCGACCTTGCCAAGCGTGACGGCGGCTTGGGTCTCGATCTTGTCAGGCGTCAGTCCGGCCCCGCCCAACTGCGCGCCGAGAGCCATGGAGAAGCAACTGGCGTGGGCCGCTGCGATCAACTCCTCGGGGGTTGTGCCGCTGTCAGCGCCTTCAAAGCGGGTAGCGAAAGAGTAGTTGGCGTTGCTGAGAACGCCGGTTGCCGTGGAGATGGCGCCTTTGCCTTCTTTGAGTGAACCTGTCCAAACCGCACTTGCTTTGCTTGCCATTGTTCCTCCTTGGGGATTATTGGATTGTTTGGGATTCCTTACTGCTATTCGATGCGCTGGAGGGGCGCGCGGATGCGAACGATGAACGGCGTGCGGTCTTAAAGTTCTTCGTCTTCGCCTGAAGTTTATTCAGACCAAGTTAGAAATACCCGCGGGTTCATGATTCGCCGTATGGCGGCACTGCCGGCAGCAGGCTCAGGCGGGTGAGCACCTTGCGGGTAAGGCCAGTCAGCGCCATGCCGGCCGCTTCCTTGACGGGGAGCCAGCGCCGCGCGCCGCCTGCGACGGTTAGCGTGTCGATATCGCCTTCAGAGACGGTGCGGATGCGGACGGAGTAGTTCACCTGCATGATGGCGTGGCGTACGGTGAGGCGCAGTTCGTCTTCAGGGACGGCGGCTTCGCGCAGCGCGGGCAGCTCCCACAAACCAGGCATTACGGTGAGCGAGGCGGGGCGCTGCTCCAGAAGCACGTCGCAATGTGCGGGGCCGGTGCGGATGACGAGAGCGTGAGCTATCTCGCGGGTGAGCATCGGCGGGCGCGGCGCGGTCGGGTGCTCGCCCAGGGTGCGGCAGCCGGCATTGAGCGGGCATAGGGGACACTGCGGATTGCGGGGCGTGCAGAGGGTTGCGCCAAGTTCCATCATGGCTTGATTGAAATCGCCGGGGCGATGCGGGCTGACCAGTTCAGCGGCCAGCTTTTCAACTTTGTGGCGGATTGCGGCGCCGCCGGCCTTCCAACCTTGCAGGCGGCAGAGGACTCGCTCGACGTTGCCATCGACCACGGCGACCGGCTCACCGTGCGCGATGCTGGCGACGGCCGCCGCTGTGTACGCGCCGATGCCGGGGAGGAGACGAAGCTGGGCGGCGGTGGCGGGAAGGCTGCCCTGATGTTGCGCGGCAACGAGCTTTGCGGCTTTGTGCAACATGCGCGCGCGGCGGTAGTAACCGAGGCCGCTCCAGCAGGCGAGCACGTCTTGCTCAGCGGCCTGGGCAAGGGAAAGCAGGGTGGGAAAGCGAGCCATGAAATTTTGATAGCGATCGACGACCGCGGCGACGCGGGTTTGCTGGAGCATAACTTCGGAGATCCAGATGGCGTAGGGGTCGCGGGTGCGACGCCAGGGCAGGTCGCGTTGGCAGCGGTCATACCACTCAAGAAGACGGTGGCGGATCTGCGCGATTTTTTCGGCTTTGCTGCCCTGTTTGGCCATGGGGCCAGATTAACAGGAGGTGCGCTATTGGTCGCGCAAGCGGTACTGGCGCAGGCGGCCGATGAGCGAGGCGGGGCCGCTGACCGTGAGGCGGACCAGATTGCCTTCGTATTCGCGGCTGTGCACAACCATGCCGGCTTCAATGGCGGCAAGCACCGCGCCCTCCTGCTGAGGGACGCGCAACTCGGCGTCGAGGAGCGGATCGGTGTGCAGGGCGCGATCGATGGCCGTGAAAAGCGCATCGATTCCTTCGCCGGTGCGCGCCGAGAGAGCGACCTCGCCGGAGGTCTTGCAGCGCTCGAGCAGTCCTTGGCGAGCTTCCTCGTCGAGCAGGTCGATTTTATTGAGCACTTCAATGCGCGGCTTGGCGAGGGAGTCGAGCTCGTCGAGTACCCTTTCCACTTGCGTTTTTTGTTCTTCGCCGTAGGTGGAGGCGGCGTCGCGGATGTGCAAGAGCACCTCAGCCTGCACCACTTCTTCAAGCGTGGCGCGAAAGCTGGTGACGAGCGTATGAGGCAGGTTGCGGATGAAGCCGACAGTGTCGGACAAGAGCACTTTGCGGCGGCTGGGAAGGTCTATGACGCGGAGCTTGGGGTCGAGGGTGGCGAACATCCTGGGCGACTGCAAGACCTGCGCGCCGGTGAGGCGGTTGAAGAGCGTGCTCTTGCCGGCGTTGGTGTAGCCGACCAGGGCGACGGTGGGCACGGGAACAGCCTCGCGGCGCTGGCGCTGCTGCTTGCGGACGCGGCGAACGGAGTCGAGCTCCTCTTTGAGATGGTCGATGCGGCGCTTGATCTGGCGGCGATCGGTTTCGAGCTTGGTTTCACCGGGGCCCCGGGTGCCGATGCCGCCGCCGAGCTGGGACATGGATTTGCCCTTGCCGGCGAGGCGCGGAAGCATGTACTCAAGCTGCGCCAGCTCCACCTGCAACTGGCCCTCGCGCGTGCGGGCGTGGCGGGCAAAGATGTCCAGGATCAACTGCGTCCGGTCGAGCACGCGGCAGGGCAGCGCGGCTTCAAGATTGCGTAATTGAGTGGGGCCGAGGTCGTGGTCAAAGAGCACCAGATCGGCTTGGACCGAAGCAACGACGCCGGCTATCTCCTCCACCTTGCCCGCGCCGATGAGCGTGGCTGGATCGGGATGGGCGCGCCGCTGCAAGACTTCCGCAGCGACGATGGCGCCGGCGCTGGAGGCCAGCTCACGGAACTCGGCCAGGGATTCTTCAGCATCCAGTTCGGTGGAGAGGCCGGCCTGCGCGGCTTTGAGCAAAGCGGTGCTTTGACTGGAGAAATTGTCTGGCTCCACGGCAAGTGGATCAAGTTCGGGCTGTGAGGCGCTGACGGCGGCTAGACGCGCCCCCGCCTGAGCCGCGCGGCGAACTTGGGAGCGTTGACCCAAATCAACGCCCACCAGGACCGCTCGTTCCGGGCTCTCATTGCCGCGAAGCGGAATCGAGGCGGAGGATCCCGGCGAATTGCCGAAACCGCCGCTTCGATCGTGGTCGCGCGCCAACTCAGACCGCTTCCCGCCGGCTATCGCAGGTCCCCAGCGCCCGAACCTATCGGGACTGGCGCCAGGCCTATGCCGGTGCTTCCGACTGGACGATGCTCGGTATGCAGCACAGCGCGGTTGCTGACGACAGTCGAGATAGCGTGTTTGAAGATCAATTGCTCCTGGCTATTGTTTTCCAAGAGCACAGAGTACTTATCAAAGGATCGAATTTTTCCGGTGAGTTTGACTCCGCTCACCAGATACACCGTGATGGGTGTTTTGTCTTTGCGGACCGTGTTGAGAAACGTGTCCTGAATGTTTTGTGCCGGCTTGTTTTCCATTTGCCGATCTCCTGCCTTCGATTTGGGGGGGGTTGGACGCTACGGGATAGAGCGTCTTGATGCAAGTTATCGGGCGCGACGCCGGAAGCCCCGGAATCGGCGATCCCGCAATGGCTTAACAATATAGTGGTTTACTGACCTTTTCAACCCCGAATCGCTGCTATTTTGATTGAAGATGTTTCTGGCGACTAGAAAATGCTTGCCAGTTAGACTGTTAGCGATTAAAAAATCGGCGATTGGATTCGCTTGGGCGAGTGGAAAACTGCCGAAATTTGGTTTGCTTGCCTTACCATGGAGCCATGAAGCCGAAGCCCGAACATTTGCGCCGCGCCATCGCGCTTGCCACGGAGAATGTAGTAAGCGGCGCGGGCGGACCCTTCGGCGCGGTCATTGTCCGCGAAGGCAAGATCATTGCCGAGGGGGTGAACACCGTCACGGCGAGCAACGACCCGACGGCTCACGCCGAGGTGAATGCGATCCGTGCGGCAGCTCGGGAGCTAGAGAGTTTTACTTTGGCCGGATGCCAGCTCTATACCAGTTGCGAGCCGTGCCCGATGTGCCTTGCCGCGGCGCATTGGGCGCGGGTTGACGCGGTGTTTTATGCGGCCAATGCCGCCGATGCGGCGCGGGCTGGCTTTGACGACTCGCTGCTCTACCAGGAGTTCCGCAAGCCGCTTGCCGAGCGATTGCTGCCGGAGATGCAACTGCTCCGTGAGGAGGCCTGGACCAGCTTTGCCGCCTGGCTGGCTTCAGAGAACAAGATTGCATATTAGACCTCAGGCCTACAGTCAACAGATAACAATGCATGTCGCAAAATCAGATGCACGGAATGCACTTCGTATGCGAGAGACTTTTGCGCAATCCCAAAGAGAGTGGCGCTAAATCGGACACATCTACTCCAATTCAAGAATATTGCATTAGGAAGATAGGTTGAAATCCAAAACTGGTAGAAGATCGACGTTTTTTCAAATCGTTTATTGTCTTTATTAATGTTCTCTTACGCTGGCCCATCGCCGACATGGCAAGAGGTCTAGTTTGATCTGGATTTGACAGAAGTGCAAGACCAAAATACCCGCGTAGAAGGATAGCGCACCAGATTTAGTGAGAATCCTCTTAGATTGAACTAGCGCAGTAATGGAGTTTGCATCTATACTGCCAGCCATGCAAGTTCTGTTTCTTTTTTTGCTTCTTATGGTCACCGCCCATGCGGCAGCCCAAACGAAGTCCCCGTCTGGCACGCCTTGGGAGATGCAGAATTCCACCTCTACGGCCAGTCTACGCGGAATTGATTCCGTGGACGGGACCGTGGCGTGGGCTAGCGGCACCGAGGGAACGGTACTGAGAACCAGCGACGGCGGGGCACATTGGCGCAAGTGTGCGGTGCCCGACGCGGAGAAGGATGGCGCGACCCTCGATTTACGCGGCATTCAGGCCTGGGATATGGATACTGCGGTTGTGATGGCGTCAGGACCGGGCGACAAAAGCCGTCTATACGAGACAGTAGACGGGTGCAAGACGTGGACGCTTCTGCTAAAGAATCCCGACGCGCCGAAAGGGTTTTTCGACAGCTTTCAGATCTTCTACAAAGGCTTTCACAACGGCGATCCGACCGGCTACGGCCTGGTGTTGGGAGATCCCGTCGGCGGGCGGTTCACGCTTTTTGAGATCAACATTACTCCCTATTCATCTATGCCGGTAGATAGCAAGGATCTGATTGTCCCGGCAAAGAATTCGGCGGCCTTTTCAGCAAGCAACAGTGTTCTGGTGGACCTCTACAAAGGTACCTACGGCTTCATCACAGGAGGACCAACGGCCGCGAATCTGGTGCGGGTCCGCTATGGCGAGGGCACGTGGAAAGAGGGAGGCGGGAACTCGAAGACGTTGGCCAAGACAGTCCGGCTGCCGCTGGCGACGGGAACGGACAGTTCGGGGGCATTCGCCATTGCCAAACGCATTTTGAATGGCGATTCAGACTCGGCAACGGTAGCCGAGGTTACCGTAGGCGGCGACTATGCCAAGCCGGATGATGGGGCGGGTTCAGCCGCCTGGTCCGACGACGGCGGCGAACATTGGACGGCATCAACCGTCATGCCGCATGGCTACCGTTCATCGGTGCAATGGAGTGACGATCTCAGTGCCTGGGTAGCAGTAGGCGCGAATGGCAGCGACATCAGCCACGACGATGGCAAGACCTGGCAAGCGCTCGACAACGGGAATTGGAATGCTGTTTCGCTACCATTCGTTGTAGGTTCCAGTGGCCGCATCGCGCGCCTGAATCCGGCGAAGGTTCCCGCGGATCGCAGCCATGCAGTGAGTGCCGCGGTGCCGGCCGATTCCACAGCGACCGAACACGCGGAGTCTGAGCCAGCGCTGGGAAGGCATTGAGGAACGCTTGCGACTGGAGTGGTCTCAAGGAAACAATTCCGCGTTTGAAGTCGATTTTTCAGCCGCGTCAAATACAAAGGGGAGAAGCTTGAGGCTTCTCCCCTTTGGTGTCCCGCAGTCCAGGGAACTGCTGCCAGTCCGCAGCGAGGTAAAACTACTTCTTGACGGGGGCGATCACGTCCTTGGCGGCCTTGGCCACGCGGAACTTGACCACAGTCTTGGCCTTGATCTTGATGGCCGCGCCGGTCTGGGGGTTGCGGCCTATGCGGGCCTTGCGCTCCGCCTTTACAAGGCGGCCGATGCCGGGAATTACGAAAACGCCGTTCTTCTTGGTCTCCTTGACGGCGGTCTCAGCCTGCAACTCCAGGAAGGCTGCGACTTGCTTGTTGGTCAATTCCAGTTTCTCGGCGAGAAGCCGAATCAGGGCGGTCTTGGTCAATCCAGTTGCCATCTGTTGCTCTCCTTGGTATGGGCGAACCCTTGGGTGCGCCTGTGTTGCGGGGGCTTCCGCCGCAAAATGCGCGCCGCATGAAGGCAATTGGACAGTGCTAGCACGAAATGCCCTGTATTCATGCGGGTCGGAGTACCCGTCGTTCGTTACAATGCGACTTTTAAGGCAGCAAAGTCAAGGCAAAAACGGCGATTTCCACAAAAAAATCAGGAAATCGTGGGTTTTATTACAATTTTTATCGGGTTTTGCCTTGTTTTGCCCGTTTTGACCGGGTTTCTAGTGCCCGGAAGAACCCGTCTGAGCAGACGCCGAAGCCCCTATTCCAGGCCGAAAAGCGGCCTTTTGCGGGGCGCTGGCGAGGCTAGAATCGGTGTATTCAGCGCTTCCACCACTGGCGTGGCCAGGCGGAAATGGCGGGCCAGAGAGGCGGCAAAGGCGGCTTCGAGCGCAGCTGAGGCGGGCAGCGTGGTGCTCAGGCCCCACTGGCGGCATTGGATCAGGTCGAGCGCGGGGTGGTCGGTGGGGAAGCCCTTGGGCGGGCGAGTGAGCGCGTTGCCTTCAAACTCAGCAAAGGTTTTGCGCACGCCGGGTTTCTGGATAAGCTTTCGGAATTCCGCATGATGGTCAAGGAGCCAGTGGCGAATGGCGGCCAGTTGCTCTTTCTCCGGCATCCATGCGCCGGCTGCGATGACGACTTCTTTGGCGTCCACATGAAAGTAGAAGCCGGCGCCGCTGGTCTTCTTCAGGCCTTCAGGCATCCACCAGGCGGCGACGTGCGTCTTGTAAGGCTTCTTGTCGGCGCTGAAGCGGGTATCGCGATAGATGCGGAAGAGGCATTTCTCCGCCGGCCGCACGTAGGCCGGGGCAAAACTCTCCATCGCCTCGGAGACTTTGCGGATGATGGCCAGCATCGGCTCCTTCAACTCCGCCTCAAAGACGGCCTTGCGCGGCGTGAACCACTCGCGGTCGTTGTTCTTCTTGAGGTCGCGCAGAAACTTCAGGCCTTCGGGGCGAAGGTGGGCGGGGGCGGAGGCGATCGGCATGAGTTTGGAAACCATGGCAATTGAAGTGTAACGCGAAGCCTGGCAAAAAACTTCTTTCAAGTGTGGTGTGCCCGGCGCGAAGTTCTCCTAAACCCGGCTGCGACGGGCTGCTGACGACGGGTGAACCAGTTCGGCAACCTTCTCCGCGCACCAGAGTTTGATGAGCGACTGATAAGGCACGTCGAGCTTGCGCGCGTGGCTGCGGATGGTATTCAGCACATCCTCCGGCATACGCAGCGAGATTGTCTCCGTGGAGGGGCGCAGCTTGGGAAAGGCCGCCAGCTTGGCCTTGCTCCAATCGACATACTCCGTGCTGTCGTTTTTCGGCGACTCCCAGAAGGCGCGCTCCTCGGCCTCGCTGGCAAACTTAGGAATTGGCTTGAACGGCTTGCTCATAGACAGCTCTCTCCTTCCGGCTCATAGCCCGTGCCGAGATGGGGCGAATCAATGCTCCACCTTGTCGCTCGGTGTAGGTCACATGCAGCCAACGATCCTGGTCGCTCCGGCCCAGCGCATGAATCCGCCGCTCTCGCTGGCTGTGCTTCAGATCGTCGACCAGCAGCAAAGGCTTGTTGAGGAAGACCTGCTCGACATCCGATTTGGAGACGCCGTGCTTCTCGTTCTTCCTGGCGTTGCCTTCGTCCCAGTCAAACCCGGTGTACAGCATGGACGGCCTCTGTATATGTTTGCAATATACCTTTTTTTGGCGGATGGGTCAATGACCGCGATCTGGAGCGCGATGGAATTCGGTGCGGTGTTGTTGTTCTTGGAAGCCGTGGCAATAGCTGCGTAATGCGAAAGATTCCAGTAGGACTCGCAATCAGTGTGACATTCAGAAAACACGAACGTAGTGTCGGTGAGAGATGCTCTTGACTGTTGCTTCCTGAACGGAGCCCTTCTTGAATGGTTCGGTCGGGCATACCAGAAAATCCCCGTAGAGATAGACAGCAGATGCAGGAATGGCATAGTTGGGCTTGTCGGAGTCCTTCACACCGGCTAAAAGCCAGTCAAATACTCTGTCCCATGAGGATTGGTCGGGCTCGTATTCGTGGTGCGTTCCGATATGCCAGATCCGGAGCTGGCTATCGCCGCCATAGTAGTGTGCACGACTAGTTTGCACGACCGTGAATCGTCATGCAAGGCTCGACCGCTTGCATGGGGGGAAAGCACAACAAGAGACAGACAGAGCAGCACCAAGGTTCGCTTCGGAATTGTATCTCACCACATTACCTGAAATAGTAATCGATGAATTTGGCATTGCGCCCTGTCCCTTTACCGAATCACCTTCAGCGCCCCGCGAAACAATCCGTCAAAATCGCCAGCCAACCCAGCTTCTTTGGCAACCGCCTGCTCAACAGCCTTCTCTGCGGCAACCCGCTGGTAGCCTAGATTGACCAGCGCGGAGAGCACGTCGTCCACCGCACCGCCGCGCACGGAGGTTTGCACGGGAGCGACGGCAAAGTCGTCCAGCTTGTCTTTGAGCTCGACCACCAGCCGCTCGGCCAGCTTCTTGCCGACGCCGGGAATGCGCGTCAGTTGGGCGTGGTCCTGGCCGCGAATGGCCTGGACGATCAGCTCCGGCGAGAGGCCGCTCAACATCTTGATGGCCAGCTTGGGACCGACGCCGCTGACCGTGATCAGCCGCTCGAAGAGGCGCTTCTCTTGAGAGTCGAGAAAGCCGAAGAGGGCGATCGCATCGTCGCTGACCTGCGTGTGAATGTGCAGCGAGGCCTCCGCGCCGACGGCGGGCAGCGCTGTAAATGTGGGAATGGAGATGGTGACGTCATACCCCACTCCGGCAGCCTCGACTATGGCCTGGCCCGGCTGCTTGTAAATGAGCTTTCCGCGCAAGTGAGCGATCATGGATTCGATTCTCCACCCCGATGCGGCGTGTGCGCAATCGCCGATTTTCGCAACTTTGTCCGAATGTTCGATGGTAGGACTGCGGGATCGACGCCTTTCTTTGCCGGTGCGCGTCCAAGGAACAGTTCCCGAATCGCTGTGGCCCACCCGCGCCGGATACAATAGGGTTTGGGCTGCGGCATACCGGCGGCATACGATTTTGAATTTTGGAGCAGGTGCACGTGAGAGGCATTTTCCGCCGCGCTTCGCGGCTTCAGTTGATTGCAGGGCTGGCGGTCGCCGTGGCGATGCCCGCACTATCCGGGTTCGCGGCGCGCGCGCAAGGCGTCAGCACCACCACGACGTTGAGCGAGACGTCGACGACGGCCAATGAAGTGAACCCGGCGGCGGCTTGTACCTTGACCACCCTGGCCGTCTCTGTGGCCGGCAATACGGGCACGCCCGCGGGAAGCGTTGTCATCGATGACGCGATCGCGGGCAGCACGGTTCAACTGGGCAGCGCGGCGCTGAACTCCGCCGGTCAGGCGAGTTTTACTTTCGATCTGGCGGAGGGGACGCACTCGCTGAGCGCGGTTTATGCAGGCAACTCGACCTTTGACGGATCGAAGTCGGCGGCCGCATCCGTTGATATCACCGCGCAATGTGCTTCCTCGTTCGTGGTGGGCATCTCCGTTCCCGGTTCTTCGTCGGCTCCCACCATGACGCTTACTCCGGGCGATGCGGGAACAGCGACGATCACGATTGCGCCCTCGCAGGATTTTGTCTCTTTGCTCACGGCGAACGGTCCGGCCTTTATCACCATCTCATGCTCTGGACTCTCGGATCTGGCGACCTGCGCCTTCACGCCGGAGAATGTGGAGATCCTGCCTGGGCAGAATGGGGCGGTTACCAGCTCCATGGTGATTCAGAGCTTTGCGGCCTCTACCACCAAGCTCGCGCCGGGATCGCTGCCGCGCAAGCATTCCGGCATGATCGCATGGGCATTTCTGCCGGGCATTCTTGGATTGGGCGGATTGGCCTGGGGAGCGCGGCGCAAGGCCTGGCTCAAGCGGGTTTCATTGATTGCCTTGGTTAGCGTTGTAACTGCCTTGGGAGCTACTGGCTGCAATCCGCTTTACGGTTATAAGAATCGCGGCCCGCTGCCTAATCCGCCTACTCCGGCTGGAACCTACACTGTGAAAGTTTCCGCGCAGTATAGCAATGGCGTCACGGCTATCATCGACTACTCCGACTTCACGCTGGTAGTTAAGTAGGCATTGCATCCGGGCGCGGATTGCGATGCCAATCGGCGGGACGGAACGAAAGAGCGGTTGCAATTCATTCGGGCCAGATTTGCTTTTGCCTTCGCGGCTGGAGCGCATCTGGCCCCAAGCTTATTTAGTGCGTGCGCGCCGTGCTTTCGTCATCCCCGCCTGCACCGAACGGTGCATGAATTTCTCCGCCCATTGTTGGATGCGCGCCTGAAGGCTCCCCAGTAGGCTTCCCTACAGGACACGGCAGAAGACGGCTATGGACAATGGTGCGGCGCGCATGATCGCCCGTCTCCGTCTCTGCTGTAGGCGGTCTTCGTCAGTGACCTGAAGAAAAAATCCCCAATTCAATGAGAGGTCACAAACAATGCAACTGACTTGCCTGAAAAATTTAACAACTAACCAGACCAACGCGAAAAAACTGGCCGCAATCTTTGCGGTTGTAACTTTGCTGTGCCTGTGCGGAAGCCAACTCTGGGCGCAGGGATGCATTCTGGCGCGCTCGCCGGAGCAGAGCGGATTGCCAACCGGCCAGGGCGGAACGCTTGAAGCCGGACACTATCAACTCACTGTAGGCGAGCGCCACCAATTCTCTTACCAGCACTACGTAGGCGACGTTTATCAGGAGTATCGCGCGCAGGCCCGCAGCCAGGTGCAGAACAAGATCAACCTCATTACGGCCAACCTGACTTATCAATGGACGCCAAAGATCAGCTTTGAGATCGATGCGCCGTGGCTCTTTGCCACGCGCAAGGGCCAAAGTTCGCCGATCAAGCTGGCTTCGCAGGGTTTGGGAGACACGATTATTGGCGCCGAATATTGGGTGCGGAATCCAGAGCATGCGCCGCGCAATAACTTCTCTGTGGGAGTCGGCCTGTTGATGCCTACCGGCAACGACGATTTGCAGAACACGACCAACACCAACACCACCGGCACGGGTGCGCCAGTGGAAGTGACCGCGCCGGTGGACTATTCCATTCAGCCGGGCAACGGCGGTTGGGGCATGGCAACGCAATGGATGGGCTATCAGCGTGCCGGTAAGTCGCTAATCTTTTACTCCGACGGCGATTACATCGCCACGCAGGGCGGGACCAATGGCGTGCAGGCTCGCACCACTCTCTCGACCACTACGCCTCTGACCAACTACGTTGCCATCTCCGACCAGTATCTGTTGGAGGGAGGAGCTTTGTTTCCGGCGAGTCACTTGAAGGGATTGAACGCAACCTTCGCCGTGAGGGATGAAGGCGTGCCGGCGAAGAATCTCTTCCCGAACAGCAACGCCGGATTCCGCAGGCCGGGCTTTGCGGTAAGCGCTGGTCCGGGCGGGCAGTATTCGCGCGGCGCCAACCTGCTGACAGCGGGCATCTACAAGGCCGTGCACCGGGATCGCACGGCTAGTTATCCTGACTCGGTATACCACACGCATGGAGATGCGGCCTTTGCGCAATGGGTGTGGCTGGCCAGCGTAACCCATCGCTTCTAAATTGCGGATTGCAATCAAGAGAAGGCCCGACGGCGCATGGTTACCGGCGGGCTCTTCCTTGTTCTAACTTCCAAGAGGCATGAAGATGAAAATCGCCCATCGCATTCTGGCGGCCATCGCCGTTTGCTGCTTGATTCTTCCGGCGCAGGCCAAGCACGCGCCCAACCTTGAACTGAAAGACCTGAAGGGCAATTCGCACAAGCTCGCGGAGCTGCGCGGTTCCATTGTTGTAATCAACTTCTGGGCAACGTGGTGCGGACCTTGCCGGGAAGAACTGCCGCTGCTCTCGCGGCTCAGCCAGCAATATGCGGGCAAGAAAGTCTTGTTCATTGCGGCTTCCGCGGATGAGGCAAAAGATCGCGCCAAGATCGACAAATTCTTGGCCAGCCAGAAGCTCGACCTGGATGTGTGGGTGGGAGCGGATCTGGATATGCTGCAGAGCGCGGGACTGGGCAATGAGCTGCCCGCCACGATGATTCTGGACGACCAGGGCGAAGTGATTGCGCGCATCCTGGGCGAAGCGCGCGAAGAGGATGTAAAGGCGCCGGTGGAGTGGCTGCTGGGCGGCAAGGCTGGCCCCGCGCCACCGGCAATCACGAAGCACTTGTAGATCTTCCGCTCCCGCGCAAGGTTTCCGCCGCTTGCGGTGTCTGGGAATCTTTACCCCGAAGGTGATAGAACGAAGGGGGATTGAATTGACCGGGCTGGCGGTGCGGCGATGGAGCGGAGAAGGCGCGATATTGTAACGGCAATCGCGTTGGTGCTGGCGGGCGCGTTGTGCGCGCGCGCGCAGACGGCGGATCAGGCCTGGCTGCGGCATGGCTGCTTACACGGTCTTCCACCGGTTCCCATGCGCGTTCGAGCACTCGGTCATCAACCGCTAGAAAACACAGCGGTCAGTGAAATCGTTAAAGGAATAGAGAATCTCTACGGCTCGTCCCCATCGATTGGTGGGAAGAGTACTGAAGAAGCAATTGTGGTGGGCACAGCCGACCAGATGCGGTCAGCTTACCCCGCGTTGAACGCTCCCGCGAAGCTGCCGCCGGAAGCTTTTTGGATCGCCGAGTCGCAATCGGGCGGTAAGAGAAATCTGTTGATCGTTGGGGGGGGTGAG
>JBEKDN010000027.1:0-26956 GCA_050014335.1 Occallatibacter sp. | reverse complement strand
GAACCATAAGGAAACCGGCGGGTTGGTAGGCGATAGCAAATGGGTGCAGGCAAAGCGATTGGATCCGGCTGTATTGGTGGACCGCTCATAGCAAAAAAGCAAGGCCGCCCGAAGGCGGCCTGCACCCGGTCACCGAAGATCGCGGGGGGATATGCAAGAACTATAACTCTTCCTGTCAACTAAAACAACATCAAAAATGATTGCCATATTGGGTGGGAATTCCCCTAGAGAAATGGTGTTTTCTTGCGTTTTGCGCCAAATGGCGCGATAATCATGCCAGGTGGCCGAGATGGGCATTGCGGAGATTGTCGCGGTATTAGGCGGCAGCAAGACCTTCAAGAAGCCGATTCGGAAGGCGGACGATCTGGCGGCGCAGATACGCCTTGGACTGCCGGCTTCAACCGTGAACCTGCTGGCGGAAACGCTTTCAATGCAGCGCGGGGATGTGGCCAAGCGCCTCAATATTCCGGCCCGCACGCTGAGCCGCCGCCTCGCGACAAAATCGCGGCTGACGCAGGACGAGTCAGACAGGACGATGCGCATGGCGAAGGTGGTGGCACTGGCCAACGAAGTTCTGGGCGCCGAAGACAAGGCCTCGCGCTGGATGGCGGCGCCGAATCGAGCATTGGGAGGGAAGAAACCCTTCGATCAGCTCGATACGGAAGTGGGGGTCGACTCGGTGGAAGCGGTTCTCTACGCCATCGCTTACGGAATGTATAGCTGATGCAGGTTTGGAGGATCTTTCCAGAGCGATTTCGCGCCACTGCCTTTACTGGCATAGGCGGACTCTATGCAGCCAGGCGGTGGAATCGTTTGGGCACGGCGATGGTCTACTTCGCGACCTCGCCGGCGCTGGCCGCTCTGGAACTTTTCGTCAATCTGGACCCGCACGATGCGCCGGACGATCTGCTGATGGCGGAGGCGATGGTTCCCGGCGATCTGATCGAGCAACTGAGTCTTGAACATCTGGCGGCGGATTGGCGGGAACTGGATAACCTGGCCTGCCGCGACCTGGGTTCCGGGTGGGCGGCAAGCGGTCGTTCCGCAGCGCTTAAAGTGCCGTCGGCGGTTGTGGATGGCGACTGGAATATGCTGCTGAATCCCCGTCATGCGGATTTCAACAAGATTCAACTTGCCGCGACCAAGCCGTTTCGTTTCGACGGCCGCATGTTCCGGTGATGCGACGCCGAAAACGATGAGCGATTTCCGCCGCGCGATTTCCACGCCTCGGGTGCGCTCCGGCCTAGTAAGATCAAATGAAACCCGCATCACGCCGGCGCTGGAGGCCACTTGCTTTACTGGCTGCTCTACGAAAAGCTCTTTCCGTTCTTCCATCCCTTTCGCATCTTTCGCTACCTCACGTTCCGAACGGCTTTTGCCTCAGGCACGGCGCTGCTGATTGCGTTGTTCATTGGGCCGTGGGTGATTCAGAAGCTGCGCGAGTTTCAGATTGGCCAGTATGTGCGGGACGACGGTCCGCAGTCGCATCTGAAGAAGTCGGGCACGCCGACGATGGGCGGAGTGCTGATCGGGATTGCGATTCTGCTGCCGACTGTACTCTGGAGCGATCCGGCGAATCCATTTGTCTGGATCGCGGTTTTTGCGACGCTGGCCTTTGGGGCGATTGGTTTTGCGGACGACTACATTAAAGTTGTGCAGAAGCGGAGCCTGGGCCTGACGGCGCGGGCCAAGCTGTTTTACCAGGGGCTGGCGGGCGCGGCGGTGGCGGCGTCGCTGGTTGTCTTGCAGCAGTTCAAGCTTTTCTCGACTCAGTTGACGGTGCCGTTTTTAAAGAGCTGGCGGCCGGATCTGGAATGGCATTGGATGGGCGCGATCCCGCACCTGGGTCTGCTGGCCTTTCTGCCCTTCGTACTGTTTGTGATTTTCGTGCTGATGGGTTCGTCGAATGCGGTGAACCTTACGGATGGGCTGGATGGACTGGCGATTGGGTGCACGATCATTGCCGCCGGCGCATTGGCGGTGCTGACCTACGTCAGCGGCCACGTCGTCTTTGCCGACTATCTTGAACTCCAGCGCATGCCCATGGTGGGCGAGCTGACCGTCTTCTGCGGCTCCATGGTGGGCGCGTCGATCGGCTTTCTCTGGTACAACGCGCACCCGGCGGAGATCTTTATGGGCGACGTGGGCTCGCTGGCGCTGGGCGGAGCGATTGGCACGGTGGCGATTGTGATCCGGCAGGAGCTGCTGCTGCCGTTTATCGGCGGGATTTTTATTCTGGAAGCGGTTTCCGTGGTGCTGCAGGTGGGCAGCTACAAACTGCGCAACAAGAAGCGGATTTTCAAGATGGCCCCGCTGCATCATCATTTTGAGCAGTTGGGCTGGGCGGAATCGAAGGTCATCGCCCGCTTCTGGATCGGCGCATTGGTGTTTGCATTGTTTGCACTCACTACGTTGAAACTGCGGTAGACAATGCCCGCGCAGTGCACAATAAGAAGAGCGCGGAAGCTCGAGGAAAAGACCGAATGATGGAACTCAAGAACAAAAAAGTCCTGGTTGTTGGATTGGGAAAATCCGGATTGGCGGCGGCGCTGTTTCTGCGCCATCGCGGCGCGCTGGTGACGGTCTCAGACGTGCGCTCGGCCGAGCAGTTGGCCAAGGAGATTCCCGCGCTGATTGAAGAGGGCATCATGGTTGAGGCCGGAGGACACGGGCTGCTCACCTTCCGCCGCCAAGATCTGATTGTCGTCAGCCCCGGCGTGCCGCTGGATACGCCCGAGCTGGCGCAGGTGAAGCACTTTGGCTTGCCGGTGATTGGCGAGTTGGAGCTGGCCGCGCGCTTCCTCAAGGGCAAAATGCTGGCCGTTACGGGCTCCAATGGCAAGACCACGACGACGACGCTGCTGGGCGAGATTCTTGCGGCGGGCGGGCTGCAGACGCTGGTGGGCGGCAATATCGGATTGCCGGTGGTTTCGCTGATCGACCAGAGCACGGATGATAGCTGGTCGGTGCTGGAGGTATCGAGCTTTCAACTGGAGAGCACCGAGCTATTCCGTCCGGCGATTGCCGTGATTTTGAATATCACGCCGGATCATCTGGACCGTCACGGCAGCTTTGAGAATTATGCGCGCGCCAAGGAGCGGATCTTTGCCGCGCAGACGGCGGAGGATTCTCTGGTGCTGAATGCCGACAATCCGCGGACGGCCAAAGCGGCGGCGCGCTCAGCGGCGCGGGTCTATTGGTTCTCAGTGGAGCATTCAGTAAGCCAGGGCGCATGGCTGGAGCAGGGCTGGGTGGTCTATCGTTCCGCGCCGGATGCGGCCACGGAGAAGGTGATGCCTTCAAGGGCCATTCCGCTCAAGGGCGCGCACAACATCGAGAACGTGCTGGCGGCGGTAGTGGCGGCGCGGCTGGCCGGCGTTTCGGCGGAGGTGATTCGCCGCGCGGTGGAGTGCTTCCAGGCCGTAGAGCATCGGCTGGAGTATGTGGCGACGCACAACGGCGTGGAGTTTTACAACGACTCAAAGGCTACCAATGTGGATGCCACGGCCAAGGCTATTGCGGCTTTCAGCGGCGGCGTGCATTTGATTCTGGGCGGCAAGGACAAGAACTCGGATTACAGAGAGTTGGCTGACCTGCTGCGCGAGCGGGTGAGCGCTATATATACCATTGGCGCGGCGGCCGAGAAGATCGAAACGCATCTGCGCGGCGTGGTGTCGATTCACTCTTGCGAGACGCTGGATAAGGCGATTCAGGTGTCTGCCGCCGCGGCGCGGCCGGGCGAGGTGGTGCTGCTGGCTCCGGCTTGCTCCAGCTTTGATCAGTTTGAGAATTACGAGGAGCGCGGACGGGTCTTCAAGCAGATTGTGAAAGAATTGCGAGATTAGAAAATGCCCAAGCGCATTGGCGGAGACAAGTGGCTCTTCTTTGCGACGCTGCTGCTGGTGGTGGCCGGCCTCGCCATGGTCTTCTCCGCTTCAGCGGTTGTGGCGCAGGAGAAATATCACTCGGAGTTTGCCTTTGTGGGCAAACAGGCCTTGTGGGCGCTGGCCGGCATGGGCGCGCTGCTGCTGCTCTCGCGCATTGAATACCGGGTTTATAACACGCCGGCTTTTATCTACACGGCTCTCTCTGTGACCACATGCTTGCTGGTGCTGGTTTTTCTCATGCCGGGCTCGCACAACACGCACCGCTGGATTCGCTTTGGCGGGCTGTTTACGCTACAACCTTCCGAGCTGGCAAAGCCGGTGCTGGTGCTCTTTCTGGCTTGGTTTCTCTCCACGCGGCTGGCCAGGATGGGCGAGTGGAAGAGTACGGTGATGCGGGCGGCGCTGATTCCCGCGGCATTCATTGTGCTGATTGTGGCGCAGCCTGACCTGGGCACGGCGCTGGTGCTGGCCGGCGTGACGGCGCTGATGTTTTTTCTGGCCGGCATCCGCTGGAAAATATTGGTGGGTGGCGTCTGCCTGACACTGCCGCCGCTGGCCGCGCTGCTGATCTTTGTTCCCTGGCGGCTGAAGCGCGTGCTGGTTTTTCTGCATCCCAACTGCGATGCCAAGGAAATTCCGGCGGCAAGCTACCACGTTTGCCAATCGCTGATTGCCGTGGGCGCGGGCGGCGTGACCGGGCGCGGCTATATGGAAGGCGTGCAGAAGCTTTTCTTTCTGCCCGAGGCGCACACGGACTTTATCTTTGCGAATATTGGCGAGGAACTGGGGCTGATTGGGTCGGTGATTATTGTGCTGCTCTTTGTGGTTTTCGGTTATCGCGGGCTGCGGGTTGCCTTCCGGGTGCAGGATCCATTTGCGCGGCTGGCGGCCTTTGGAATTACCACGGTCATTCTGATCCAGGCCTTTTTTAATATCAGCGTGGTGCTGGCGCTGGTGCCCACCAAAGGCATTCCGCTGCCGCTGATCTCTTCGGGCGGGACGTCGGTTTTTGTTACGCTGGCGAGCATTGGGATACTGCTGAATATCAGCCGTAAGGCGGATTGAGGGCGGGGAAGACGCGCGGAGATTGGGGACTGAGTGCCAGAAGTTGCTGACCATTCCTTATACGTTTCCGATTCATTCCTTGTTAAACTCTTATCAGGCTGGCATCTTTGTCCGACCAGCCACATTGCCTCCCCTTGCATTGATTTCACCTTTTTTGAAAGGCATTTCGCTTGTCCCAACTGCGCGTACTGATTGCCGGCGGCGGTACTGGAGGGCACATCATTCCGGCGCTGGCCGTGGCCCACGAACTGGTGGAGCGGCACGGGGCCGAGGTGCTCTTTGTGGGCACGTCGCGCGGCATGGAAATTCGCCTGGTCCCGGAGTCGGGCTTCCATTTGCGGCTGGTGGATGTGGGCCCGCTCAAGAATGTTTCTCTGCTCACGCGCCTGCGCACGTTGATGGATCTGCCGCGCGCAATCTTCTCCTGTAAACGGCTGATCCGCGAGTTCAATCCGGGCGTGGTATTTGGCGTGGGCGGCTACGCCTCCGGCCCTGGGATGGCCGCGGCCCTGCAGCTTGGGGTTCCGACGATGGCTTTTGAGCCAAATGCGGTGCCGGGCCTTGCCAATCGGCTGGTGGGCAAACGGGTGCAGGCCGCCGCCGTGAACTTTCCTTCCGCCGCTGCGTGGTTCCGCAACTGCGAGGTGACGGGAATTCCGGTGCGTCCGGAGTTTTTTACGCTGCAGCCGCCCACGGCGCCGAACCCTCACCTGCTGATTTTTGGCGGTTCTCAAGGGGCGCGGCTGCTGAACAGGCGGCTGCCCGGCATGATGCCGGAGCTTTTGGCGGCAGTGCCCGGCCTCACGGTCCTGCATCAGAGCGGGCGGCGGCACGCGGAGCAGACGCAGACATCCTACCTGGCCAGCGGCGCGGACCCCACCCGCTGGCAGGTTCTGCCATTTATTGACGATATGCCCCGGCGCTTTGCCCAGGCCAACCTGGTAATGTCGCGCAGCGGCGCTTCGACGGTGGCCGAGCTGGCCGCGGCGGGCAAGCCGGCATTGCTGGTTCCGTTTGCAGGCGCCGCCGATCATCATCAGCATCGCAACGCAGAGGAGATGGTGAAGGCCGGCGCGGCGGTGCTGATGGATGAGTGGGATATGGAAGTGCCCGGTAAACTGCTGGAAACGTTGAGCGGCCTGCTGAACGATCCGGCGCGACTAACCGCGATGGGAGCCGCTGCACGGAGCCAGGCGCATCCGGCGGCGGCCGAAGTGATTGCGGCGCGGCTGGCGGAGTTGGCGCGACTGTAGATTCGATTTGGATTCAAATTGCGGGATTGCAAAAGGAAACGGCCCGTCTGCCAATGGAGACGGGCCGTTCCTAGGTGAGGGCTGCTTTGATTTACCGGTGACCGCCACCGCCATGGCCGCCGCCACCACCGTGGAAGCCACCCCCGCCACCACCGTGGAAGCCGCCACCACCACCTACACGGGCTCCGCCACCGATGGCGCGACCGCCACCGCCGGGAGCGGCAAAGCTACGAGCCGCGCCGCCACCAGGGCGCATTGGGCCTCCGACAGCGCGTGCTCCGCCAGCAAAGGCTGCACGGCCGCCGGCTCCGCCATACGCACCGCGTCCAACATAACCGCCGCGTCCGTAGTAGCCGCCACGTCCGCCCCATCCACGACCGCCCCATCCGCGGCCACCCCAGCCACGACCACCCCAGCCATACCATGGGCCGGCGCCAATAAAGACGCCACCGTAAAACCAGTTAGGCCCGTAAAAACCGTACGGGGCGCAGGCATAGGGATAATAAGCGTAATAGCCCCACTCGCAGATTGGCGGGCCGTACTCGATGGGAGCCGCAACCACAGCGGGTCCAACGCCGACATCCGCCTCAACGTCCTGGGCCATTGCCGTTACCGCAAACGGCGCTGTGAATAGCATTGCTAATAGAACCAACCGAAAACTTTTCATGGGATCCTCCCCTGTGCTGCCCGCTTCCGCTTGGGAATGCAGGCGGCCCACGACCTGAGCACCGCCGGTTCGTGGGTTCCACTTTCTACCGGCTACTGTACTCTCAGACAGCAATTGGCGGGGAAAGTTGCGGTGGGATGGAAAAAGTTTTGACGGCGGAGTGTGAGCCATCCCAGGTCCAATAATTCGGACCTGGGGCAGCCTGATTAGAGGTTGGGGCTAGTTGGCCAGGACGGCGCGGTAGCGGACTTTGCTCTTTTTGACCTTGTCGATGGCGGCGTTGGCCTGGGCCATGGGGAAAACTTCCGTCTTGGCCTTGACGCCGTGGCGCGCGGCTACGTCGAGCATTTCCTTGATTCGATAAGGGCTGCCGGTGGGGTTGCCGCTGATGGAGCGCAGGCCGCTGATCAGCGGAAAGGCATGAACGCTGACCGGCGAGGGCGGCACGCCGACAAAACAGAGAGTTCCGGTGGGGCGGAGGGTTGAGATGAAGATGCCCCAGTCCTGGTCGGCGTTGATGGTGCTGAGAACAAAATCCAGGCTTCCGGCGACTTCTTTAATCGCCTTGGACTCGCGGCTATTGACAAAGTGGTGCGCGCCCAGAGCACGGGCTTCTTCTTCTTTGGCGGCGGAGGTGGAGAAGGCCGTGACTTCAGCGCCAAAGACGCGCGCAAATTGAATGGCCAGGTGGCCCAATCCGCCAATGCCGACGATGCCGACCCGCGAAGAGGGATTGATGCCATGGGTGCGGAGCGGGTTATAGACCGTGATGCCGCCGCAGAGCAGGGGGGCCGCGCCTTCGCTTTCAAGAGCATCGGGAATGGGAATGACAAAGCGCATATTGGCGCGGACGCGGTCGGCATAACCGCCATGGCGGTGGACGCAGGTGCCTTCGGAAGCCAGGCAAAGATTCTCCATTCCCCTTGTGCACCACTCGCAGACGCCGCAGGAGTTGGATTGCCAGCCGAGGCCGACGCGCTGGCCGACGGCGAGAGAGCGAACTTCGGCGCCGATCGCCGTGACCTTGCCGATGATTTCATGGCCGGGGATGAAGGGATATTGGCTGATTCCCCAGTCGTTGGCAATGAGATGGAGGTCGCTGTGACAGACTCCGCAGTGGGAGATGGCGATCTCGACTTCCTGGAGGCCCAGTTCGCCTGGGTCGTACTTGAACGAGAGAAGCTCCGCTCCCGCCGCGTGTGCCGCTAGTCCTTGGATTTGGCTCATCGTGGTACCGAATCCTAACTGGGAGAGAAAAATAGCCGCAGAGATTGCCCGAAGGCTTCGCCTTGCAGATGAAAGATGAGAACTCCCCCGGCTCTAGTTTAACCCGCCGCCCGGCTCAATGCGCAGGGTGAGCAGTTGAAAACCGCTGAGGACTCCGTCGGCGGCCGCGTCAGCGGCAAGTTGGACCGATTCGCCATTGAGGCTTGCGTCTTGCGCGGCGCGCAGCGGCTCAAGCGTGTTGGCAACTGAAAGTGGAAGACTTGAGAGGGTTTGACCGGCGAGACTGGCCTGCGTTTCCGGCATTAAAAGGCTGACATAAATGCGGTCGGATGGGTGGTGGCGGCGGGCCTGGGAAAGTTCCGATTCCAAATCGGGAGAATGATTGGGCTGGCGCGGCTGGTCGAGTGTGCGGTCTAGCGTTCCGGCATCTGAGACCAGCAGACGAAGATTGCCTTCCTGCAGCCGGGCAGGGAGCTTGACGGCAATGCGGAGATTGCGGGCAGGCTGATGCCAGGGCTGGAGTGTAGCCTCGACAAGAACTGTGTCCCCTGCGTGAACGATATTGCCGGAGACGATTTGCGCTGCTTTCAGCTCCACGTCGATGTGGTGGGGAATGACCTCTACATCGAGATTGACGGCGCGAACGGAGTTGGTTCTGGAGCCGTTGGAGTAGATGCGGGCAAACTGGCCGCCTGTCTCAAGAGCGGCGATCATGGGCGCTGGCAGCGATTCGCCGGCGGCTGCCCACAGGTCGATTGGCGAAGGTGGGTAGCCCGCGAGATCGATGCCGCCAGTGATGTGATAGCTGCTTTGCGCGGTGCTGTCATTGGACTCAAGCAGCGACTCGTAGAGCGTAACCAGGACGGCCTGCGGCGTGAGCGAGGGCATGTCCAGGACTTCCACGTTGAGCTGGCGCGGGGCTGAATTGAGCGGCCCGCGAATGCGGAAGTGGACGGGGATCATGTGCGCTTGCGCGCCAAAGATGCCGCGAATGGCGGCGTCGCGGTCCTCAGTAAATGCTCCGATGGTTTGGCCGGTGTTGACGATTTTGAAAGCATTGAAGGGCGAGGCCACGGTGGCGACGACCTCGGCGGTGGTCATGGGCAGCGAGACTGAACCGGCTTGCAGAATGGGATGGCCGCAGGCGAGGAGTTGCTTGGGATCGACGTAGGTGACGGTGCAGGTGGCGGCGATCTCGAAGTCGCCGCGGACCAGTTGCGCGCTGACGGCCGAGCCGGGCCGGATGCTGGCGATGGCCTGGGGCGAGATGGCTGCATCCGAGGTGGCGTTATTGCCAGACGGCTCAGAGGAACCGCCCGCGGAGACGGTTTCCAGTCCGGTTCCGGCCATCTTTTGCTGCCAGAGTCGGATAGCTTCCGGGTGGAAGCCGCTCATTACAAGCGGCGTTTCCATTTTCTGGATAGGGGCTTGCATGGATTGCCGGTCTAACGGCTGCGGTAACGGATCACTGGCCACTGACCACTGTCCACTGTCGTCCGGCAGGTCGCGCACTTCAAGCATTTGCTCGATGGGGGTGATGCCGGCGATGGGGTCTTTGGTGAATTGGCCGAGGCGGTAGGAGAGCGAGCCGAGGAGGCGGTTGCCGATGTAGACAGGGCTGCCGCTCATGCCGGCAACCACGCCGGTGTACTCGGGTTTGGCGCCGTGGAGCTGCGCCAGGATCATGTCATGGCCGGGGCCGCGCGCGCCGCGCAAAACGCCCAGGATTTCCACCTGCATTGGCTCGGGAGTTGCGCCGGTGAAGACCGTCCAAGCGGTGCCGGTGAGGCCAGCGCGCACTTCACTGAGCGGGAAGAAGCCTCCGCCGCTGGGCGGGGCCGACTGCGGGGCGGTTTGGGCCTGCGCAAAGGCCGGGATCAGGAACAGGGCCATGGCCGCGCCTAAAGTCCACGCGGGCCGTCGAAATCCGAGGTTCTTCAGGGGAGTCTCCACAAACAATAGACTACAGCCAAGCCGCTTGGTTTCCGCTTGTCTGCCGCATTTTAAACCGGTTACGGCGGTTTGCAATCCGCGCGCACAGGGAATGCGCCTGCCGCGTAAGATTCCGGCCAGAAGGTAAGAATAATAATTCTAGTCTTATTATTGATATAAATCTTAGTTTATTATTAACGTCTTACTTATGGTAAGATGTAAGAGATGGAAGAGATCTTCACGACCGTTAGCAGCAAGGGGCAGATGGTAATTCCCGCTTTATTTCGCGAGGCGATGGGAATTGAAGCGGGGACGCGGGTTGCGATCCGTCAAGAAGGGGCTCGGCTGATATTGGTGCCGGATACCCCCGCTGCCAGGTTGCGCTTGATCGATGAGTTGTGCGGGATGACGGCGGGCGGACCCTCCATGACCGACATGCTGTTGGAAGAGCGGCGGCGGGACCGCGCCCGGGAGTTGGAAAAAGATGGTTGGTAAGGCAATCCTGTGACCGAATTTGTCCTTGATTCTTCGGCACTCCTTCGTTTGATTGATAAGGCGGCTGGCGCGGAGCGTGTGCGAGCAGTCTTGCGGATCTGCGCCGGGGCCGAAGCCGGGGCCTGCATTTCCGCTATACAGTGGGGAGAGATAGCAGGAATATTGAGACGGCGGTCTGGCGCATTGGGGCAGGAACGTGCCCTGACCATCCTTAAGGGGCTTCAGATCCGTATCGTTCCGGCAACCGCGGAGCGCGCGGTTCATGCCGCCCAGATTATAGAAGAGAGGAAGCTGGCCTACGCCGACGCCTTTGCCATCGAACTGGCAATGGACTCACCCAACCGCGTGCTGGTGACCGCCGATTACGACTTCAAGGCCGTGGAAGATCTGGCGCGGATCGAATTTCTTCCGCTTAAATAAGACCCTACCGCCTGCGCGGCGCTGAGGAGTAGCTCATACTCTGGCCGGGCGGCATGGCCGCCTGAGTTTCCCTGGGATAAAGAATAGTGACTCCAGGGTTGCGCAGGCTCTCTCCCGGAAGGAACTCGCCAAAAATCTCTTCGTGCGCCTTCAAATATTTGCGCAGCTCCTCGCGGATTACCCCGCCGCTTCCCGACGATCCATAGCCATGAATCACCTCGAGACGTCCATGGAATCCGGCCCGGACGCAGGAGTTGTAGAAGCGCACGAACTCGCGGATGGCTTCTGAAACTGTGCGGGTGTGAAGGTCGATGGAGCGGGTTTCCGGCATGGCTATCTTTACTCTATCGAATTGGCGCGTCTTCCGGTTGCGCCGACCGGCCTCAGCTCACCCAGAGCCCTCAGCTCACCCACGGATTGATCACCGCTACGCCCGCCGCCAGAAACGGAGCGGCATCGCGCGTGGCCACGGTGAAACCATGCACGGCGGCGAGGGCTGCAATCTGCCCGTCGGCCACCGATATCGTGACCCCTTTGGCCAGCGCGCGGCTGATCAGCACCGAGTAAGCCGCCGCGGCTTCCCGGTCGAACTCCAGAAACCGCTCCTCAAACAGCAACTCCAGCAACTCATGCATAGCGGCGCCCATCCCTTGCTTGCGCCGCCCTTCAGGCAGCATTTCAATGCCCACCAGCACTTCGGAGAGGTTCGTCGCCGTCAAATACAGTGTCCCTGTTTCCTGCCGGTCCAGCCACGCCGCCACCGCCGGATCGGCCTGCGCCCTCATCGGCTCCGAGATCACATTCGTATCGAGAATGATCATTTGTAGACAGCCGGCTCGGTCGGCCGTTGGTCGCGGGCGAACTCCAGATCAATCCCGCCGAAACGCTCTCCGAAGGCGGCCAGCTCCGATCCGATCCTGAGACGCGTTTTGGGAGTGACAGCCTCCTCCAGAATCACGCGAATCTCCGCCTCGGTACTGCGAGAGTTCCGCGCAGCCCGCAGCTTGAGTGCGCGATGAACCTGTGGGGGAAGATTGCGAACAGTTATGGCAGCCATGAGTTCACCCCCCTCATCTATGCTATCAATGATATCATATTGAAATCATTGATGAGTATCATCCACCGCAGCGCCGCCAGGCTTGCTCGATGTAACTGTCAGTCATGCCGGCGATGTAATCGGCTACCGTGCGGGCCAGGCCTTCAGCGGGAATCAGCGCCTGGTGGTCTTCCGGCAACAGGGACGGATTGTTGATGAGAGCGGCAAAGAGGCCGTTGACGACCTTGGCGGCGTGCTCGTGCGCCTCCTCAATACCGGGAGAGTTGTAAAGGTTGACGTACAAAAACTGTTTCGCGGCGGCGCGGTCGGCCTCCATCCGCGGGCTGAGCGCGGCCAGACGGCTGGGGGCGCGGCGAATCTCTTCAAGGTTTATTCCACCCCGTCCAACCTCGTCGAAGGAAGGGATGCCGAGCGCGGCGACCCGCCTGCCGGTCTCTTCCATAAGATCCGTGACCAGGGCATTGAGAACGCGCTTCAGCGTCTCATAAACGGCCAGCTTGTGCGCGGCGGCGGGGAAATCGCGTAGCACGGCATCATGAAAGCCGCTGAAGAGCGTGACGCCATCCCGGACCTGCCCGAGCGTGAGAATGCCGGAGTCGAGGCCGTCGTCCAGGTCGGCGGTGAGGTAAGCGATTTCATCGGCAAGATCGATCAGTTGGGCTTCGAGCGGCGGAAAGCTGTCGAGGAGGTACTCGGCCAGCTCGGGGTGCGTTGCGGCGGAGTAGTCGTGGGAGTGCTTGACGATGCCCTCGCGGACAGCCAGCGTCAGATTGAGCCCGCGAAAGCCGGCGTATCGCTCCTCGAACCAAGTCACGATGCGCAGCGCGTGCAGGTTGTGGTCGAAGCGGAGGCCGAAGCCGCGCAGGCACTCGTCGAGAGCCTTCTCGCCAGCGTGGCCAAAGGGCGGGTGGCCGATGTCATGGGCCAACGCAAGCGCCTCGGCCAGCTCGGCGTTGAGGCCCAGCGCACCGGCGACGGTGCGGGCGATCTGCGTGACTTCCAATGTATGGGTCAGGCGGCTGCGGAAGTGGTCCGAGGGTGATTCTTCCGGCAGGCGGGCGAAGACCTGAGTCTTTCCTGCGAGGCGGCGAAAGGCGCGGGCATGAAGCACGCGGGCGGCGTCGCGGGCAAAAGGAGTGCGATAGGGATGGGGCGGCTCGGAGTGGGCGCGGCGGGTGAGTTCGCCGTCGGAGGGGACGGCGATTCCGGCGGGCAATCGCAGCGGCGGATTGGGATGGGGTTCCAGCATCGGCTCACATTCTTTTGGTTCTTGCTGCGGCGGTAGCACATTAGGCCGGAGGCTGAGATTCACAACCGGCGCTCCTCATTTTGCACTTCCTCTCCGGTTATATCGCAATTGGGAAATCCGCGCTGAAAGAAATGGATTTGCAGGCCAGGGCGCAAGCCGGGCGAGCTATAAATGCCTCGATGGGCTCTGTGGCTTGTTTGCGAACCGAACGCTTGGCAGCCTGATTTCTTGCGGGATCGGGCGCTGGGTAAGCTTCGCGAACGGGGAGGATGGAGCACGTCGAAAGGGAAGGCAAAGATGAAAGCGATCAAGAATGCCGGGTTGGCCATGCTGACGCTGGCTGTGGTTTTAACTTCGAGTTGCGGCAGGCACTCGACCAGTGAAGTGTATTACCTGATTGCCTCCGACCAGGGTCTGCCCTACTGGCAGACGGCGGCGGCGGGCTTCAACAAAGCTGCGGCAATCTATAAGGTGACGGCCAAGGTGGATGGACCCAGTGGGCACGATCCAGCGGCTGAGCTGGCCGCGCTGCAAGCGGCGATTGCTGCCAAGCCGGCGGGGATTCTGATCTCGGTGAGCGATATTGTGCTGCTGCAGCCGGAGATTGACGCGGCGATTGAGAAAGGCATTCCGGTAATCACGATGGACTCGGACGCGCCGGGAAGCCGGAGGTTGTATTTCATCGGCACCAACAACCGGGAGGCGGGACGGCTGGGCGCGCAGCGGGTGATTCAGAAGCTGGGCGGCAAGGGAAACGTGGTTTTCTTTACGCTGGCGGGGCAGGGCAATATGGTGGAGCGGCTGGAGGGATTCAAAGAGGTTTTTGCCACGCGGCCCGATATTCATATTGTGGATGTGGTGGACATCAAGGGCGAGGCGAGCAAGGCCTTCGACTGGACGCAGGAGGCGATGGCGCTTACCGGCGACAAAAAGGTGGACGCGTTTGTGAGCCTGGAATCGGCCTCGAGCAAGGCCGTGGCCGACGCGCTGAAGCGGGCCAACGCCACCGACCGCCTGGTGGTGGCGTGGGATGCGAATCCGGAGACGCTGAATGGAATCAAGGCGGGGACGATCGATTCATCAGTGGTGCAGAAGCCCTTTACGATGGCGTTTGTGGGATTGAAGGCGCTGGATGAAGTCTTCCACGCGCCGCCCAAGCAGTTAAGCAAGGATGCAAGCGCCGACGCATTTGCCCAGTATCCGGTCTTTGTGGACACGGGAACATCGCTGGTGGACAAAAGCGGCGTGGAACAGTACATTGACGCGGCGGCGGAGGGTGCAAAGTAAGCGGCCAGCTCAAACGCTCATACCCTTGCGGTTGTAGAATTGCAATTCTGAACGGCAAAGGGGGATGAAGATGAAGTTTAAACGCGGCGTTGCGGGCTGGTTACCGCTGCTGTTGCTATCAACGGGGTTGTGCCGAGCGCAGGAGAAACTTTCCGCCAAATGGGAGGAGCTTACCGGGCCGGATTTCATCAAGGCCATTCATCAGTCGCAAGGGGTTTGCGTTTTGCCCTTCGGCATTCTGGAGAAGCACGGCGCGCATCTGCCGCTGGGCACTGACCTGCTGGACGTTCGCTATGCGGTGATGAATGCCGTGGGCCAGGAGTACGCGGTGGTCTTTCCGGAGTATTACTTCGGGCAGATTTTTGAGGCGCAGCAGCAGCCGGGGACAGTGGCTTACAGCCTGGCGACGCAACTGACGCTGCTGCAAGAGACGGTGAAAGAGATGGCGCGCAATGGGTGCAAGAAGGTGCTCGTTGTGAATGGCCACGGCGGCAACAACTCGCTGCTGCCGCTCTTTGCGCAGGCGCAACTGGCCACCCCGCGCGATTATGTGGTCTACGTCTTTGGGCTGCCGAATCTGGAGGTTGCCGGACGGCCGGCGCTGAAGACGCCCTTCGATATGCACGGCGGCGAGGTGGAGAGCTCGCACATGCTGGTTGCGAGGCCTGATCTGGTGCATCTGGATCGCGCTACGCAGCAATCTGGCGCGGACCAGAAGCGGCTCACGCTGCCGGAGAATGTCTATACCGGCATCTGGTGGTATGCGCGCTTTCCGAATCACTATGCGGGCGAGGGCGCGGCGGCCAACAAGGAGCTGGGCGAGTTCGACCAGAATACCTGGTCGCGTCAGATTGCAGAAGCGATCAAAGGAATCAAGGCCGATGCCGAGAGCCTGAAGCTGCAGAACCAGTTTTATGAGCAGTCGCAGCATCCGCTCGACACTGCGCAATAGGACACGCCGCAGCAAGACACTTCGCAATAAGACACGCCGCAGTAGGGGCATATCCAGATAGGGGCCTATTCAGCCCCTATTCCTGCTTGGCCTGCCCCTGCGCGGTATTCTCTTTGGCCAGCTTGGCGCGGGCGGCGTCCAGCTTCTTGCGTACCTTGGCCACATCCTCGGGCGCGGCTTCATCGGGCGCGGACTTGGCATAGGCGGCCAGCGAAAGCTCCCATTGCGCGGCGGCCAGGCGGATGCGGCCTGTGTGGGCGTAGAGGTCGCCCATGTGGTCGTGCACGGTGGCGTCGGTTGCGTCGCGGGCAACGGCCTGGCGCAGGTTCTGCTCGGCCATTTCGTAGTCGCCCATCTTGAAGTAGACCCAGCCCAGCGAGTCCAGATAGGCGCCATTCATGGGTTCCTGATCGACGGCCTTGCGGATGAGCGTCAGCGCCTCAGGCAGCCGCTCGCCGCGGTCGGCCATCATGTAGCCCAGATAATTGAGGGTCATGGCGCTATCGGGCTGAAGCTTCAGGGCCTTCTGGAAGAACTGTTGCGCCGGCTTGTAATGCTTTTCACGCTCTTCCAAAGCGCCCTTGAGAAAGTCCAGATAGGCGATGTCTTCGTTTTTGGTGGTGAGTGCGCCGGCCTTTTCGTAGTCCTCGGCGGCATCGTTCCAGCGGCGCAGCTCGGTATCGAACTGGCCCAGCCGGAGCCAGACAACGCGATCCTTGCCGGTGCCATTGAGCAGTCCCTTGGCCAGGGCGATGGCCTCGTCGCCTTTGCCTTGCTCCAGCAGCGCGCCGGCCAGCATCAGTTTCAAATCGGGATCTTTGGGATTGAGATCAACGGCTTTGCGGGCCACCTCGACCGCGCGATCGAACATCTTGGCTTCGCCGTATGCCTCGGACTGGGCTTCAAAGCCGCGCAGTGCCGAGTCGCCGCCCATGTCGATCAGCTTTTGGAAGGTTGCGACGGCCAGATCGATCTTGTTCTGCTCCTGATAAACCGCGCCCAGCCGCTCCAGAAAGATAGAGCGATTGTTTTTTTCTTCCGGGTTATACGCGCCGTTGGCGTGCGAGGTCAGGTCCACCATCTTTTCGCAGACCGCGGCGGCCTCGTCCAGACGGCCCAGCGCGTCCAGCAGCAGGCCTTCGTTGTAGCCGGCGTCCAGATCGTCGGGCGCTTTGGCGCGCGCCTTGCGGATAGCCGCAAGCGCGTCTTCATATTTGCCTTGGCGGCGCAGAATCTCGCCAACGTGCACCAGCACGCCCACATTCTCCGGATCGGCTTTGAGCAGATCGTTGAACTCCTTGAGGGCCTCGTCCAGCTGATTGTCTGTGAGCAGAGCTTGAGCCAGCGCGTCGCGCGTGGGCAGATCGTCGGGCTCAATGCCGAGCGCGCGGCGATAGGCGGCAATAGCTTGCTTGGGCTGCTTCAACTGCTCGTAGGCAGCGCCGAGCGCATCTTCCATCTTGGCCGAGCGGCCGTTTTCAGGAACTGCCTCGAGCGTCTTGATCTCATTGACCACGTCGCTGTTTTCAGAGTAAAGGCGGGCAAGATTCAGCACCACTTCTTCGGAGTCGGGCTCCATGGATTGCGCGGTTTTGAACTGCTCTTCGGCCTTTTTGGATTCGTGCTTTACGGTGTAGAGCTGACCCAGAACCATTCGGTCTGCGACGCTGGAGGGCTGCAAAGCGATAATCTTTTCAAACTCCGCAATGGCCTTGTCAAGCACCGTGCCGCTGGGCGAAGTTGACGCCGGGGCGTTCTGCTCTTCACTGAGCTCGCGCAGGTAAATGCGGCCCAGGAGCCGGTGGGCGTCAATGTCGTCGGGTGAGGTTTTGAGCAGCTCTCGCGCCGTGTTCTCGGCCTCGCGGACAGGGTCGGAGTGAAGATAAAGATCGGCCAGCGCGTTGTTCAGCGTCGGCGAAGTGGGATCGGCATTGAGGGCGAGCTTGTACTCTTCCACGGCGCGCGATACATCTTCGGAATGGCCCTCGGCGGCATTTTCTTCATAGATGGCGGCAAGGCCCAAATGATAGTAAGCCTGGAGTCGATTGACCGGCTTGGGCGCTGCGGCGGCGGGCTCTTTTGCCGGTGCCAGCTGAATGGGGCTGGCTACTGGTCCTTTGGCGGGCGCGGGCGCGGTGGTCTCCGGCAGGTCGGGCGCGGTGCTTCCCGGAGCTTTTTGGTCAGGCAACTGAGCTTGCGGCTTGGCTTGAGGCTGGGCTTGAGTCTGAGCTGGGGCCTGGGCGCGGGCGGGCATGACCGCCAGGCAGGACGCGGCGGCAACGAGGAGCCAAAAGGGAAGCGAACGAGTTTTTCTAGTCATCATGCTTGGGGGTACCATGCTCTTTTCAGCCGGGGCCTGTGGGCGAAGAATCTTACCGTCCAGATGCCGAGTGGCAGTGCGGGCAGCCAAATAATTGGGTCTGCCTACTATAGAGACGATTCTAATCGGCCTTGGGCTTGCGCGCAGCGGAAGATTGCGGCATTTTGCGGCTTGGCGGGCAATTCGAGGCTTATTCGCCGGTATAAATGCAGCCGCTGGTGCAGGTCTCCCGCACCACGATTCGGCTCAACGCGGGCAGCAACGGCTTGAGCCGCGCCCACAGCCAGCGGGCCAGATTTTCGCTCGTAGGGTTCTCAAGACCGGTCACTTCATTGAGGCAGCGGTGGTCGATCTGGTCCTCGACGGCGGCAAATGCCGCTTTGATCTCGGCGAAGTCCATCACCCACCCAAAACTCGGATCAACCGGGCCGCTGACGTGAATGGCGATGCGAAAGCTGTGCCCGTGCAGCCGCCGGCACTTGTGGCCTTCGGGCACATTCGGCAGCCAGTGCGCCGCTTCAATCGAAAACTCCTTGAAGATTTCCATGTCTTTATTCTATGGAATGCCGAGCAGCTTGTGAGTTTGCAGGCTCAAGCGCCACTGCGGATGTTCGAGGCAATAGCCCAGGGCAAGCTGAGTGTTCAGCTCGCGATTGGGGCCGTCCATGGGCTGGAGAAAAAAGTGCCGGAAGCTGAGCAGTTCGAACTTGGCGGGCTCGGCGCCGGGTTGCGGAAAGACCAGCTTGAGTTCATCGCCGCTGCGTTGGACAAGCGTGGCCCCGGCTTTGGGACTGACGCAGAGCCAATTCAAACCTTCCGGCGCGGCGACAGTTCCATTTGTCTCGACGGCAATTTCAAAATTGAATCTGTGCAGCGCGGCGATCAGGCTGGCGTCCAGTTGCAGCAGTGGTTCGCCGCCCGTGCAGACAACGAAGCGCTGGCCTAGCGAGGAATCCAGCGGCCATTTCTCTGCGACGGCCGCTGCCAGCGCATCGGCGTTGTCAAAGCTTCCGCCGCCGGCGCCATCGACACCGATGAAATCCGTATCGCAGAATTGGCAGATGGCCGAGGCGCGGTCGGCCACGCGGCCAGACCAGAGGTTGCATCCCGCAAAGCGGCAGAAGACCGCCGCGCGGCCCGATTGCGCGCCCTCGCCCTGCAACGTGTAGAAGATTTCTTTGACCGCGTAACTCATAAAAACCAGTTTTCAGTTCTCAGTTGTCAGCTAGTTAAAAGCTAGAAGCTAAACGCTGCATTGAATACTTCAGCGGGTCCGTAATCCCGTTCTCGCCAAATCCCTTCCGCCTCAACAAGCACGAGTCGCATTCTCCGCAAGGCGCGCCGGTCGGCGAGGGATCGTAGCAACTGCTGGTGAGGCCGTAATCCACGCCCAGTACTATTCCCTTGGCAATAATCTCCGCCTTGGTCAGCGCGATCAGCGGCGTGTGAATGCGCAGCGACTGAATGCCTTCGACGCCGGCTTTGGTGGCCAGATTCGCCATCTTTTCAAAGGCCTCAATAAACTCCGGCCGGCAGTCTGGGTAGCCGCTGTAATCGAGCGCGTTGACGCCGATGAAAATATCGCTCGACTCCAGCACCTCGGCCCAGGCCAGCGCAAAGGAAAGAAAAATTGTGTTGCGCGCCGGGACGTACGTGATGGGAATGCCGTGGCTCATTGCGTCGGCGTCGCGGCCCTTGGGAACGGCGAAATCGCCCGTCAGCGCCGAGCCGCCGAAGATGCGCAGATCAATAGCCGCGATGCGATGCGCCGCGACCCCAACGGCGGCGGCGACGCGGCGCGCGGCTTCAAGTTCGATGATGTGCCGCTGGCCGTAAGAGAACGAAAGCGCGTATAACTCATAGCCTTCGCAGCGGGCAATCGCCAGCACCGTGGCCGAGTCCAGGCCTCCGCTCAACAGCACAACCGCGCGTTTCACTTTGCTCTCCATGATTATTGCCTTGCCGGCGACTCCTCGCCGCCCTTGCCGATATCGAGCGAGGCCGGTATCGGATTTCCCTCATCAATCGATGCCTCAATGCACTGCTTGAGCAGGCCCTTGGCTTCCAGAATGAATTCGATTGCATCGCGCCCCGCGCCTTGGCCGCCCCTGCTCGGAGTGACGTAATGAGCCTCGGCCTTGACTTGCGCGCGGGCATTGGCCACGGCCACGGCAAAGCCGCATTGGCGCATCACGGCAAGGTCGATCACATCGTCGCCAACGAATGCGATCTCATCCAGCGTGACGCCTTCTTTCGCCATGATCTCGCGCACCGGGCGCATCTTGAAGGCCTCGCCCTGATAGACGAATTCGAGCTTGAGGTCGCGCGCGCGCATGGCCACGGTCTCTGAGTTGCGCTTGGTGATAATGCCCACCTTCATGCCGCCCAGGCGCGCCAGCGTGATGCCCGCGCCATCGTGCGCGCTATAGCCTTTGGCCTCCACCATCCTGCGGATCACTGCGCCATCGGTTGAGACGATGGGGAAGGGAATGATCCAGATGCTGCCGTCGGTGAGTACGCCATCGACGTCGAAGAGAATGATTTTGATGCGCCGCGCGCGCTCTTCAGCCGAGAGTGTCATGCTTCAATTCTACCTATTTCCCGCGGGGTCTCTCAGCAGAATCCGGTTGACCGCGAGAAAATAGACCAATGGATAAGAGTTCCTCCGCCGCGCCGCCGCCGTGGCCCGCGCTTCAACCCGAAGACTACTACTACGAAGGAGCGACTCTGGTCTTTACCGCGGCCTATCACCTCAAGCGCGGATCGTGCTGCAACTCCGGCTGCCGCCACTGCCCCTACCGCGGGCGCGACACTGAGCCGCGTGAAGACTGAGCCGCGGGAAAGCAGGCGTCGCCGCCGCCGAGAGGAATCGCTCGCGCCGGAGTGTGTGTTTTATAGCTTCCGCCCCTTGCATTATCACGGAGCGCATATTTACTATTAAGTTAATAATGATTTGATTGCTACCGCATTGGTACATAGCGGCGGCAATCGGAAAGGACATTCCTTATGTTGAAGATTGGCACTGCCATTCGCACCCATCGCCTGCAGAAGGGGCTTTCGCAGGGAGACATTGAAAAGAAGACCGGCCTGCTGCGCTGCTATCTGTCGCGCGTGGAGAACGGCCACACGGTGCCCTCGCTTGACACTCTCTCAAAGATTGCTCGCTCGCTCGATCTTCCCATCACGCAGTTTTTTGCCGACGACTCGGTGGACCGGCAGAGCAAGCTCCAGAAACTCTCCGATGAGGAGTTGCGCTTTCTGACCCAGATCCGCCGCTACTCGACAAACCTGAATGAAAGCGACCGGAAGCTGCTGTTGGCGATGGTGAAGAAGTTCGCGGCTACGGCGACGCGGTAGTTTCTCAGCGCGGCAACTGGGCCAGATAAAAACCAAAGAGCACCAGAATTCCGACCACCACCAAAGTGGCTATCCGCCGCCGGACCCGGAAGAGTTCGCGGGGTGAGCCGAGCCTTGGCTCCATCGGGCCGGCATAGAGCAGCCCGGAGGTGAATCCACCCAGGTGAGCCATGTTATCGATCTGCAAACCAGAGCCGATAACGCGCGTGCCGAAGCTGATGGAAAAGCCGATGACAAGATTAATCGCGGCAAAGTAGATCACTGACCGGCGCAGCTTCTTCAACTCGATCGGCGGCACCGGCAGGCGGTGAGATTTCAGCAGAATAATCAGCGCTCCCGCAATGCCAAAGACCGCGCCAGATGCGCCCGCGCCCACGGGAAAGACGCCCAGATCGTGGACTCTCACCCATTCCGGATTGAACGAGAACCAATTGACGCAGGTCGAGAGCAGATTTCCGGCCGCGCCCGTGAGGATGTAGACGGCCAGTACGCCCGCTGAGCCCATCAGCGGCTCGGCCAGCAAGCCCAGATTCCACAGGCACCACATATTGGTGGCCAGATGCAGAATGCCCACATGCACAAACATCGCGGTAACAATGCGCACCCACTGCCCGCCGATCAGCACCGCGCCGGAGTTGTCCGCGCCCCAGTACATCAGTTGATCCGGCGTCGGACTCCAGACGCTGACTCCGCGCAGAACCATCACCAGAAAGACAATGCAATTGATGGCGACCAGCGCATAGGTGGCCGGCGCGTAGGCCCACCAGGCGCGCTGGGGGCGAGCAGGCGGCTCGTTGGATCCGGCCTCGGGCGGCATGTATTCGGGATTGACTGTGGGGGAAGAACTACCCATATAAGCCAAGTTTAATGCATTTCCAGAAAGCTCGCAGATTGCGCGGCTGGCCGGCCTGCGCCCCGTGCGTTTTGCGGCGAGAAGGATTTCCGCCGCGAGGAGGTTTTCCGCGGCCATCCGATCCCGTATTCTTGATTACATACGAAGAGATTTGCGGGGACCGGGAGGAAAGTTTTGAGCGGAGAGAAGCGGATTCGGCGGGCGTTGCTGAGTGTGACCGACAAGAGCGGGCTGGTGCAGTTTGCCCAGGCGCTCAAGGGCTTTGGCGTGGAACTGGTTTCGACCGGCGGAACGGCGCGCGCGCTCCGCGAGGCTGGCCTGGCCGTGAAAGACATCGGCGACCTGACTGGCTTTCCAGAGATGCTCGATGGCCGCGTCAAGACGCTGCATCCCAAGGTGCATGGCGGGCTGCTGTACATTCGCGGCAATGCCGAGCATGAGGCCGCCGTCGCCGCGCATGGCATCGAGCCCATCGATATGGTGGTGGTGAATCTCTACGCATTTGAGAAAACCGCCGCGCAGCCTGGCGTCGCCTTCGGCCATCTCATCGAAAACATCGACATCGGCGGTCCGTCCATGGTGCGCTCGGCCGCCAAGAACTTTGAAGACGTGGCCATTGTCACGCGCGTGACCGATTATCCCGCGCTCATTGAAGAGCTGAAAGCCAACGGCGGAGCCCTGGGCCGCGAGACGCGCTGGCGACTGGCAAAACAGGCATTCGCCACCACCTCCGCCTATGACACGGCCATCGCCAATACACTTGACGCTATCGCCGAGGCTCCCGAGCCTTCAGCGGCCGTCGTCCCGCAAGCACCCGAATTGCCCAAGACCCTGCGCATCAATTTCCCGCTGGCGCAGTCGCTCCGGTACGGTGAAAATCCTCATCAGCGCGCGGCCCTTTACGCCGACGGAACAGGGCAGGGAATTGCCGGCGCGCGCCAGTTGCAAGGCAAGGAACTCAGCTTCAACAACCTTGTGGATCTTGACGCTTGCTGGGAGCTGGCGCAGGAGTTTGATGAGCCGGCCGTGATCATCGTCAAGCACACCAACCCCTGCGGCGCGGCTACTGGAGCCACCATTCTGGAGGCTTACAAGAAGGCTTTGGCCTGCGATCCGGTTTCTGCTTTTGGAGGAGTCATCGGCATCAATCGCGAGGTGGACGCAGAGGCCGCCGCGGAGATTGCCAAGCTTTTTGTCGAAGCCATCGCGGCCCCGGCATTTTCCGCCGAGGCTAGCGAGCGCTTTGCCGCGAAGAAAAACCTGCGGCTGGTTGAAGTTCATGCCGCGCCGCCCAGGCCCGTGCTCAAGCAGGTCTCCGGCGGGCTGCTCTTGCAGGACGCCGACACGGGGCGAGTCAACGCGACGGAGCTTGATCCAGGGCTAAAGGTTGTCACCTGGCGTCCGCCGACGGCCGAGGAACTGCGCAGCCTGCTCTTTGCCTGGCGCGTCTGCAAGCACGTCAAGTCGAACGCCATCGTTTATGCGCGCGCCCAGTCGCAATTCGCCCAGACGGTTGGCGTGGGCGCGGGCCAGATGAGCCGCGTGGACGCCGCCCGCTTTGGCGCGATGAAAGCCGTGCTTCCTCTCAAAGGCTGCGTCGCCGCCTCCGACGCATTCTTCCCCTTCCCCGATGGCCTTGAAGCAGTAGCTGCGGCAGGAGCCACCGCCGTCATCCAGCCCGGCGGTTCCGTGCGCGACCAGGAAGTAATCGACGCCGCCGACAAGTTGGGCGTAGCCATGGTCTTTACAGGCATGAGGCACTTCCGGCATTGATTGAGGCTCTTGATCTTCTCGCCTGACTTGCTTTGCCGGGCTTGCTGCTCGGCAAGCCGCAACTTGCAGAACTTTTAGGAATTGGTCATCCGGGTCACGGAGGCGGACAGCGATGGCTGCATGATGGACAGGTGACGCGTGATGCGCTACACTTGGCAGATGATCAAGAGTTTCCGCCATGGCGGAATCGAACGATTCTTCAAGACGGGAAGCAAGGCGGGCATCCAGCCCGCACATGCCGGAAAGCTTGCCAGTTTGCTCTCGACGCTTGATTATGTCAAGGCTCCGGAAGAGATGAATCTGCCGGGATTCGGCATGCATCGTCTGACGGGCAATCTGCAAGGCCATTGGTCCGTTAAGGTCAACGGAAACTGGCGAGTAACATTCACGTTCGAAGGCGAGGATGCTATTCTCGTCGATTATCTGGATTACCACTAGGAGATGCCATGACACGAATGTATAATCCCCCGCATCCTGGCAAGGTATTGCGCGATGCTTTAGGGGACATGGATGTTACCAGCGCGGCAAAGAAACTGCATATTTCCCGCACCACGCTTTCGCGCATTTTAAATTGCAATGCGGGAATTTCCGCCGATATGTCCCTACGCCTGTCGGATGCGCTTGGAACCCACGACAGTCTGTGGTACGAAATGCAAATGGGCTACGATATGTGGCAGGCATCGCACAAGAAACGGCCCAAGATTGAACGTTTCAATATTGCGGCGTGAGCTGATGTATGCCGGGTGACGCTTCCCGCGCACAATCGTGCCCTTGATCTTCTTGCCGACCTGTTGCTCGGCCAGCCGCAACTCATAGAGCGTCTGCAGATTGAGCCACATCTCCGCCGAGGTGCCTAGCCACTGGCTCAAACGCAACGCCGTATCGGCGGTCAAAGCCCGCTGCCACTTCAAAAGCTGATAAATCCGGTTGGCCGGAACGTGCAAAATCGCCGCCACTTCCGGCACGCTCATGTCCAAGGCGTCGAGTTCGTCGGCCAGAAACCTGCCTGGATGGATAGGGTCGCGCGCCGTGGCAGTCTCCTCGCGAATGGTAATCGCAAATCTCGATGTCGCAACGCTGATCGTCAGGCGCTCGGTGCTATGACTTTCAAAGCCTCGCAAACAGAAACAATCCGCACTCCTTCATATTCGACCATTGAGCGTAGCGTTCGATCTCCGGTAACAACAAAGTCGGCTTTGGCGGCCAGCGCCGTACCGATCACTGCATCGTCAACTGGGTCTGGAGCGAGGCGCGGCAGATCGGACGGCTGTACAATCTCAGCCCGCCTTGCGTAAGTACTAAAAAGCTCAGTTGTAGAAACGCCCAAACCGGCAATATGCTTTTTAAACTTTTTGCGCGAAACAACATCAGTTGCTTACGCAGCCACTCCTCCACCGATTCAGGCGACAACAGTCCGGCGCGTTGCGCGTCTTGCGCCAGTTGGTCGGGCAGTGTGAGTTGGATTGTCGTCATACCGTCCTCCTTCGGGTTCCATGCGTTTAGCCTTGTTTTCCTATGGTCTCCCAATTCCTAATCGGAAAACGCCTTCCCAATTAGTTCAAGGGCTGCGGCGTCGCCCTGCCGCGCGGGGCGCCCGTCCGATACACTAAGGATACGAACCCTACCGCCTGCGTTTCGCATCTACTTGAAGAGCGAAGATTTTTCAGGTTGGCGGTCATTCGTTGAGAGTCGAACGGCATTGATGCAATTAATCTTCTTAACCAATCGATCTGGTGCTTACGGCTTGGTCTGTGCCCGTGCAGGCTGCCGCGCCCCGAACCGCGCCCCGAACCGCGCCCTGAACCGCGCCCGGTTTAGAGTCGTCGTCGCCTGTCTGACTGCCGCGCTCTTTACCGGCGCGCTGGCTGCGCAGGCGCCGCCCAGCCAGTCGTTTGCGCCTACCGCGTCCAGCTTTCAAGGCAGCGTGGCGCAGGGGCCAGTCACGGAGCAGCCGCTTGCGCTGACGTTGGACGACGCAATTCAGCGCGGCCTGAAAGCCAATTTGGGCGTGATCCTTAGCGGCACGCAGACGGCTGCGGCGCGTGGCCAGCGGCTTAGCCAGTTGCAGGCGCTGCTGCCCTCGGTGGACGGGAGCCTGAAAGAAGCCGACTTGCAGGTGGATCTGCCGGCCGAGGGGCTGCGCATTCCGGGCTTTCCCAAGATCATTGGGCCGTTTGGCTATACCGATCTGCGCGCCAATTTGACTTGGTCGCTCATCGATGTAGCCTCATTGCGCAACTACCTTGCGGCACGGCATAACTTTGCGGCGGCTACGTTGTCGGCTCAAGACGCGCATGAGATGGTGGTGCTGGTCGTAGGCAACGCCTACCTGCTGGCGCTGGCCGACGAGTCGCAGGTGGCAAGCGTGCAAGCGCAGGCGGCCACCTCCAATATATCTTTGGATCAGGCGGCGGCAAATCACAAGGCCGGCACTGCCCCGCTGCTCGATGAACTGCGCGCGCGGGTCGATTCGCAGTCTCTGCAGCAGCAGTTGATCGTGGCGCAAAATGCCTTGGCCAAGGATAAACTGGCATTGGCGAGAACCATTGGTCTCCCGCTGGAGCAGAGCTTTACGCTGGCCGACAAGGCTCCCTATGCGGCTTTTGACGCAATCGATGTGGATGCCGCGATCCGTGAGGCGCATGCCAATCGCAAAGACCTTGCCGCGATGGTCGAGCAGACCAAAGCTGTCGAGCAGCAGCGCAAGGCGGCTACCGCTGACCGCCTGCCCACGCTGAACTTTGCCGGCGATTACGGCGACATCGGCGTGAACCTGAAGAAATCGCACGGCACGGGGGACGCGGTGGGCACTGTCAGTGTGCCTTTGTTCAAAGAGTACGGCTTGCGCGGCGAGGCTCAGCAGGCGCAGGCGCAATTGGATACCGCGCAGGCTCAGTTGAGCGACAAGAATGCGCAGGTGGATGCCGATGTGCGCGATGCGCTGCTGGATATTGCCGCGGCGCAAAAGGCGGTTGAGGTGGCGCGCTCATCGGTGGAGTTGGCCAATGAAGCGTTAAGCGAGGCGCAGGATCGATACAAGAACGGCGTCAGCGATAACCTTGCCGTAAGTCAGGCGCAGCAGTCCGTGGCGCAAGCCAACGATCAATATGTGACCAGCCTCTACCGGCACAATGTGGCCAAGCTCAGCCTGGCCCGTGCTCT
>JBEKDN010000026.1:0-27095 GCA_050014335.1 Occallatibacter sp. | reverse complement strand
ACCTGGTAATTCTTATAACTAACTATTTATCAATTACTTGCAATTTCACCCCAGTTACCAATCAGTAACTGTAAACCTCGTATTTTGACCATTTTTTGGCCCAAAAACCTGCCGTTTGGGTCTCAAAGTAGCATTTTCGTGCTGTTTTTTTGAAGTCAATTTCCACCGCGTTGCGCAAGGCTATTTCGCCGTGCCAACACGCCTTCGCCGACCAGGACGGGAATGTTCCTGATCGGCGAAAGGTGTTCGTGAAGCGATTCTCAACGAGTCAAAAATAAATGAGCCCAAGATCAATGAGTCAGAATATTCTCGTTGCCCAGAATGCGGTAGAGCGTTGAACGGCTAATGCCGAGTTGACGTGCGGCGCGCAATTTGTTGCCGCGATTCAGATCCAGAACATACTGCACGTGCTGCTGGATGACTGCATCCAGATTCAGGCTGTCGCTGCGCTGCGCCGTCTGCACCTGCGCAGGAGTTTCCAGACCTGTGGGCAGAGCCAGATCGTCGGGACGGATGATCCCGTTCACGGCCTCGAGCAGGGCGGTTTCAAGCACCGCTGCCAGTTCGCGCACGTTGCCTGGCCAATTGTGCTGTAACAATCGAGCCAGCGTTCCTGGTCCCATCACCACAGGACGCTGCTGATAAAGAGTGCAGATGCGGTCAAGCAGCGTCTGCGCCAGTACTGAGATGTCTTCGCGCCTCTGACGCAGCGGCGGAATTGCAAAGCGCACCGCAGTCAGGCGGAAGGCTAGATCGGGCAGCAATAGCCCCTGCGAAGCCATCTGCCGCAACGATGTCTGCGAGGAGGCAAGTAGTACGAAACGACCCGGAGGACGGTCCTGAAGCGCCTTCAACACGCCCAACAACAATCCTTGACCGGGCGAGGCCAATAGATCCACGCGATCCAGATATGTGAAGCCGGCTAGAGTCGCTGGATCGGCGTCGGTAACCAGCCATTCCCGCGCGTCGCGCCGCTGAAAAAGACCGTTCGCCTGCGGTGAGCGGCTAAAGAGATAACGGGCCAGCGTATGCTTCCCTACACCATGCTCGCCTTCGATCGCCGCCACCTGCACATGCGGCGCCGCCATCTCAGCCTGCATCAGAAGCTTGCGCCAAGCCGCGCTTACACCAACCGGCTGCGCCTCCAATGGCGATTCAACGTCAACCATGGCCAGGGGCGATGCCGGAGACTGGGGCTGGTACTGAACGGAGCTATTCATGGCTCTCAACGTGCCTCGCCTCCAGGGCCTTAACAACAATTCCAAGGCCGACATACGTTTCATCGGCGCTCTCCCAAAAAACATGAACCGGAAAGAGAAAACTCTCTGCGGTTTTTGAGGCGCGCAAGGTTTCCTTCGTTTTGCGGGCATGATGAAACGTCTTCAAAGGCCGCGCGCCAGACACTTTGGGCCACGTTGGCGATTCGTAAGGTCGGGAAAATAGCGGCGAAAGAGTATTCGAGGAGGAATGATGCGCACGGAAAACTTATCTATAAACCGGCAGGGGACTCAATATAAAGAAGCTTCGGCGCAAAAAAACGCCGGGGCAACCTTCGCCCCGGCAATGCGCGTGCAACGCAAAGAGTTACTCGGAGGTATTTTCCTCAGGCGGCGCTTTCGCCGCGGGCCATGTGCGGCGCGCTCAACTGCTGGCGCAGACTGCCGGCCAGATCGGCCACTACGCGCATCCGTTCGGCAACCGGCGAAGAGATCTCGCAGCCGGTGAGCGCCAACTGCGAGTGCAACAGCAGTCCGGCGACGGTGGATTTGAGTTCGGTTTCAATCGCGGCAGCGGCGGCGCGGCGTGCCAGCATCTGCTCGCGTTCGCGGCGGTGCAGCGCAGCGCGAATTTCGCGGATCAACCGCGATGCGCCGGAGAGGGCAAAGTTGATCTGTAGCGGTATCGCCAGACTGGCATGCTCCCAGATGGCCTCAGCCGAGGCCGGATCGCACTCGGCCATCGTCTCGTCCATCACGACGGCGGAAAACTCGCGATGACGCAGCGACGCCAGCGCGGCTTTGCGACCATCCGCCACTTCAACTTCCATGCCCAACTGCGCTGCCACAACGGCGGCACAATTACGGGCGCCTTCGATTCCTGTCACAATCAATATGCTCATTCCCAGCTCCTCGCAGTGCTCTCCTGGCCACCTGTGGCCGGACAGCGTTCGGATCTTCGCGGTTCTTCTTCCCGCCGCAGACCTGTGAACTTTCCCGTAACAGCCCTATCGGCGCAATCAGTCCCAACTTGAGTCGAAAGTAATCATTCTTCCCGAAGCGGGTCGGCTATGCCATACTCTTTGAGCTTGCGATACAGAGTAGTCTTGCCAATTCCCAGCAGCTTGGCGGCCTGAAGCTTGTCGCCGTTGAGGGCGCGGATGGCTCCCAAAATCGCCTGACGTTCCAGGTCGGCCAGCGTGGTCAATTGCGGCTGGGTTCCTTCGGCGGGCGCTTCGCCTGAGGCCACGGCCGTACGGCGCGCCTCCAGGCCCTGCTGCTGAAGCTGGGTGGGCAGGTCGCCCAGGTGGAGAATGGGGCCGCTCGAGAGCGCGCAAGCCCTTTCGATAGAGTTCTCAAGCTCGCGCACGTTCCCAGGCCAGTCGTGACGCATCATGGTGCGCAGCGCTTCGTCGCTCAGCGTGAACTTGGCGCCGTGCTCGCGGCTGATGTGGTCCAGAAAATGTGCAGCCAGCAGCGGGATATCTTCGCGGCGGTCGCGCAGCGCGGGCAGCCGCAGGTTTACCACGTTGAGCCGGTAGAAAAGATCCTTGCGGAAGCTTCCTTTCTCAACCATCACCGCCAGATCGCGGTTGGTGGCCGCGACTATACGCGCCTTGATCGGAACCCGGTGCGTGGCCCCGACCGGACGAACTTCCTTTTCCTGGAGAGCGCGCAGGAGCTTGGCTTGCAGGTCGAGCGATAGCTCGCCGATCTCGTCCAGAAAAACCGTGCCGCCCTCGGCTGAGACCAGCAATCCATCTTTGTTGCGATTTGCCCCGGTAAAAGCGCCCTTGACGTATCCAAATAGCTCGCTCTCAATCAGCGTAGGGACCAGAGAGCCGCAGTCGACGGGCAAAAAAGGCTTCTGCGAATTCGGTCCGTAGGCGTGGATGGTTCTTGCCACCAGCTCCTTGCCGGTGCCGCTTTCGCCCAGGATGAGAACCGGGTGCGTGCTTTGCGCAACCTTCGACAGAATGCGATAGAGCTTTTCCATCTCTCCGGAACGGCCGATCATCGCGCCCAGGCCCTGCGAGAGACGCAACCGCTCGCGCAACTGACGAGTCGCGGTGTCAGTGACCAGACTGGCGGAAGCGCGGTCCAGAACGGTGGATAGCTCGTCCATCGCAAAGGGCTTCGTCAGGTAATCGCAAGCTCCGCAGCGCATCGCCTCGACGGCGGCGTTGACCGAGCTCGATGCCGTCATGGCAATCACGGCCGTCTGCGGGTAGAGCAGCTTTACCTCCGAGACCAGTTCCAGGCCCTGGTTGGAGCCGGCTGGCAGATTCACCAGCAGGATGTCGGACGCCCGGCCGCGCAGCAGGCTCCGGGCGTGGGTCAGGTCGCCGGTGCTTTCGACCGCGTATCCAAGGCTGGCGGCAATCTCCGCGCAGGCCGAGCGGACCGCCGTGTCCGCATCGACCACAAGTAGGTGCATACGAGCCAAAGGCTCCGCGAATTGGGGGATGAATTCCATGGTTCTCGTCATAACTACTGTTTCGAGCATTGTATTCTCCTCACGCGCAAATCGTTCAATGAAGTTTCTGTTGCAGCGGCGCGCGGGTCTCTCTCCGCGCTCTTCCGCAGGCCGTCGGCTGTTAACGGGAGCCGATGGGAAGCTGAATCTCAAAGCGTGCTCCAGCCAGTGAGCGGTTGGCGGCGCGGATCTGGCCGCCGGCTGCCTCGATAATGGAACGGGTAATGGACAAGCCCAGCCCGCGATGGGAAGCCGTCCATCCAGTTTCACCTGCCTGCCTGGACGAGCCCGAGGCAGCGCTGTTATGGGCGTGGGTGGTAAAACCGGAGTCGAAGATCTTCTGCAACGATTTCTTCGGAATGCCGGGCCCGTTGTCCTCGACCGTCAGCAGCAGCGACGGCGCGAGATCCAGCTTTTGTCCTGCGGGGTCCGCAGGCAGTTCGCGCAAGCCCAGTTGGATGCGTCCGCCCTCGTGCATCGCTTCGGCGGCATTCTTGACCAGATTGACCAGGATGCGCGTCAGATCCTCGCCGGTGATCCGCACTGGCCGCGCGCCTCCCTCGGCATCGACAGTGAGAGCAATCCGCGGCCCGGCAAGCGCAGCCAGAAGATTCCGATTAGCCAGCAGCTCGGCGGCCAGATTGATGATCGGCTCGGGCGGCATCAGATCCCAGTGGCGGGCGGGCTCAACATGACGCAGGCCAAGAGCCTCGGCTACCGGCACATTCAGACTGGAGGCCGCCTGACTGGAACCGGCGGGCCTCGAAGAGCCTTCCAGCGGCGCTATTCGCAGATCGAGGGCCAGGAGCTTTTCCACAAGGCGGCGGCTAGCCGTTGCCACCAGGCGGAGTTCGCTGGCGTAGTGCGTATACGATGCGCTGAGCACGCCGGGTTCCGCCAGCAGATCGCAATAGAGGCCCAGCGCGGTGACCATATTGCGCGCGTCATGGGCAACCTCCGCAAGGCTCTCACCGTCGCTGCGCAGATTGGCCAGCGTCTCAACGACCGCCTCGACCCGTCGCCGCTCGGTTTCGGCACCTCGGCCATCAGCCAAACCAATCTCATCAACGCCGCTTTCAATGAGAATCGCCGCCGCCACTCCGGTCTCTTTCAATTCCGGTGTTCGTGCTGTCCGCTGTTGCATGTCTTGCTCCTTTTCTCTGCCAGAGTATTCTTGTTGCTCCCCAGTCCCTGACCCCTAAGCTCTCGTCCTTTGTCCTTCCCATTCCGCTTTCAGTCCTAGGTGGACACCCTCTTCTATTACACGTGGTGTGCCAAACCAGAACAATCCCGTTAAGTTACTGATAAGGGAAGGAATTAACATCTGATTCCCAAAAAGCCTCCAACGCTTGAAGCGGTCAGGAACGTTCCGAAACGGGAATACCGCGCAGACCTCCAGAACACCATCTATTTTTATTTCAATAGGTTACGGGTCGCTTCCTGGAATGGGCCGTTGATTTATGGGATTCCAGTCCTGGGAATATCGCGACAAAGACCAATAATTCAATTACTTAGCGACGAAGTCCGCCACCCCAGCCAGACCGGCAATGACGCTGTTCAGTGCGTTTGCCCTCGCGGTGCCCAGACTCTCGCGATGGGAGGGCATGCCCGCTGGGAAGGCCTCTCCCGTACAATCTCTCCATGAACGTTATAGCCACTTCTTCTTTTTTTCGTCCCGGCGGCAGGACTCCGATCCAGCTTCGCCCGCTCACACTCACTCCGGGATTTGTGCAGACCGCCGAAGGCTCGGTGCTGGTCTCGCTGGGCAACACGCGAGTGCTGACCTGCGCCACCATCGAGCAAGGCGTTCCGGGCTGGCTGAGGAACTCTGGGCGCGGTTGGGTTACGGCGGAGTATTCCATGCTGCCTCGCGCCACAGTCACGCGCACCCAGCGCGAGAGCGAGCGCGGCAAAATCGGTGGCCGTACGCATGAAATTCAAAGACTCATCGGACGGAGCCTGCGTTCTGTCGTGGACATGAAGCTTCTGGGTGAGCGGACAGTGATTCTAGATTGCGACGTAATCCAGGCTGACGGCGGAACACGCACGGCGGCGATTACTGGAGCTGCTGTTGCTCTCGCGCTGGCTCTCAACGCCCTGGTCAAGGCCGGGACACTCAAGCAATCGCCGCTCAAGCAACTGGTCGCCGCGACCTCGGTGGGGCTGGTCGGCGGCGCGGCGCTGCTGGACCTATGCTACGAGGAAGACTCGCAGGCCGAGGTGGATATGAATGTGGTGATGACCGAGGACGGCGGGCTGATTGAAACGCAGGCGACCGCCGAAAAGGGAAGCTTCTCCCGCAGCCAGTTGAACGAACTCGTCGATCTGGCCGAGGGCGGACTGAAAGAGATTTTCGCAGCGCAACGGGCGGTTGCGGGGGTCTGAATTCCCCACCGGCGCGCGGTTATTCGATCCGATCGAAGTCCTGGAATTTCTTGCGCAGAATTCTTGTATCGACAGGCTTGCCCAGATAAGTATCCCATTGCTCCATTCGAGCCTCCGAAGTACTCTGTATCCCGACCTTTCCGCGCAAGCGAAAAGGTCGGGACACCAAGAACTTCAAAGAGTCAGCAACAACAAAGCCTGTGCGCGCGAATAGCGAGCATCTGCCGCGCCGCAGGTGCCGCGGGCGCTACTCGGCCGCCATCTCCTCGGCTTCGCCTTCCTGGCGCATCAGCTCCAGTTCGCGCTCAGCCGCCTCGATCTCGGCGGAGACTTCCTGCTGCACTCGGGCCGCGGCTTCTTCAAGCTCCGGCGAGAGCTGCACGTTGCGGTAGAATTCCAGGCCCGTGCCCGCGGGAATCAAGCGGCCCACGATCACGTTCTCCTTCAAGCCGCGCAGGTTGTCGATAGCGCCGTTGATGCTGGCCTCGGTAAGCACGCGCGTCGTCTCCTGGAAGCTGGCGGCGGAGATAAAGCTATCCGTCGAAAGCGATGCCTTGGTAATGCCCAGCAGCAGCGGACGCCCGATCGCCGGACGGCCTCCGGTTGCCAGCACGCGCTCGTTCTCTTCGCGGAAGCGGAAGCGGTCCACCTGCTGTTCCAGAAGGAAGGTGGTATCACCCACTTCGTCGATCCTGACCCAGCGCAGCATCTGCCGCACAATGACTTCAATGTGCTTATCTGAAATAGCCACGCCCTGCAACCTGTAGACTTCCTGAATTTCATTCACCAGGTAACCCTGCAGCGCCTTTTCGCCCAGCACGGCAAGAATATCGTGCGGGTTCAACGGACCATCCATCAGCGGGTCGCCGGCGCTGAGCCGTTCGCCCTCTTGCACGTTTACGTGGATGCCGCGCGGAACCGAGTACTCTTTTTCGTCTCCGTTATCCGCGGTCACATAAATCTTGCGCTGTCCCTTGGCCACTTCGCCAAAACGGACCACGCCGTCAATCTCGCTGATGATCGCAGTCTCACGCGGCTTGCGCGCCTCAAAGAGTTCCACCACGCGCGGCAGACCGCCGGTAATGTCCTTGGTGCGCGTGCTCTCCTTGGGAATCTTCGCCAGCACATCGCCCGGTCCTACTTCGTCCCCATCCTGGATCATCAAGTGAGCCCCGCGAGGCAGCAGGTAGCGCTTGTGCCCCTTCGCGTTCTTCACCACAAAAGCCGGTTGGCGCTTCTCGTCCGGCGCATCGGCAACCACCCAGCGCGAGAGGCCGGTGACTTCATCCACTTCCTCGTTGAGCGTGATGCCTTCCTGCAGGTCTTTGAACTGCACCGCGCCGCCGATTTCAGTAAGGATGGAGTAGGTGTACGGATCCCACTCGGCCAGCAACTGACCCAGCTTCACCTGTTCGCCGTCCTTTACCCGCAAGCGCGCGCCATACACCACCTGGTAGCGCTCTTTCTCACGGCCACGTTCGTCCTGAATCGCCACCGAACCGGAGCGGTTCATCGCCACCAGAGTGCCGTCCTTGCTCTCGACGAAATTCAGATTGATGAAGCGCACAAAGCCGTTGTTCTTCGCATCCAGGCGCGACTTGTCTTGCACGCGGCTGGCCGTGCCACCCACGTGGAAGGTACGCATCGTCAACTGCGTGCCCGGCTCGCCGATGGACTGCGCCGCGATCACGCCGCAGGTCTCGCCCAGTTCCACCATGCGGCCCGAGCCAAGATTACGCCCGTAGCAGAGCGCGCATACGCCGCGCCGCGACTCGCATGTCAGCACCGAGCGGATCTTCACCTTCTCCTTGCCCGCGGCCTGAATCGCCGAGGCAATATCTTCGTCGATGCCTTGATTCAGATCGACCACAATGTTGCCGTCATAATCCTTGATCCGCTCCAGCGACACGCGGCCGATGATGCGATCCCTCAACTCCTCGATAATCTCGCCTGACTCGACGATCGAGCCGACATAAATTCCCTCGACCGTGCCGCAGTCGTACTCGGTCACGATCACATCCTGCGCCACATCGACCAGGCGCCGCGTCAGATAGCCCGAGTCGGCGGTCTTCAGCGCCGTATCGGCCAATCCCTTGCGCGCGCCGTGCGTTGAAATGAAGTACTCCAGCACGGTCAATCCTTCGCGGAAGTTTGCCGTGATCGGCGTTTCAATCACTTCTCCAGACGGCTTGGCCATCAGGCCTCGCATGCCGCTGAGCTGGCGAATCTGCTGCTTCGATCCGCGAGCGCCGGAGTCGGCCATGATGTAAATCGGATTGAAGGCCCCTTCCTGATCCGCGCGCTTCATATTGTCGAACATCTCGTCGGCCACCTTCTCGGTCACCGCCGACCACATCTGAATCACCTTGTTGGCGCGCTCGCCGTTGGTGATGGCGCCGTCCATGTATTGCTTCTGCACTTCGACGACCTTGAGGTCGGCCTCGCGCACCACGGTGTATTTGCTGTCGGGAATCACCATGTCGTCCAGACCCACCGAGAGTCCCGAGCGCGTGGCGTACTGGAAGCCAAGCTCCTTGATGCGATCCAGCATTCCAACCGTGACTTCCAGGCCCAGGTTCTGGTTGCAGTAATTCACCAGCTGCCCAATGCCCTTTTTCTTCAGCAGGCCATTGATGAATGGCATGCCCGGCGGCAGCGCGTCGTTCAGAATCACGCGGCCGACTGTCGTTGAAATGTACCTCTTGTTGAAGTCCACCGGCTCCACGTGCGTCAGATCCTGATCGTCGTAGGCCGTCGTCATATCCAGCACCTGGCCTGTATAGCGCAACCGGATCGGCGACAGCGTCTCGACTTCCTTGGCTTCCAGAGCCATCAGAATCTCTTCGGCATTCGCAAAGACGCGCCCCTCGCCCTTGGCATTCTTCTTGGCCTTCGTCAGGTAGTAAAGCCCCAGCACCATGTCTTGCGAAGGCACGGTGATCGGCTGGCCTGATGCGGGCGAAAGAATATTGTGCGATGCCAGCATCAAAACGCTAGCCTCAATCTGCGCCTCTGGAGACAGCGGAATATGCACCGCCATCTGGTCGCCGTCAAAGTCGGCATTGAAGGCCGTGCAAACCAATGGATGAATCTTGATCGCCTTGCCTTCCACCAGCACCGGTTCAAAGGCCTGAATCCCCAGCCTGTGAAGCGTTGGCGCGCGGTTCAACATCACCGGATGGTCCTTGATGACCTCTTCCAGAATGTCCCACACCACCGGCTCCTGCATTTCAACCATCTCTTTGGCTTGCTTGATGGTGGTGCAGTGGCCCGTCTGTTCCAGGCGATGATAGATGAACGGCTTGAAGAGTTCGAGCGCCATCTTCTTGGGCAATCCGCATTGGTGCAGCTTCAGCTCTGGACCTACTACGATTACCGAACGCCCCGAGTAATCCACGCGCTTGCCTAGCAAATTCTGCCTGAAGCGGCCCTGCTTGCCCTTCAGCGTATCGGACAACGACTTCAACGGCCGGTTGTTCGCGCCACGCAGCACGCGGCCGCGACGGCCGTTATCGAAGAGCGCGTCGACAGCTTCCTGCAACATGCGCTTCTCGTTGCGCACGATCACTTCGGGCGCATGAAGATCCATCAGCTTCTTCAACCGGTTGTTGCGGTTGATTACGCGGCGATAGAGATCGTTCAAGTCGGAGGTCGCAAAGCGTCCGCCATCCAGCGGAACAAGAGGGCGCAGTTCGGGAGGAATTACCGGCAGCACATCCAGAATCATCCACTGCGGCTTGTTGTCGCTCTTGCGGAAGGCTTCGACAACCTTCAGCCGCTTGGCGTACTTCAGCTTTTTCTGCGCGGAAGTTTCTGTCTTCATCCGCTCGCGCAGCTCAACTCCCAATTCGTCTATCTGCACGCGCTTGAGCAGTTCCTTGATCGCCTCCGCGCCCATCATCGCCTTGAAGCCCGAGGGACGGAATTGCGCATCCAGCTCGCGATACTTGGCTTCGTCCTTGATGATCTCGCGTTCCTTCACGCCCGGCGCGTCGCCGGCATCGATCACCACGTAGGACTCGAAGTACAGAATCCCTTCCAGGTCGCGCAGAGAAATATCCAGCAAATGCCCGATGCGCGACGGCAGTCCCTTGAAGAACCACACGTGCGAGCACGGCGACGCCAGCTCAATATGGCCCATGCGCTCGCGGCGCACCTTGCTCACCGTCACTTCAACGCCGCACTTGTCGCAGATAACGCCGCGGTGCTTCATGCGCTTGTACTTGCCGCACAGGCACTCCCAGTCCGTCACCGGCCCAAAGATGCGCGCGCAGAAAAGCCCGTCGCGCTCCGGCTTGAAGGTGCGGTAGTTGATGGTCTCGGGCTTGGTGACCTCGCCGTGTGACCAGCTGCGGATCTTCTCCGGCGATGCCAGCATGATGCGGATTGCGTCGAAATCGGTGATGGGACCAGAAAGCTCAAACGGGTTCGAACGGAACAAGGTAACCCTCCTTGGCGGGCCTGATGACCTCTGCCGCGGCTTTTCCCGGGATTCTTTTCAGGTTCTTCCTTCCCGGGAAGCGGCGTGAACCGCTCTCAAGAAGAACCCAGAAAATCAGCTACTCGCTTTTAGCCTCTAGCTGCTAGCCTTGCCTTGCTCTTGCCCGTAAAATGCGGAAGTATTGATCCGCAACACCGGGCTAGGAGCTGAAAGCTGGCAGCTAGAAGCTGCAATTAATCCGCCACCGCCGCTAGCTCCGGCGCAGGCAGTTTCTTGATCAGATCCGCCCGCTTGATCAACTCCACGTCCAGGCATAGCGACTGCAACTCGCGAATCAGTACGTTGAACGATTCGGGCACGCCAGGCTCAATCGCCGCCTCGCCCTTGACGATGGCCTCATAAATTTTTGTCCGGCCATAGACATCGTCGCTCTTCGCCGTGAGCAGTTCCTGCAAGATGTAAGCCGCGCCGTATGCTTCCAGAGCCCATACTTCCATCTCGCCGAATCTCTGTCCGCCAAACTGCGCCTTGCCGCCCAAAGGCTGCTGCGTAATCAGCGAGTACGGCCCAATCGAGCGCGCATGAATCTTGTCATCGACCAGGTGAGAGAGCTTCAGCATGTAGATGTAGCCCACCGTCACCGGCTGTTCAAATTGCTCGCCGGTCATACCGTCAAAGAGAGCCGTCTTGCCCGAGGAAGGCAAGCCAGCCGAAGCCAGCAGCGCCTTGATCTCTTCTTCGCGCGCGCCATCGAAGACCGCGGTTCCGAACCAGATGCCGCGCTTCATGCCCGCCCCGACGCGCAACAGCATTTCGTCGTCGAGTTCGAGCAACTGGCGCAGCGTTGCGGTGCCCGCAAACTCTTTCTTCATCAGTTCGCGCGTGTAAGCGGCATCGGTGTTGGCGGCAATCAGATCGGCAATCTTCTTGCCCAGCGCATGTGCGGCCCAGCCCAGATGCGTCTCCAGAATCTGTCCCACGTTCATGCGGGAGGGCACGCCAAGCGGATTCAAGACAATCTCGACCGGCGTTCCGTCTGGCAGATACGGCATATCTTCCTCGGGAAGAATGCGCGCAATCACGCCCTTGTTGCCGTGACGCCCGGCCATCTTGTCGCCCACGCTCAGCTTGCGCTTCATCGCGACATAAACCTTCACCAGCTTGATCACGCCTGGAGGAAGTTCATCGCCCTTGGCCAGCTTGGCAACCTTTTCGTTGGTGATCTTGCGCAGCACTTCGATCTGCCGCGAAGTCATCTCTTCGATCTCGTCTATCTGCTCGTTGACGCGAGGATCTTTGTCGGTGTAGCGGATGCGCTTGAGATTCTTTGTGGAAATGCGCTCAATCGTCTCGCGATCCAAAATCGCAGCCTTCACCAACAGCCGCTTGTTCGTCCGCTCGTCATGCAGGTCGGCCAGCACTTCCTTGCCGCCCAGAATGCCGTCCAAACGCTTCAAGCGCTCATCGGTCAGAATGCGGATCTCGTCGCCCAGATTCTTTTCGAGCTTGTTCACATACTCGGCCTCGATCAGCTTGGCGCGCTCGTCCTTCTCCTGGCCCTTGCGGCTGAAGATGCGCACGTCCACCACCGTGCCCTCGATGCCGGGAGGGCAGGTCAGAGAAGCATCGCGAACGTCGCCGGCCTTTTCGCCAAAGATCGCGCGCAGCAGCTTTTCTTCCGGAGTGAGCTGCGTCTCGCCCTTGGGCGTCACTTTTCCCACCAGAATGTCGCCATGCTTGATCTGCGCGCCGATGCGGATTACGCCGCTCTCGTCCAGGTCGCGCAGCGCGTGCTCGCTCACATTGGGAATATCGCGGGTAATTTCTTCCGGCCCCAACTTCGTGTCGCGCGCCTCTATTTCAAATTCTTCAATGTGCACCGAGGTGTAATAATCCTCGCGCACCAGCTTTTCGCTGATAAGGATCGCGTCCTCGAAGTTATACCCGCGCCAGGGCATGAACGCCACAAGAACGTTGCGTCCCAGAGCCAGCTCGCCTTGTTCGGTGCAAGGACCGTCGGCGATTACCTGACCCTTCACCACCCGGTCGCCTTCGCGGACGACGGGCTTCTGATTGATGCAAGTGTTCTGATTCGAACGCTTGAACTTGATCAGAGTGTAAATGTCTGAACCCACCTCGCGTGACAACTGCGTGGGATGATGCTCGCCCTCGACGCGCACAATGATGCGCTGCGAATCCACCGAATCGATAATGCCGTTGCGCTTGGCCAGAATCACCGCGCCCGAGTCGCGCGCCGTCACGCCTTCCATGCCCGTGCCCACCAGCGGAGCCTCGGCCACCAGCAGCGGCACGGACTGGCGCTGCATGTTGGCGCCCATCAGAGCGCGGTTCGCGTCGTCATGCTCCAAAAATGGAACCAGCGATGCGGCCACGGAAACCAACTGCTTCGGGCTCACGTCGATGTAATCCACATCGGTGCGATTCACCAGCACAAAGTTCCCCATGCGCCGCGCATTCACCAGATCCTCGGTGATAAAGCCCTCATCGTTGAACTCGATGTTGGCCTGCGCAATCGTGTGCTTGTCCTCTTCCCAGGCCGATAGATAGAAGCTGAATGGAATCGGATCGATCGGCCGCTTGCCCGCCTTCTTCAACGCGGCATTGAGCCGCGCCGCCTCGTCCTTCTCGATGTGGTCGCCCACGCGCAGACCGCTCTCGCCGGCGTTCGCAATCTCCACATAATCCAGAATCCGCGAGTCCTTCACCTTGCGATAAGGCGACTCGATGAAGCCATACTCATTGATGCGCGCAAAGCAGCTCAGCGAGCTGATCAGGCCGATGTTCGGGCCTTCCGGCGTTTCAATCGGGCAGATGCGGCCGTAGTGCGTCGTATGCACGTCGCGCACCTCAAAGCCCGCGCGCTCGCGCGACAAGCCGCCCGGTCCAAGCGCCGAGAGACGCCGCTTGTGCGTAATCTCTGAGAGCGGATTCGTCTGATCCATGAACTGCGAGAGCTGCGACGAACCGAAGAATTCGCGAATCGCCGCCATCACCGGCTTGGCGTTGATCAGGTCGTGCGGCATCGCCGTCGAAAGCTCCTGATAGACGCTCATCTTTTCCTTGATCGCGCGCTCCATGCGCACCAGGCCAATGCGGAACTGATTCTCCATCAGTTCGCCAACCGCGCGCACGCGGCGGTTGCCCAGGTGATCGATATCGTCCACCATGCCGATGTTCTTGCGCAGCTTCAGCAGGTAGCGGATCGTCGCGTAAAAATCTTCAGGCGTCAAGGTGCGATGATTCAGCTGCGTCGCGTCTTGATTTTCATAGAGCTTGATATTGAACTTCAGCCGGCCCACGCGCGAGAAATCGTACTTGCGCGGATCGAAGAACATGCCCTCGAAAAGCGCAGTCGCCGTGTCGAGCGTCGGCGGATCGCCCGGACGCAGCTTGCGATAAATTTCGATCAATGCCTCTTCGGGCTTGCGAATCGAATCGCGTTTCAGCGTGTTGGTGATAATGTTGCCCACGTCGTCGCGCTCCGGGAAGAAGACCTCGAAGCTCGCCGCGCCGCTGGCCATTACCTTGTGCAGCCTGTCCGCGGTCAGCTCGACGTTGGCCTCGACCACCACTTCGCCGGTATTCAAATCCACAACATCGGCCGCGGTCAGCGCCCCGTCCAACTCCGCCGCCTCCACTTCTATCCGGTCGATGGATGCCGCGCGGATCGCCTTGATGGAATTCACCGTGATCTTGCGGCCAGAGTGTGCAATCTCTTCCCCGTTATGGAGAACCGCATGAGCCGGCTTGGCGCCTACAAGGTGTGTGCCCGCCTTGGCGTCTTCGGGAACAGCCCACAGTAGCTTGCCGTCGGCAATATGCAACCGGTCAACCGTATAGAAAGTCTTCAGAATCTCTTCGTCCGAACGCAGTCCAAGCGCGCGCAGGAAGATCGTTCCCAGAAACTTCCGCTTGCGGTCGATGCGCACATACAGAGTATTTTTTTGGTCGTACTCAAACTCCACCCACGAGCCGCGATAGGGAATGATCTTGCCCAGAAAGTAAGTGCGATTGCTGGCCGTCTCAAAAAACACGCCCGGCGACCGGTGCAACTGCGAAACAATCACGCGCTCGGTGCCGTTGACAATAAAAGTTCCGTTCGGCGTCATCAGCGGAATATCGCCGAAGAAAACCTCCTGCTCCTTGATGTCGCGAATCGTCTTGTTGCCCGTCTCCGCATCCTTGTCGTAAATCGTCAGACGCACGGTAACGCGCAGTGGCGCGGAAAAGGTCATCCCCCGCTCTTCGCACTCCTGCTGGTCGTACTTCAACTGCAAGCTCACAGGATCGCCGCACTTGTTGCAAAAGTCCGGCGTGTTCTTGTTGTACGTGCCGCACTTCTGGCAGAGCACATCGCCGGGATGGAATGGATCGGTAATGACCATCGCCCCGCAATGCACGCAAGCCGTGCGCAGGTGGTGCAGCCCCTTCAAGTGGCCGCATTTGCACTCCCAGTTGCCAATCGAGAAGTCCACAAAGTCCAACTGCGAGATCCCGCGGAAATCCGTGATCGGAAATACCGACACAAAAACCGACTGCAAACCAGAGTCGTCGCGCTCGTTTGGCAGTTTGTCCATCTGCAGGAAACGCTCATATGAGCGCCTCTGCACTTCAATCAGGTTGGGAATCTGGGTTGCGGTGGGAATCTTTGAAAAATCGAGCCGGCTGCGAATCGCGCGCTTCTCGTTGGGCATGTTCACTCCTGACCCTGGTCGCTCCGGCGCCTGGTATGGGCCGGGCCAGCGCCCGAGTCTATCGGCGCCGGCAAATTACGGTAAGTAGAACAAAAAACCGGACTGGCTCCATACAACTTCCAGTCCCCAAATCCATACTGCTGGGCTAACTCCGAGACTGGCCGTAAACACGCCAACTCGCCCGAATGCATCGAACTCTGAAGAGTCCGATCTCTGAAGAGTCCGATCAAAAACTCGTTGTGGGCCTTGCCGAATATTCGGCAAGTGCGCTAGACTGCGCACAACCAAGGAAGCAAACGCTACGTCCAACCCTCTTGACAGATTCGGTCCGCTCCCGGTAGCTTTGCCTCAGGTCGCGCCCCGCCACTGCCCAAAGGCGCAAAAAAGCCCGCAGGGACGCAATCCCTCGCGAGCGCGGCCCATTGCCTGTGCTCCCATCCGAATTCATTTGTGCTGCTCTCGCCGATCCCAAAGCTCGCTTCTGCCGCTCGCCCGCCAGCCACTCGTCAACCCGTCAACGGAACTCGTATCTGCCGCTCTACAAACCGTTGACCCTTAGGCACTTATCTGCAAAACTAATTCCGCCGCCAGAGGGCTTGGCTCTGCCCCAGCCTGCGGACGCCTGCGTACCCGCCAGATTCCTAACACCAAATTGCTTCAGTCCGCCCAATCCATCCCCAATCTAGGATGAAAATTGGAAGAAAAGCGAAAAGACGCGTATTGATTATCATACCGCGCATTGAGCAGTCTTGCAAGTGGTCCGGCCTGAAAGGCCGAACCACTTGAATAAACTAGAACAAGGTGGGTAATCGAGCCTGCTTGATCGCGCCTACTTGATCTCGATGGTCGCGATGCCTTCGAACTTCTTCCGGATCGTCTCGGCCTCGTCCTTGGTCGCGTTTTCCTTGATCGCCTTGGGTGCGCCATCAACCAGATCCTTGGCTTCCTTCAAGCCCAGCGAAGTCACTTCGCGGACGGCCTTGATGGTGTTGATCTTGTTCGCGCCAAAATCCTTCAGGATCACCTGGAACTCGGTCTTCTCCTCAACCACCGGAGCTGCCGCGCCTGCCGCCGCCACCGGGGCCGCTGCTGCCGCCGCCGCTGAAACACCAAGCCGCTCTTCCAGCTTCTTCACCAAAGCCGCCGCTTCCAGCAAGCTCAGTGCTACGATTTGCTCTTCCAACTGCGCTAGATCCGCCATTTTCTTCTCCAATCAAAATCGTTTGAATTGTCCGTTTCTCAAATTGTCCCGGCCGCAAAGCCAAGCTGAAAGTTTCCGATGCGCCAGACCCGCGCACTTCCCGCCCGCTTCCCAGCCAAATCTTGAAAGCGGTTTTTACGCCGCCGATGCAAACTTTTCCTTCTCGACACCCTGACCCAGAACCACCGCCAGATCGCGTCCCGTGGCATTGATCACAGTAGCCAACCGCTGCGCCGGCGCATTGATCAGGTACAGCAGCTTTGCAAAAAGCTCTTCCTTGCCCGGCATCGTCGCCAGCGCCTTCACTTCGGTCGCCGTAAGCAGCTTGCCCTCAACGATACCCAGCTTGAACTGGAATTCCGCATTGTCGCCGGCCCACTTGGCAAACACCTTCGCCAGCGCCACCGGATCGCCTGCCGTAAATGCCACCGAATTCACGCCCTTGAGACCCTTCAGCGCGGCCTCCACCTGTGTGCCCTGGCCTGAGACGGCCGCCAGTTTGTTCTTCACCACGCGATACTTGCCACCCGCCTCGCGGATTACCTTGCGCAGTTGAAAGTCCTTCGCCACGGTCAGCTTGGCAAACGTGCCAATGATCGCCGTTGTTGAACTCTCCAACTCGCCCGCCAGCAACTTGACCTTCTCTGTCTTCTTCGCCCTTGAAATCGCCATTTCGTCTTCGCTCCGCTCCGACAGGGATCAGGGATCAGGGCTCAGGGATCAGTAAAAGACTCATGATCCTCTAACTCTGCTTCCCACTCCCCTTTTCAAGCCCTTTACGGGCATTCCGTTCAAATCCGTTTAAATCGGCACAATCTCAATCGGGTCATCAGATAACTGATCCCTGACCCCTGATCCCCGCTTTTAGTGCTTGCCCGCCGCATCCGCCACAGCATTGTCCAGCGGCACTCCTGGGCCCATTGTCGAGCTCAATGTCACGCTCTTGATGTACTTGCCCTTGGCCGCCGAAGGCTTGCTGCGAACCACCGCGCCGATCACCGTCGTCGCGTTCTCGATCAGCTTTTGCGGATCGAAGCTCAGCTTGCCCACCGGCACATGCACCAGGCTGGTCTTGTCGGCGCGATACTCCACCTTGCCGGCCTTGATCTCCTTGACCGCCGCGGCCACATCCAGTGTCACCGTTCCGGTTTTGGGATTCGGCATCAACCCTTTGGGTCCGAGAACCTTGCCCAGCCGGCCCACCACCTTCATCATGTCTGGCGTCGCGATCAGCGCGTCAAAGTCGGTCCAGCCTTCTTTTTGGATCTTCTCGACCATCTCTTCGCCGCCCACAAAATCCGCGCCGGCCGCCGTTGCTTCTTTCTGGCGGTCGCCGGTGCAGATCACGGCCACTGTCTTGGTCTTGCCCAGCCCGTGCGGCAGGACAACGGTCCCACGCACCATCTGGTCGGCGTGACGCGTGTCCACGCCTAATCTCATGGTCAGATCCACGGTTTCGTCGAACTTGGCGTACTTGACCTGCTTCAGCAGGCCGACCGCCTCAGGCAAGGCATAGGTCGGCTTAACCACAGCCGCGCGCGCCTTCACAATGTTTTTGCTGACTTTTCCCATTCTTCCCTCGTCTCCCACCGTCTCTGCCAGCCCCGCTTTGCGGGGAGCTCGTTGCCGAAGGGGCAACGTTTGAGGTTGCCGCGCCTGGGGCGGATAGAGCCCAGAAACCGTAGTGCATATGACGGTCCAGGGATTTCCCTTGGACACATTTATGAATCATAATGGAACGGCACGGGAATTGCAAACCGAGACTCGAATCGGTGCAAGAAGATCAGATATCTTTGAGGACCACTTCTTTCGAGACACCCTTGTGGGAAGCAATACTGGAGTGAATAGCGTTCAGAGTTCCGATTCTTAGAGGGGTAGGTTCCGGAACCGCAATTCGGTGTGGCGTCGGATTTTGGGTTTGCAGGATGATGTGACTGCCGGCCTGATGGATTTTCACTTAGTCCCAGCGCTTCGAGAGATGCTTTACCAACTCCTCTCCGCTCAGATCGCGTGGTAGTTTCATGCGACAGCCAGCACCTCGTCGCGGATCAAATGAAGACGGATGGAGGCCGGCGCGGCGGAGTCGAAGTAGAAGGCTTGCACTGCCGCGCGGACGTTGGCTCTCAACTCATCCCAGCTATCGGCCTGAGTAAAGATGCTCTCGCCGAGCGCCTCGGCAGTGTACCCGCCGTCAGCCTCCTGCAGCACTTCAAAGACGAGTTCCTTCATGCGGTTTTCCCCACCTGCCAGCCTTTTCTCTCATCATAACTCGACATGAGGTGAAGCGAAAACATTGCATCCGAGCCCAAAATTATTCTTCGGGTCGAGCAGCAGGTCCACCTGGCTGCGGCTAATCTTGAACGGCCCCCGCTACTTCCGTTTCCACCGCACCCCATCCTTGGAGTCTTCAATCGCCACGCCTTTTTCCGCAAGTTCTTTGCGAATCTCATCGGCGCGGGCAAAGTTGCGCTTCTGCTTAGCCTCTGCCCTCTCAGCCACCAGAGCGTCAATAGCCTCGTCGCTCAGCCCTTGCCGCAGCAGTTCTGGAGCGACCTCGTCCATCTTGCCAGCCTTCTCGGCCCACTCCAGCGCATTGCGCGTAGCCTCGGCGTCCCTGTCCTCAATCACATCGAAAACCGCATCAAAACTCGCTAGAACAGCCAGAATCGCATCGCGGTCGCGGGCCTTCAGCTCACCCTGGTCCATCGCCGTGTTGGCGGCGCGGATCAACTCGAAGATCGGCGCCCGCGCCTCAGCAGTATTCAAGTCATTCGCCAGCGCCGCAATATAATCCGCCTGCGCCTTCTTCGCCGCCGCTTGCAATAAAGTACATTCGCCGTCCGCGAAGGCCCCATTTACCAGCCGCGCCTTGAAGGTCCGCAACCGCTCAATCGCGTTCGTGGCCTCGATCAGCCCATCGAAGGTGAAATTCAACTGATGCCGGTAAGGTACCGAGATCAGCGCCAGCCGGATCGCCGACGCCTTGTAACCCTTCAGCAGCAGGTCGCGCAACGTATAGAAGTTGCCCTCGCTCTTGGACATCTTCCGCCCATCGACCAGCAGAAACCGCACATGCATCCAATGCCGGGCAAAGGTCTTGTGCGTAACGCTCTCGCTCTGCGCAATCTCGTTTTCATGGTGCGGAAAGATCAGATCTTCGCCGCCCCCGTGCAGGTCAAAGCTCTCGCCCAAATACTCCATCGCCATTGCCGAGCACTCGATGTGCCACCCCGGCCTTCCCCGCCCAATCGCCGTTTCCCAGGAGGTTTCGCCCGGCTTGGCCGCCTTCCATAGCGCAAAGTCCCGCGCCGAGTCCTTCTCGTATTCGTCCAGATCGACGCGCGCGCCGTCTTCCATGCCAGACAAATCCTTCTTGCTCAGCTTGCCGTACTCCGGAAAAGCCGCCAGCCTAAAATACCAGCTTCCATCTTCAGACTGGTAAGCCGCGCCGGCCGCTGCCAGCTTTTGCACCAGCGCCACCATGCGTTCAATATGCTCAGTCGCGCGGGCAATCACCTCCGGCCGTTCCACGCGCAACGCCCCCAGATCCTCAAAAAACGCCCGCTCGAAGCCCGCCGTATACTCGCCGATGGGAACGCCCGCTGCCGTTGCGTTGCGGATAATCTTGTCGTCCACGTCGGTTATGTTCATCACGTGGCGCACCGCGGTTCCGGTCAGCTTCAGAAATCGCCGCAACACGTCCACTTGCAAAAATGTGCGGAAGTTGCCAATATGCCCGAAGTCATAGACCGTCGGTCCGCAGGCGTACATGCGCAGTGCCTTGCCGTCAGACGGTATCACTTCGTCGATTTGTCCTGAGAGGGTATTGAAGAGGCGCAGAGTCATCGGTTGGGTCTTCTTGCTCGGGAAAGGGTTGAATTCAGCCCACTTTCGGCTCCTCCGATTGTAGCAGCGAGACAGCGCCTGGGAGCCAAGGCCCAAACATCCCGGCGATTCAATCTACCGGCGGAAAAACAGGTAAACCCAGAAGAGCGCCGGCGCGACTGACAAGGCCATAAGTGCCGTGGACAAGGAAAGGCAGCGCTGCTTCCTGTGCAGAATCCATGCGGTTGTCAGGCTTGCAATCTGTATTACGGGGATGGCCAGAAAGAAGCCTGCCCAGCGAAGACACGTTGAAACCGGGCCGGCGTCGCAAAAAAGAAGAGGCCCCAGGGAGAAGAAGGCAAAAGCGGGAGCCGAGAGCACCACAACTGTAAGTGCCAGAAACTTGTAACGCTCAAGAAAATCGATCATCTTCGCGCCTCATCCTATGCTAGTCCCCTATCTCGACCAAGAGTTTCCTCCTGGGCTTCCGGCTCTCAAGAAAGTATAGAATTTGCAGCCCACGCTTGAGCTTCTGAAGCATAACTACTTCCGCGCGCCCGCCGCTGCTTGAAAAGTTCCAGATCGCGTAGGCATTGTCCTTACTTACTTCTATTGCTGGCAAATTTCCGCTGACTGCCCCTGTTTTTTGATATAGAGTAATTCTGCGCTCAAATTCCCCTGCGCAAAAAAGGAGATCCCCATGACCGCATCAGCTCCCCCAACCAAAATCATGATCATTCGCCACGCGGAAAAGCCGCCCAAGGACGGCAGTAAGCCATTGGATGTTAAAGAGGACGGAGAACCTGGAAAAGGCAAGTCGCTCATCGTTCCCGGTTGGCAGCGTGCCGGCGCGTTGAACGCCTTCTTTGCCCCTTATCAATCGACGCCGTCAAACGCTGAAATCGCAACGCCTGACTACATCTATGCCGCCAGTCCCACCAGTGAATCCCAGCGGCCATTTGAGACGGTAACGCCTCTTGCGGCCTGGTTGAATTACGCGCCCGGCTCCTCGCAATTCAATGACACTTTTACCATCGGCGGCGGCGAACCGGCACTGGTGACTGCCGTGCTCGCCCTCAGCGGTGTCGTGCTCATCTGCTGGGAGCACGACAACATCATGCCTAACATCATGAGCGCCATTAACAATCAAATCCCCATCGCCAACTACTCCTCCATTCCCAATCCTTTTCCCGACGTCTTTTACCTGGTCTGGGTTCTGGACCTGAATCCGGCGGGGACCAGCTACACATGGACCTCCGTCAATCAAAACTTGATGGCCGGCGACGTGCAATCCTCATAGAATGAGCTTCCCGTCTGTCCAGGCAGTTTTCATCATGCGGGCCAAGAACGAGCCGCTGGAGTTTTGCAGATAATTAACCTCTATGGGCGGAGAATAAATGCAGGATCAAACCCGAGGCCAAAATGACCGCCGCCCAACTTCCAATCCGCGCAACCTCAGTCCCCATTTCCGTTGCGCCAAGCCTTGGTTTTCGCTCTCTGTTCGCCAATAATCCCTCCGACCCCCACCCCCCCACCCCTCTGGAGCCCGTTTTTTTACCAAATAATTCTTTCAACTCATGCATTATCAATAAGATACATTTTCTACCCCGTTACCAATCAGTAACTGCAAACCCCGCTTTTTGCCCCATTTTTGACCCAAAAACCCGTCCTTTCGCTCAAAAATGGCCCACTTTCCGCTTGTTTTTGAAGGCTGCAAACCACCCGGCTCGTACTGTCCGTAAACGGAGCCTTCTCTCGGATTCACCCTCTGGAGCATCCATGCCGCAAGCTCTCGCCACCCTCGCCGAAATTCGCGCCGCGGCCGCTCGCATCGCGCACGTTGCCGTAAAAACTCCGCTCGTCGAGGCCGCCTTTCCAGGCCTCTCCGGCTTCGGAACCGGCAAACAAATCTGGCTCAAGGCTGAGAGCCTTCAGCCCATCGGCGCCTTCAAAATTCGCGGCGCCGCCAACAAGATTCTGCAACTCACTCCCGATGAACTTCGCCGCGGAGTCATCACCTACTCCAGCGGCAACCATGCACAGGGCGTAGCTTATGCTGCGCGAGAGGTCGGTGCAAAGTCCGTCATCGTCATGCCCTCGAACGCCCCCGCCATCAAGAGAGCCGCCACGCTGGCCCTGGGCGCTGAAGTCGTCGATGTCGGCCTTGCATCCAGTGAGCGCCTGGCCGTCGCCGAGCAACTCGTCCGCGAGCACGGCTACGTCGTCATCCCGCCCTACGACGACGAGCAGATCATCGCCGGCCAAGCCACCTGCGGCCTTGAGATTGCCGAATCCCTGCCCGATGTGGACCTTGTCCTCGCTCCAGTCTCCGGCGGCGGCCTGCTCAGCGGCGTCGCTGCCGCGGTCAAGCTGCTGCTGCCCAACGCAAAGGTCTACGGTGTTGAACCGGAGCTGGCAGGCGATACGGCGGAGAGCTTTCGCGCCGGAAAGATCGTCGAGTGGCCGGCCGAGCTGACCACTCGCACCCTCGCCGACGGCCTGCGAACCCAGAGCGTCGGCGTGCGCAACTTCGCCCACATTCAGGCGTTTGTGGATGGAATCATCACCGTAACCGAATCCGAGATTCGCGCCGCCATGCGCGCCATCGTTGCCGCCGCGCGCCTCATGCCCGAACCCAGCGGCGCGGTTGCAACGGCCGCTCTACTCTTTCACGCAGCCGAACTCCCGTCCTACACCAAAGCCGTATCCGTTGTCAGCGGCGGCAATGTCGCGCCGGAATTACTGGCCGAAATCCTCGCCGAATTCTGAAAATTCCGCGTCTAATCGGTAGAAGAATCTCAACTCGCTCCACCGGGTTACATTCGGAAATGGACCAGTCAAATAATTTGGGTGCCCCATTCCGCAGCTTCATCGCGGAATGGGTGGGAAAGTATGATCCTCAATCAGAATCTTGTTCATAGGAAGCTGCTAAACTCGTCGTGTCGAGTTAAGGAGTCAATAAACTTGTCGCCAACTCGCCAACTCGCCATCACCGCGAAACGGTGGCTAACTTGCTGGTTTTGTTTACAAACCGTCACACCCAATTCTCTTGTTGCTCGGAAAGCAAATCGGGAAATCCGATCCGCGTTTCCTGTTCCCTGTTCTATGATTTCCTCAATGAAGTACTCTCGCATTTTCATCGGCCGCAGCAGAATCGGCCGCAGTCTCGCTCCCCGCGCTCTTATGCTGGCTCTCGCCTTGCTCAGCGCTCTGCCAGCCAGCGCCGACAAAAAACAGCCGCAACTGGAAAAGCCCATGGCCGGCCCTCGCGCCACTGTCCTGCGCGTAACCTGGCTCTACATCTCGGCTGACTCCACCTCGCAAAAAGTGGATCGCGTGCAGATCGGCCGCGAAATGGTCGTGGCCGAGCACAGCGGCTCATGGCTGCGCGTCTATGCCAACACCGACATTCAAGAGACGCGCCAGAAAGACGCACCCGAGATCGGCCATGACGAAGTCACGCCGCCCATCTCCGGCTGGATTGAAGCCAAAGGAGTCGTAATCGAAACAAGCGCCGGTGGCGACCTGATCTTGCTCGGCGAGGCAGCCAATCAGGAGCAATTGGCCAGCGACCCGCGCGGCCCCGTGAATGCCGCGCAGAGCGCGCGCCTGCTCTACCGCCGCCTCGTCGAAATGTATCCCAACTCGCCGCTGGTGCCCGAAGCCGCATGGCGCGCCGCTGACATTCTCTGGCAGCTACAAAAGGCCGATGCCGCAACACGCCCCTCCGCTCGTGAGCGCGACCCCGAAATGCGCGACCTCATGGACGAGGATGAGCTCAAGAAAGTGATCCACCTTTATCCGCATAGCCGTCAGGCGGACTTGGCCGCCTTCGAACTCATCGACAACAAGCTCTGCGGCGACTGGCAAGGCTCGCCAAAATGCCCTGAGCGGGAATCCGAGGAGTATGAGCGCTACGCAGCCGAGCATCCCGATGGACCGCGTACCGCACAGGCTCTCTATCTGGCTGTCTATCGCCAGGCTGTGCTCACCGATATGTTCGCAGCCGACGGCAGCGACAGCAAGAGCAACGCCGCCCACGCCCACGCCAAAGAATTGGCTTCCAAACTGCGCGAATTCGCGGAGAGGTTGAAAGACAAGCTTCCTCCCTCTGATTTTCCCGCCCGCGCCGCCGCGCTCGTGTTCAAATTGGATCAGGGCGTTCCCGTTTACGGCATAGACCGCGAGTAAGTCCGCCTTGGAGGCTTCTTGAACGAATATATTCAGTCTGTTCTGTTGGGCATCGTGGAAGGCTTGACCGAATTTTTGCCGGTCAGCTCGACGGCGCATTTGCGCATCACCGAAGCGTTGATGAGGATTCCGCTCGATGACGCATATTGGAAGATGTACACCATCGTGATTCAGCTGGGCGCGATCCTGGCGCTCTTGCTCCTCTTCCTGACCCGCATTATTGATTTCTTCCGTAGCTTTCCCAAGGGGGAAGGCGGTGACCGCACTTGGATCAATCATCCCATTTCCCTCACGCTGGTCGCCTTTGTGTGCACCTCGATCCCTGCGCTTCTGTTGCACAAATGGAGTGAGAAAAATCTGGCCAGCCTCAACGTCATGGCGATTGCATTGCTCGCCGGCGGCATCCTTATGTGGATTATCGATTCCTGGAGTCAGCGCCACGAACCCAACACTACCCACGTCGAAGAGATGAGCATCGGCCAGGCCATCTGGATCGGCCTTTGCCAGACGCTCTCGGCCGTCTTTCCTGGCACTTCGCGCTCCATGTCCACCATCGCCGCAGGCCAGATGGTCGGCATGGATCGCCCGTCCGCCCTCGAATTCAGCTTCCTTCTCTCCATTCCCACAATGATCGCCGCAACTGTCTGGGACTTGAAGAAAGAAGTCTTCCCCAGCCACGGCGTCGCCGCTCACGTCGTCATGACCGGCAACAACTGGATTGTCCTCATCATCGGCTTTGTCGTCTCCTTCATCGTCGCCCTCGGCGTAGTCGAGTGGTTCCTCTTCTGGGTCCGCAAGCACGGCTTCACCATGTTCGCCGTCTACCGAATCATCCTGGGCATAGCCCTGCTGATCTGGGGATCGAAGTTTATTGGCGGCTAGCGCCATGTCCGCGTGATTGTTTAATGGCCAGAACAAGCGTCCAAAGGCTTCCGATGCCTCGCGATCCGCATCGGAAGCGCTGCAAGCCAATGAGACCAATACCAGAAAGGAAATTACCTGTGGATTCCTTTGATCTATCTGCGCGCAGAAAAGTCTGGACTCTGCTGCGCAAGTTTCGCGTGCTTCTACAACGGCTATATGGCACTTTACCCGCACATCAGCCAAGCGTGCGCTTGCGGCGCGGGCGCTCCTTGTTCTCTGGATCGCATCGATTCTCCTCCGGCCGGCATGATTCAGTCGCAGGCTTGCAAAGAAAGAGCTGCCCTGCCGCCGCTGACAACCTTCGGCGGCCTGTTGCGTCGTGCCGGGCCACACCGATCTCGGTTTCTATCTCCTCTTTTCCAATGATTCGAGTAGCAACCAGGAAGTCTGCATCAAGGTCGCCACACGCTATCAAGCTACGCGAGGACTTCGCATGGAAGGAGGCGTCGGCGCCGCCGACGGAGGAATCGGCCGCAGCGTGAATGCCGACCTTGCCGCCGTGATCGGCACCTATAAGCATCCTGAGGATACGTGGAACTACTACGCATCCATGCGTCTGGCGGGAAGCCACGGCTGCTTCAATCTTCTATGCGAGGGCGGCGAAGGCGCGTCCGGCACTCGTTCGCCGGGCGCGCTTATTCCTCTGGGCGTCGTCGGCGCAACCGCACGCGTCTCCGATAGCTTTGCATTCTGCGAGCCGATGGTTGCGGTATTTGTTAACTTTGCCAGCCGTGATCTCAAGAGGCAACATGTTGCCAAAAAAGGGGACCATATGGCCTTTTGTACGCGCCTACTGTCCCCGCGCATAGGCCTGGCTCCGTTGTCCCTGAGTGATGATGTCGAATTCGCGCAGATAAAGCTCTGCTGCTTCCCAGAATTGTTTGCCGCTTTTCAACTCGCCGCTGCGGAGCTTTCCCCGTAGCTGCAAATACCAGTCCTTTGCGATTTCCTTTGCCTTCGAGAGGCTGTATTCTTTGGTGGTTGTGCGTCGACTCTTTCCGGCTAAATAGGTCGCGCATTGCCAGCTAGAAATATTTAAACGCTTGTAAATGTGAACCTTTCCACCGAGGATTATGAAGTGTTCGGGCATACGCGCTTACCTCCTCGCCCTCACTACCGAACAGCTGCCGAAAACGTGTAAGAGATGTGTAAAAAAATCGTCCGCAAATAGTGTATGCTTACTTGCCGTAAGCTATTGATTTTATGGTGCCGGGAGGGGGGGTCGAACCCCCATGCCCCGAAGGGCGGCGGATTTTGAGTCCGCTGCGATATTTTCGCAAGCGTCCTGTTTTCTTTCTTTACAAAGACTTACGCAACATCTTGGGTTAGGTTCCATAGAGTTCTGTAGAGGCCTATACGGGTTGTTCGAGCATAGTTTGAGCATAGTCAACCAGACCTCCCTTCCGGCGTTTGATCCAGCCAGAATTCACTCCGCTGTCTAATCGTAAACGAAGCACAGCAAAACATCGAGACGAATTCCGTCGACACGCAAAAAACACGAAGGTCCGCGCCAGCCATGCCGCCATGCTCCCAAATCACGATTGCGGTGCTTGCGCCGGCCCTCACCTTTCTCTACGAGTACTTCTCGACATATGCAACCTGAAGCCCCAGTTCCAGCGCTCGTTGTTCTTGTTCCGCAGTGAGGATCGGCGTGGTGAGGAAAAGACGGTCGCGAGCCCGACTGATACCGACGTACGTGATGCGCTGTTCTTCGTCACTT